>NZ_CP012752.1:301136-602272 GCF_001302585.1 Kibdelosporangium phytohabitans | reverse complement strand
CACGAAGAACAGCATCACCGACCTGCTCGCCAAGTCGGCGATGGACACCGCTGGCGTCGACCAGTCGAAGATCAACTGGGTCGAGTTCCCCTTCCCCGACATGCAGTCGAAACTGGAAGCCAAGCAGATCGACGCGGCGGTGATCCTCGAACCGTTCGTCACCCAGGCCGCGCGTTCGATCGGCGCGACCCCGATCCTCGACACCTCACAGGGACCGACGGCCAACTTCCCGATCTCCGGCTACACGGGAACAGCGAAGTTCGTCACGGAGAACCCGAAGACGACGGAAGCATTCCGCAAGGCGCTGACGAAGGCATCGGAAACCGCGAGCAACCGCGAGGAAGTGGAGAAAGCGGTCACGCAGTTCGTCAAGATCGACAAGGAAGTGGCGCAGCTGGTCCGAATCGGAACGTTCCCGACCAGCGTCGACCGCACTCGCCTGCAGCGCACAGTTGACCTGATGAAGAAGTACAAGATGCTCGACCAGAACGCGAACGTGAACATCGACTCGATGATCTTCAAGGCCGCCACCGGGTGAGCGACTGCCTGACGAGCTTTCCAGGTTGAGAGGCGCGGTTCCGCGTGGATGTCCGCACATCCGCGCAGGATCGCGCCTCTCGTTCCACTCGGACTTGTCCATTTCGGAAAGCCCGGTCGAACTCCGGCCTTTTCTCAGCGCCAGCGGAAGTGCCAGCGGCGGAGGCGGACCAACCCGCGGGACAGCTGCGGCAGCGTTCCGGGCAGCCGGGGGCAGAAGGACCTGTGTTCGTTCGCGACGACCAGAGCGTGGTGGAGCTCGGTCGGCGGGGCCGAGACGGACAGCATCATCTCCCGCGCTCCGAGTAGCACCAGCGTCGCACCGAAGCGGTCTTCCCAGCTGCGCAGGATCGCCGACATCGCCGGCCTGCCGAGGCGGGCGGGAACGTCCGCCGGGCGGTTGGCCTCGACCAGCCCGAGGCGGTAGGCCGGGCGCTTGTTCGCGATCATCACGGCGCCCGCGATACCCGCCTCCGCCTGCGGGTCGTGCCTGTCCACGGCGCGCCGGGCCGCTTCGGGCACGAACCCCGTCTCCGGCGGGATGCCGAGGCCGCCGGAGGGCACGAGCACCGGCCACAACCGGGTTCGCTGGTAGTCCGCCACCCGGTCGAGATAGGCATGCGGATCGGTCAGCACCGAGTCGGTCAACCAGATCTCCCCGTGCCAGCTGCCCAGCGCCGCCGGAGCGATCGTCATAGCCGTCATCGCGAACCCCTCGCCTCGAACGTGTGTTCGAATATAACCGTAGCGGAGGGGTCCGACAATTCCTGATCGGGTCAGCGCGTCAGCCGACCTCCGGCACCGGCGGCCCGAGCAGGTCGTCGGCGTCCACGATCGTGTACGCGTAGCCCTGTTCGGCCAGGAAGCGCTGGCGGTGGGCGGCGTACTCGGTGTCCAGGGTGTCGCGGGAGACCACCGAGTAGAAGTGCGCCTGGCGGCCGTCGCCCTTGGGACGCAGCAGCCTGCCGAGGCGCTGCGCCTCCTCCTGGCGGGAGCCGAACGTGCCGGAGACCTGCACGGCCACCGACGCCTCCGGCAGGTCGATCGAGAAGTTCGCGACCTTCGAGACCACCAGGGTCGGCAGCTCGCCCCTGCGGAACGCGTCGAACAGCGCCTCGCGTTCCTTGTTCTTCGTCGAGCCCTGGATGATCGGGGCGTTGAGCTCCGCGCCGAGCTCGTCGAGCTGGTCGAGGTACGCGCCGATCACCAGCGCGGGCTCGCCCGGGTGCTTGTCCAGGATGCTGCGGACGACCGGCAGCTTCGTGCGTGCCGTCGAGCAGATCTTGTACCGCTCCTCCGGCTCGGCCGTCGCGTACTTCAGGCGCTCGGCGTCCGTCAGCGTCACGCGGACCTCGGTGCACTCCGCCGGGGCGATCCAGCCCTGCGCCTCGATGTCACGCCACGGCACGTCGAAGCGCTTCGGGCCGATCAGCGAGAACACGTCGCCCTCGCGCCCGTCCTCACGCACCAGCGTCGCCGTCAGCCCGAGGCGGCGGCGGGACTGCAGGTCCGCGGTCATCCGGAAGACCGGCGCGGGCAGCAGGTGCACCTCGTCGTACACGATCAGGCCCCAGTCGCGGGAGTCGAACAGCTCCAGGTGCCGGTACTCGCCCTTGGTCTTGCGGGTGACCACCTGGTACGTCGCGATGGTGACCGGCCGGATCTCCTTGCGCTCGCCGGAGTACTCGCCGATCTCCTCCTCGGTCAGCGAGGTCCGCGCGATCAGCTCGCGCTTCCACTGCCGCCCGGCCACGGTGTTCGTCACCAGGATCAACGTGGTCGCCTGCGCCTCGGCCATCGCCGCCGCGCCGACGAGCGTCTTGCCCGCGCCACACGGCAGCACGACGACCCCCGAGCCACCTGCCCAGAACGTCTGCGCCGCCATGCGCTGGTAGTCGCGCAGCTGCCAGCCTTCTTCCTCCAGCGCGATCGGGTGCGCCTCGCCGTCGACGTAACCGGCCAGGTCCTCGGCGGGCCAGCCCACCTTCAACAGCACCTGCTTGAGACGGCCGCGCTCACTCGGGTGGACGACCACCGTGTCGTCGTCGATGCGCGCGCCGAGCATGGGCGCGACCTTCTTGTTGCGCAGCACCTCCTCGAGCACCGCGCGGTCGGTGGCGTTCATCACCAGCCCGTGGGCCGGATTATGCAGCAGCTGCAACCTGCCGAAGCGACTCATCGTGTCCACGACGTCGATCAGCAGCGGCTGCGGCACGGGGTAGCGCGAGAACCGCGAGAGGGCGTCGACGACCTGTTCGGCGTCGTGCCCGGCGGCGCGGGCGTTCCACAGCGCGAGCGGCGTCACCCGGTAGGTGTGCACGTGCTCAGGAGCACGTTCCAGCTCGGCGAACGGCGCGATGGCCATCCGCGCTTCGTCGGACTGCGGGTGCTCGACTTCGAGCAGCAGCGTCTTGTCGGACTGCACGATCAACGGGCCGTCGGTCACTGTGTCAAACAACTCCTCATCCGCGGGACCTCCCCCAGTGTGCCAACACCGCGACCACCGGCAAAAATCCCGGCCATTCCGCCATGGGGACCGCTGCCCTGCGGGTACGGTTGCCCCGACTCGAGGCCGATCACGCTGGGGAAACCGATGACTTATCCACCGCAGGGGCAGTACCCGCCGCCGCAGGGCTACCCGCAGCAGCCGCAACAGCCCTATCCGCAGCAGTACCCGCCACCACCGACCGGTGCGCCCCAGCAGCAGTACCCGCCGCCGCCGGACCCCGGCGGCTTCCCCCAGCAGCAGTACCAGCCGCCGGGCGGTGGCTTCCCGCCGCCGAACCTGCCGCCGCCGCTGCCGAAGAAGAGCGGCGGCCGCAAGATCGTCGGCGGTGTCGTCGCGCTCGGCGTCATCGGCCTGATCATCTTCGGGATCGTCAACTGGGGCACCGGGGCCGGGGCCGCCGAGGCGGGCGACTGCATCAGGGTCGTGTCGGCCTCCAGCGCGGACGCCGAGAAGGCCGACTGCAACACGCAGGAAGCCGTGTACAAGGTGGCCAAGAAGCTGGACAGCTCGGCGGGCCTGTGCCCGAAGGGCGACTACACCGAGTGGACCCGGCGCAGCCGCACCGACACGATGAAGCTCTGCCTGATGCTCAACGCCAAGGAAGGCGACTGCTTCAAGATCTCAAGCGGCGGCGGCAACAAGGCCGACGAGCGCGCCCCGTGCGGCGGATCGGCGGTCAAGGTCGCCAAGATCGTGACCGGCAAGGCCGACCCGGCCGCGTGCGGGAAGGGCAAGGGCGACATGGCCGCGGTCTACTCGGAACCGGCCACGACCCTGTGCCTGGCGCGCAGCTAGCCAGGTCCTAGTCGGCGACGTTCGCGTGGGCGGTGACCTTGGTGATCCGCCCGCGCACCAACAGTTCACCGGGCACGGCGTTGCGCTTGCCGAACACGTCCGCCTTGTCCTCGCCCATGTACCGGGCGGCGATCTTCGTCGCCCAGACCAGTGACTCGTCCAGGTCCTCGGACAGCGTCGCCTCGCCCTGGACGACCACGTACGAATAAGGCGGCGTGGAGTCGTCGACGCACAGCGAGAACCTCGGGTCGCGCCGGAGTGCCTTGCCCTTCACCGACTCGGCGCCGGTGTTGAAGACGACCTCGTCGTAGCCGTCCTGTTCGTTGAGGACGAACCAGATCGGGGCGACGTGCGCCGCGCCGTTGACCCGGACGGTGGCGAGCTTGCCCGTGCGGGTGCCGTCGGAGGCGAACGCCCACCACTCGTCCCGTGACATGTTCTGCATGGAGATCACGATGCCGCACGTGCCCGCTGACCACACCTCGGAGTACCGCCGCGCGACCGCCGCGGACGCGGCAGGCGTCGCCGGCGTGTGGCTGGCGTCCTTCCGGGCGGCGCTGCCCACGGTTCGCCGGGCGCACACCGACGACGAGGTCCGGGCGTGGCTGGAACACGTCGTGATCCCCGGCCGGGAGACGTGGGTCGCGCAGTCGGGTGACACCTGTGTCGGCATGATGGTCCTGCACGACGGCTGGATCGAGCAGCTCTACCTGTCCCCCGGCCACCGCGGCCGCGGCATCGGCGACGGGTTCGTGGACCTGGCGAAACGGGCCAACCCCGCGGGCCTGCAACTGTGGACGTTCCAGGTGAACGGTCCGGCACGCCGGTTCTACGAGCGGCACGGCTTCAGGCAGGCCGAGCTCACCGACGGGTCGGCCAACGAGGAACGTGAGCCGGACGTTCGCTACGTCTGGCTGCCGGGCTACGGCATTCAGCCGAATTGATCCGCGGAATCGGAAGAAACAGCGCCTCTGCTCCGCGGATATGGACCCCGCTCGACGCGGGGTTGATTGACCGCGCAATCGGTAGCAGTCTCGGACCAGTGTGAGCGTGATCACGCTCGCATGCGTTCCCAAGCCCACCACCGAGCCAGCGTTGGAGGCGCTATGCGGATCACCGTCGGCGTCGACGGGACCAGGTACACGGACGAGGTCGAGCCCCGCATGTTGCTTGTGCACTACTTGCGCGAGCGCCTCGGCAAAACCGGAACCGTGGTCGGATGCGACACCAGCAACTGCGGGGCTTGTACCGTCCACCTCGACGGGCACAGCGTGAAGTCCTGCTCAGTCCTCGCGGTCCAGGCCGACGGCTGCGAGGTCACCACCGTCGAGGGCCTCGCCCGCGACGGCCGGATGCACCCCGTACAACAGGCCTTCCACGACAACCACGCGTTGCAGTGCGGGTTCTGCACGCCCGGCATGATCATGCAGGCGATCGACCTGCTCGCCGACGACCCCGATCCCGACGACCACGCCGTGCGGCACGGCCTCGAGGGAAACCTCTGCCGCTGCACCGGCTACCAGAACATCGTGCGCGCGGTCCGTGACGCCGCGTCGAAGATGGCGCCCGGCGCAGGTCCCGCCGCCGAGCAGGTCTCCGACTCGGCGATCACGGCACGCGAAGCGAGCCACACGGGAGGCGGTAGCTGATGACCGCCACAGCCGAGCCCGAGGTGGGCAAGGCCCGTCTGCGCAAAGAGGACGAACGCCTGATCACCGGGCGCACCCGGTGGACCGACAACATCACGCTGCCCGGCATGCTGCACCTCGCGGTGCTGCGCAGCCCTCAGGCGCACGCCAGGATCGTCAGCATCGACACCTCCGCCGCACGCGAGATGCCCGGCGTCATCGCGGTGTTCACGGGAAAGGACTTGGACCCGGCAGGGGAGATCGGTCTGCCGTGCGCGTGGCCGGTCACCCCGGACATGAAGCACCCGAGGCGGCCGGTCCTCGCCGCCGACAAGGTGAACTTCGCCGGCGAAGGCGTCGCCGTCGTGGCAGCGCGCAGTGTCGCCGAGGCGCAGGACGCACTCGAGGCCGTCGACGTCGAGTACGAGGACCTGCCGGTCGTCCTGGACATGGAGGCGGCGCTCGCCGAGGGCACGACCGTGATCCACGACGACCTCGGCACGAACGAGAACGCCGTGTGGGTGTTCGACTCCAGCGAAGCAGGCACCGGCGGCAACGTCCAGCAGGCCATCTCGGACGCCGAGGTCACCGTCACCCGCCGGTTCCGCCAGCAGCGGCTGATCCCGGCGTTCATGGAGCCACGCGCCACCGTCGTCGACCCGACCGGACCACAGCTGACAGTCTGGTCGTCCACCCAGATCCCGCACATCCTGCGCGTGATGACGTCGCTGACTCTCGGTCTGCCGGAGCACAAGCTGCGGGTGATCGCGCCGGACGTCGGCGGCGGGTTCGGCGGCAAGATCGGTGTGCTGCCCGAGGAGCTGATGACGCTCCTCGTCGCGCGGAAACTCGGCAAACCGGTGAAGTGGAACGAAAGCCGGTCGGACTGCATGGCCACGGCGCACCACGGCCGCGACCAGATCCAGGACATCACCATCACGGCGACGCGCGACGGCACGATCACCGGGCTCAAAGTGGACCTGCTGGCCGACATGGGCGCGTACCTCGGTGTGGTCGCGCCTGGCGTGCCGCTGCTGGGCGCGTTCATGTTCAACGCGATCTACAAGATCCCGGCCTACCGGTTCGCGTGCACCAACGTGTTCACCAACAAGACGATCACCGACGCCTACCGCGGCGCCGGTCGTCCGGAGGCCACGTTCGCGATCGAGCGGATCATGGACGAGCTCGCCGTCGAGCTCGACATGGACCCGTTGGCGCTGCGGGAGAAGAACTGGATCAAGCACGAGGAGTTCCCGTACACCACGGTCGCCGGGCTGACGTACGACTCCGGCAACTACGAGGCCGCGACCCAACGCGCCAAGCAGCTGTTCGACTACGACGGACTGCGGCGCGAGCAGCAAGCGCGCCGGGCGTCGAACGACGCCGTCCAGCTCGGCATCGGCATCTCGACGTACACCGAGATGTGCGGCCTCGCGCCGTCCCGCGTGCTCGGCTCGCTGGCTTACGGCGCGGGCGGTTGGGAGCACGCGGCGATCCGGATGCTGCCGACGGGCAAGGTCGAGGTCGTCACCGGGGCGTCCGCGCACGGCCAAGGCCACGAGACGGCGTGGAGCCAGATCGTGGCCGACCAGCTCGGCGTCGCCTTCGAGGACGTCGAAGTGCTGCACGGCGACACGCAGATCGCGCCGAAAGGCATGGACACGTACGGATCCCGGTCGCTCACGGTCGGCGGGACAGCGCTTGTCCTCGCCGCACAGAGGGTTCTCGACAAGGCGAAACCGGTCGCGGCGCACATGCTCGAGTGCTCGGTCGACGACATCGAGTTCGCGGGCGGCAAGTTCGCCGTCAAGGGCACCGACAAGTCAGTCGGCATCCAGGACATCGCGCTCGCCGTGTTCGCCGCACACGACCTGCCGGACGGCTACGAGGCCAGCCTCGACTCCGACGCCACGTTCGACCCGGACAACTTCTCGTACCCGCACGGGACGCACCTGTGCGCGACCGAAGTGGACACCGAGACCGGGCGCGTGTCGATCCGGTCGTACGTGTGCGTGGACGACGTCGGCAAGGTCGTCAACCCGCTGATCGTCGAAGGCCAGGTGCACGGCGGTCTGGCGCAGGGCATCGCGCAGGCGCTGTACGAGGAAGCCGTCCACGACGAGAGCGGAACGCTGACGACCGGCACGTTCGCCGACTACTACCTGCCGTCCGCGGCGGACATGCCGACGTTCGTGACCGACCGGACCGAGACGCCGTCGACGACGAACCCGTTGGGCGTCAAGGGTGTCGGCGAGGCGGGCACGATCGCGTCGACGCCGGCCGTGGTCAACGCGATCGTCGACGCACTGCGGCACATGGGCGTCGCCGACGTCGAGATGCCGTGCTCGCCGATGCGCGTGTGGCAGGCGATCCAGGCAGGTGCGCGATGATCCCGGCGCAGTTCGACTACGTCGCACCGGCCACAGTGGACGAAGCGGTCCGCGCGCTCGCCGACGCGGGCGAGGACGGCAAGGTCATCGCGGGCGGCCAGAGCCTGCTGCCCGTGCTGCGGATGCGGCTGGCCGCACCGAGCAAGCTGGTGGACATCGGCAGGATCCCGGAGCTGCGCGGCATCCGCGAGGACGGCGACGCGATCGTGATCGGCGCGATGACCACGCACCACGAGGTGCAACGGGATCCGCTGGTGCGGGAGCACGCCACGTTGATCACGGCGGCGACCGGCACCGTGGCCGATCCGCAGGTCCGCCACCGCGGCACGTTCGGTGGCTCGATCGCCCACGCCGACCCGGCGGGCGATCTGCTGGCGCCCGTGCTGGCGATGGACGCCGAGATGGTCGTCGCGGGGATGGACGGCCGCCGGACCGTGCCCGCGGCGGAGTACTTCGTCGACTTCTTCACGACGGCGATGGCACCGGCCGAACTGCTCGTCGAGGTGCGGCTGCCCAAGTACACCGGGTGGCGCGCGCACTACGAGAAGTTCAACCGGGTCGCGCAGTCGTGGTCGATGGTCGCGGTCGCCGCGATGGTCCGCACCGATGGCGGCACCGTCGCGCAGGCGCGGATCGGGCTGACGAACATGGCATCGGTGCCCGTGCGGGCGCGGGCGGTGGAGGACGCGCTGGTCGGCCAGGCCGCGACGGCGGAGAACGTCAAGGCAGCGGCCGCGAACGCCGCGAACGGCACAAGTCCGACCAGTGACGGCAACGCCGATGGCGAGTACCGTAGCCATCTTGCTCGTGTGCTCACCGGACGTGCGTTGACCGCCGCAATCGGTTAAGGAGACTGGGCCTGTGCAGCTGGAACATCAGTTCACCGTCGAAGCGCCGGTTGATGTCGTGTGGCAGGCCCTGCTGGATCCGGAAAGGGTGGCGCCGTGCATGCCGGGTGCCACCCTGACCAGCGTCGACGGGCAGGCGTTCGCCGGGTCGGTCAAGGTCAGGCTCGGCCCGATCTCCCTGCTGTACAAGGGCAAGGGCGAGTTCACCGAGGTCGACGAGGCAACCAGGACGATCAGGATCAAGGCGTCGGGCAAGGACGCCCGCAGCGGCACGGCGTCGGCGGGCGTGACCGTCGTTCTGTCTGAAAAGGACGGTCAGACGACCGGGGCGGTGACGACCGACCTGACCATCACCGGCAAACCGGCCCAGTTCGGCCGGGGGATGATCGCGGAGGTCGGCGGGAAGATCCTGGACACGTTCGCGCACAACCTCGCTGAACTCGTCACACCCGCCAAACCGGCGCAGTCCCCCGTGTCCGAGCCGCTACGCGCTGTGCCGCCGTTGCGGGAGACCGAGGCGATCGACCTGCTCGAATACGCCGGTTCCCCCGCGCTCAAGCGGGCGTTGCCGCTGATCGCGGTCGCGCTCGTCGTGCTGTTTCTGATAGCCCGCAGACGGCGTGAATAATCTACTGGCAGGATGTCGCGCATGCGCCGGTCCTTGCTCGCGACATGCTGCGCGACCGCCCTGCTCGCCGCGGGGTGCTCAGCCGGCAGCGCCGCCGACCCGAAGATCTCCGTCCCAGCCGCGGCCCCGGCCGAAGGCCTCGCCACCACGGGCACAGCCAAACCGGAGACGCCGGGGTTCACCGTCGTGGCCACGGGTGACGTGCTGATCCACCCGGCGCTGACCGACCAGGCCACCCAGGACGGCGGCGGCAAACGCGACTACCGGCAGATCTTCGCCGGGGTGAAACCGGTGATCAGCGCGGCTGACCTGGCGATATGCCACCTGGAGACGCCGATCGCCGCCCCGGAGGGCCCGTTCAAGGGATACCCGGAGTTCAGCGCGCCGCCCGAGGTGGCCGACGCGCTGGCGGACGCGGGCTACGACGACTGCTCGACGGCGTCCAACCACACGCTGGACGTCGGCGAAGCAGGCGTGACCAGGACGCTGGCGGCCCTCGACAAAGCGGGCATCAAGCACACCGGTTCGGCGCGGTCGGCCGACGAGGCCAAGACCCCGCTGATCCTGGACGTGAAAGGCACGAAGGTCGGGCAAGTCTCGTACACCTTCGGCTTCAACGGCAAGCAGCTGCCCGCGGGCAAACCGTGGATGTCCAACACCCTCAAGGCCGACGACGTGATCACCGCGGCCAAGGCGGCGAAGGCTGCGGGCGCCGAAGTCGTGATCGCCAGCCTGCACTGGGGCACCGAGTTCGTGCACGACCCGACCCAGTCCCAGCGCCGGGACGCGCAGAAGCTGCTGTCCGACCCGAACATCGACCTGATCATCGGGCACCACGCGCACGTCGTGCAGCCCTTCGAGAAGATCAACGGCAAGTGGGTCGCGTACGGCCTCGGCAACCACATCGCCAAGCACTCGGACCCCCGTGGCGTGTCCGAGGAAGGCGCGATCGCCCGGTTCCACTTCACCCGCGGCGGCACCGGCTGGACCGTCGACAAGGCCGAGTACCTGCCGACCCTGATCAGCCTCGGCCCGCCGATCCGGCTGCTGGACCTGACACAGGGTTCGGCAGGCGACTCACGCCAGACCGAGGCAGTGAAGCGGACCGAGGGCATCGTGCTGTCCCGCGACGCCCGCAACCAGGGCCTCACCCGCCCCGGCAACTGAACGCTCGCGTACTTCGCGTTCGCAGCGGTGCTACGGAGCTTGGCAGAAGTACGTTTCCTGGATTCTCCCAACCGGTTCGCCCGGCACCAGGTCGTCGTACGGGTTGACCGACAGCACCATTTGGCGGCCGTCGTCGGAGCGGGCCACGAACGTCTGGAAGCCGAGCGCTCCCCCGTCGTGGCCCCATACCTTCACCCCGCAGGACAGTTCGGTGCTGAACACGCCCAGTCCGTCCCGCCATTGCGGGGTTCCGGGATTGGTCGGCACCGTCGCACGCATCTGCGTCGTCGTCTCGCGGCTGAGCAGTTTTCCGCCGAGCAGTGCCTCGAAGAACTTCGTCAGGTCTTCGGTGGTGGAGATGATCTCACCGGCCGCGCCGATGACTGACGGGTTGATCGAGGTCACGTCGATCAGTTCCCGGGGTGCGCCTTGCACTGGTGGCACGCGCATGTAGCCGTGCGCGTGTGGCCGTGGGATCGTTTTCGACGTGCCGGGCAGGGTGGTGTCGTGCATTCCCAGTGGTCGTAGGAGTTGTTTGCGCACCTCGGCCGGCCAGGGGTTGCCGGTGACGCGTTCCACCAGCTGGCCTGCCAGGACGTAGTTGGTGTTGGAGTAGTCCCATTTTGCGCCGGGCGGGTTGGTCGGCGGGTGGGCGAACGCGACGGCCAGCAGTTCCGCGGGGGTGCGGTCGCGCTGCAGAGCTGGGTAGTTCCATGCCTCGTAGCCGGGTTCTGACGCGAAGTCGTACAAGCCACTGGTGTGGTTGAGGACTTGCCGTACGGTGATCCGCGCGCCGTTGGGCACGAGGCCGGGCAGGTATCGCTCGACTGGGGCGTCCAGTTCGATCCGTTTGTCGTCGACCAGCCGCAGGACCAGGGTCGCGGTGAATGCCTTGGTGGTACTGGCGATTCGGAACTTCCCGCGTGCGTCGGCCGGTCGCCGTGTGGTCAGGTCCCGCACGCCCGAGGCTGTTGCCCACTGGCCTTTTCGGTCCCGTACCCGCAACAGGGCCGCTGTTGCCTCACCGGAGTCCACCAGTGCGTCCAATTCGGACTTCAACTTCTGGTGTGCGCCTTGGGCCTCGGCCACGCCGGGGATCAGCGCGGCGACAGCTGCCGCCACCGCGACGACGGCAGTTCTCCGCGCCTTCATCGGTTGCCTCCTTGACCGGTCTCCGCGACGGCCGCCGGGGCAACAACGGCCGCGAGTACCACCGACAGCACGGAAAGCCTTGCCACACGGCCGAATTCTCGTCGTTGGTTCACCTGGTCGAGGATGTCGCACAACGAGCCCGGACGCATCGGGCCACGGGTTCATTCGCCGCGTCCGCCTCAGGGCGGACGCGGCCCCCACGGATCAGCTGTCACTTCGCTTCCGGGTGGATCGGCCCGGCCGTGGTCATCAGGCGCTCGCCCCGGCCGCCCCAGCGCAACGAGATGATCTCCGCCGCGATCGACACCGCTGTCTCCTCCGGTGTCCGGGCACCGAGGTCGAGGCCGATCGGCGACGACAACGCCGACAGTTCCTGCTCGGTCATCCCCGCTTCCCGCAGGCGTTCCATCCGGTCGTCGTGTGTCCGGCGCGAGCCCATCGCGCCGATGTAGCCCAGATCGAGCCGCAACGCCACCTGCAGGACCGGCACGTCGAACTTCGGGTCGTGGGTCAGCACCGCGACCACTGTCCGCGCGTCCACCCGTCCCGCTTCGGCCTCCGCCTGCAGGTAGCGGTGCGGCCAGTCCACCACCACTTCGTCCGCTTCCGGGAACCGGCTCTTGGTCGCGAACACCGGCCGCGCGTCGCACACGGTCACCCGGTACCCGAGGAACGAGCCCAGCCGGGCCATCGCCGACGCGAAGTCGATCGCGCCGAAGACGAGCATCCGGGGCGGCGGCTCGAACGACGCCACGAACACCGCCATGCCCTCCCCCCGGCGCTGGCCGTCGGGGCCGTAGTGCATCGTGCCGGTCCGGCCGGTCGCCAGCATGCCGCGTGCGTCGTCGGCCACGGCGTCGTTCGTCCTCGACGAGCCGAGGTCGCCCGACACCCGGTCCGGCCAGACGATCATGCGCTTGCCCAGTCGGTCGGCGTCCGGGTGCTCGATCACCGTCGCCAACGCCACCGCCCGCTCCGAGCGGATGGACGCCGCCAGTTCCGGGAAGTCCGGGAAACTGTCCCGGCTGACCGGTTCCACGTAGACGTCCAGGATTCCGCCACAGGTCAACCCGACCGCGAAGGCGTCGTCGTCGCTGACGCCGTAGCGCTGCAGCACCGGCGTGCCGTCCGCGATCACCGTCTGGCCGAGGTCGTAGACCGCCCCTTCGACACAACCACCGGAGACGCTGCCGAAGGCCTCGTCCCGTTCGGTCACCATCATGGCCGCACCAGGCGAGCGCGGGGCCGAGCTGAAAGTGGCGACAACTGTCGCCAGCCCGACCTTCTCGCCTGCTTCGTAGCGCTTGACCAGTTCGTCGAGCACGTCACGCACGGCGTACCTCCACCAACAGTTCCTCCAACGTCGCCAGGCTGTGCCCGGCGAGCAGTTTCTCGATGTGCTTCTGCGCCACGACGATCCCCGACTGCACCGGGCGGTAGCCGTCCCGTCCCGCGTGCGGGTTCACCCAGAACACGGCATGTGCCAACCGGCGCAATCTCGCCATCTGTTCACCGAGCAGTCCCGGGTCGCCGCGCTCCCACCCGTCCGAGAACACCACGACGACCGCCTGCCGTGCCACACCGCGTTGGCCCCAACGGTCGAGGAAGACCCGTAGGCCCTCACCGAGCCGGGTACCACCCGCGAAGTCAGGCACCGCACGGGACGCCGCGGCCAGCGCGAGTTCCGGGTCACGCTGGCGCAGTTGACGGGAGACGCGAGTGAGCCGCGTGCCCATCGTGAACACCTCGGCATGAGTCCGCCGCGCGACCGCGTGCGCGAACCGCAGCAGTGCGTCGGCGTACGGGCTCATCGAGCCGGAGACGTCCACGAGCAGTACAACCCGCCGGGGTCGCTTTCCCTTCCGCCGATAACGCAATCTGATCGGTTCGCCGGTGGCTCGCATCTCCCGCAAGGTGCGGCGCGGGTCGAGTTCGCCGCGGCGATGCGGACGTTTCCGGTACGCGGAACGCATCGGCGGGTCGGGTCTCAGCAGGTTCATCAGCTCACGCAGGTGCGCTCGTTCCGCCGCGCTCAGATCGCTGATGTCCCGGTGGCGCAGCACTTCCGTGTCGCTCGCGGCCACACCGAGCTCGTCCGGTTCCGAGCCGGACTCCCCGGCTTGCTGCGCGGGCAGCATTGCCGCGATCACACTCGGTCGCGGTTGCGCCGTTGTGTTCCTCGGGGCGTGTTTGAGCGACCGGCTGGTGAACCACGCCTGGAACGCGTCGTCGTAGCGCGGCAAGTCGTCGGGTTCACCGCAGAGCGTCAGCCTGCCCGCCCAGTACAACTGGTCGGGCACCGTGAGGTCGATGTGCTCCACCGCTGCCAGATATGCCTGGACCCGCTCCGGCTCACACGCCAGCCCCGCCGCCCGCAGCGCCGCCGCGAAGCCGACGAGCCCAGGCACCGGGTCCACCAGTCACCCCGCCAGCAACGAATCGAGGTCCACTCGTACGCGGTCCGCGTCCTCGCGGTACTTCAGCACCGCCCCCAACGTGACAGCCGCTGCCTCCGCGTCGAGTTCGGTCCTGCCCAACGCCAGCAACGCCTCCGCCCAGTCGATGGTTTCCGCGACACCCGGCGGCTTCAGCAACTCGGCCGCCCTCAGCAGCCGCACGGCGTTCGCCACCTGCGCGGCCAGGCGGTCGGAGACGCCCGGCAGGCGCCGCTTGAGGATCCGCACCTCACGGGCCAGATCAGGGTGTTCGAGCCAGTGGTACAGGCATCGGCGCTTCAACGCGTCGTGCACCTCGCGGGTGCGGTTCGACGTGAGCACCACCAGTGGCGGCACCTGCGCGCGTACCTCCCCGATCTCGGGCAGGGTCACGGCGTTCTCGCTGAGCACTTCGAGCAGGAACGCCTCGAACTCGTCGTCCGCGCGGTCGATCTCGTCCACCAGCAGCACGCACGGCGCCTCACGCAACGCACGCAGCAGCGGCCGGGCCAGCAGGAAGCGTTCGGTGTAAAGCGACTGCTCGGCCGCGTCGGCGTCCAGGTCGCCCTTGGACGCCGCCTCCAGCGCCCGGAGGTGCAGCAGTTGCCTGGGGAAGTCCCAGTCGTACAGCGCCTGGGTGGCGTCGATCCCCTCGTGGCACTGCAACCGGATCAGGGGGACCCCGAGTGCCCGCGCCAGCGACGTCGCCAGCGAGGTCTTGCCTGTGCCCGGTTCGCCTTCGCAGAACAGCGGCCGGTGCATCCGCAGGGCCAGGAACGCGGCCGTGGCCAGCCCGTCGTCGGCCAGATAGCCGACGTCGCCGAGGGCTTCGGCCAGGTCCCGGGGTGCGGGCACGGAGATCCAGGTCACTCACTGAGGGTAGGTCAGGGTCGCCGGATCCGGGGACAACCAGGGCGGCGCCCCGATGTCCGGGAGGCGCCGCGATCGCATCCTTGACGCATGACGAACGAGATCTACACCCGCAAGCTCCGCCGCAGCCGCACTGACCGCATGGTCGCGGGCGTGTGCGGCGGGTGGGCACACGTTCTCGGCGTGGACACCGCCCTGCTGCGCATCCTGCTCGTCGCCGCGACGATCCTCGGTTTCGGCACCGGCGCGGTGCTCTACCTGATCTGCTGGGTCCTGATGCCGCAGGAGCCCGCACCCGAGTGGTGATCGCCGTCGTCACGCTACGAACGTGACGTGGAACACACCGCAGTTTTTTCCCGGCATCCGTGTATCCAGGCACAGGTCTACCGCTCTTGTGACAGCGAAGACCCGATCGACCTGGAGGGCACGATGAGCCGACCGCACGAGCCGGAGATCGCGGTTGTCCGCGATTCGCTGGCCGCGCTCGGCCAGCCCTGGCAGGCGGGGGAAACCCGGCTGAGCCTGCTCCCCGATCGGGCACGCCGGCTTCGACTCGGCGTGCCCATCCCGGACCAGGCCGACGTCGACGCGCGCACGGGCCAAGCCGAACGGCTGGCCGCGGAGGCGCTCGACGCCGTCGGGCGGCAGGTGGTCGCCGCAACCGCACCTGCGGCGACACTGCCGAAATCGTTCGACCTCGGTGACGTCGGCGGGCGCGACTTCGTGACCCCGGTCAAGGACCAGGGCGACTGCGCGGCCAGCGCGGCCTTCGGCGTGCTGGCCGCGCTGGAGACCACTGCGGCGTTCACCCGCGGTGTGCCCGGCCTGAACCTCGACCTCGCCGAGGCGCACCTCTTCCACGACCACGCGGCCGAACGCGGCTACACCAGCGAATCCGGCGCGTGGCCCGCGGACCTGCTCGCCGACGCGGTCCGCGTCGGCGTCACCTTCGAGGACTACTTCCCGTACCAGGACAACGGTTCCGGCACGGCCAACCCCGACTGGCCGAACCGGCTGGCCAAGGCCGCCGGCGTGACCGACCTGACCGGCAGACCCGCCGCGATCAAGCAGCACATCTTCGGATACGGCGCCGTGGCAGCGTGTTTCGTCGTCCACGACGACTTCTTCCACTACCGCGCGGGCGTCTACAAGCCGACGACGGACCGGATCGCCGGTGGCCACTGCGTGGCGCTGGTCGGCTGGGACGACGACGCGCAGTGCTGGATCGCCAAGAACTCGTGGGGCACCGGCTGGGGCGAGAACGGCTTCTTCCGGATCGGCTACGGCGAGTGCTTCATCGAGGACTACCCCAGCCCGCGTCCGTCGGTCCTCGGCTGCACGGCAGTGCACCTGCGGGCCTGGCTGCCGGCTCAGCGCGCGCTGCGCCTGTTCGCCACGGCCAACGACGCCAACGGCTGGGCGTACCTGGAGAACCTCGGCTGGACACATCTGGCCGGTGGGCCGCACAGCACCACGAACAAGCTCGCGATGCTGACGCACGCCCGCGCGAGTGACCACCCGGTCACCCCGTTCATCAACGGCAACGAACTTTCCACAGTGCAAATCGACCAGTTGATCGTCTAGAGATGGCACCGAGACGGGCCGAGGGGGGCCGCACAACGGAGGTGGTGGCCGGCAGCTCGAGGGGGGTTGCCGGTCACCGTCTCCACACCGAGGAGACAACACCCAATGGGACTCGCCGGATTTGCCGAGGGGAAATCGGGGGAGCCGGGGGGATGGGGACGGCGTGGGCCGGCCGGGCGAACAGCCCGGGCCGGCCTGCGCCACGTCGATCCGGGCCACGTCGATCCGGGCCACGTCGATCCGGGCCACGTCGATCTGCGTCACACCGCGGCACGCCACCTCGGCCGAAATGTCCCCCGAGCGGGCGAGTGGCGATGAACTGCCTGATCACGGTCGGTTCACAGACGCCGTTACGCACCTACGAGATAGGCTATTCGGGTGAGTTATGTATCCAGACGGCATCTCGCCGGTCATGTACTTCACGATGGTCGCGATACTTCCGTCGCCAGCTGAAGGACGACACCCAGAACGGGGTGGGCGTGGTGACTGACGTTCGAACCGCGGAAGCGGACCCACCATGGGAGGGTCTGCACGGCGCCGAGCGCTATGCGGTGTGCTTGCACGCGGCGAGAACAGGCAGCCGGATCGCGCGAGCAACCCTGGTCAAGGACCTCACGCCGTTGGTGTGGCACGTCGCACGGGGCAACGGCCTCGACCGCACCAGCGCCGAAGACGTCGTGCAGACAGTCTGGCTCGCGCTGTTCAGCCACATCGACTCGCTGGCCGAGCCGAAAGCCCTGGCGAGCTGGCTGATCACCACCACCCGCAGGGAAGCACAGCGGGCACGCACAAAGGGCGCGAACGACCTGCCGCTCAGCGACGAGATGGCCGAGCAGCTGCCGAGCACCCAGCCGCAACCGGAAGACGAGGCACTCCGCGCGGACCGCGACACCAGGCTGTGGCGCGCGTTCGGCGAGCTGCCGGAGAAGTGCCAGGAACTGCTCAGGCTGACCGTACTCGCGGGGCGGACCGAGTACCGCCTGGTAGCCGAGGCCATGCAGATGAAGCGTGGCAGCATCGGCCCGACACGAGGACGCTGCCTGAACACGCTGAGGGAGCTCTTGGACACCGAAGGGGGCGGCGGATGACGAAGATCGATCCGACGGGAGGTCAGGCGTATCCCGACGACGAGATCCTCGCGGACCTGGACAAGATGATCGACGAGTTCGACCCGCCCCCGGCGGGACTGGTTGAACGGATCCAGTTCGCGATCGCCCTGGAAGACCTGGACGTGGAAGTGGCGCGCTGGGTGCGAGCCGACTCGCTGGCCGGAGTGCGCGGCGGCGACCAGGGAACGATCACGTTCACGGTGAGCGACCTGACAGTGATGATCAACCTGACCAGGATCGGCGAGAACAACCGGATCGACGGCTGGCTGGTGCCCGCAGGCGAGCACGCCGTGGAGGTCCGGGTAGCCGAGCACGGCTCACGTGAGACGACCGCCGACGAAGGCGGCCGGTTCGTCCTGGACGGCGTCCCCCGTGGGACAACGCAGATCATCATTCAGCTCGACGGCCCGCCAGCACGGACAGTGGTCACGCCGACAGTCCTGCTTTAGCTTCAGAGCGTCTTCGTAGTCGGTGGGCCCAGCTTCACATGCATGCCAACGCGAGGTTGCTGTGCAGTTTGGACGGAGTTGACGTTCGCGTCTCGGCTTGCGCACCAGCGCGGGCCAGCGACGTGCGCGCCAGCGTAGAGGGGTGGTTCGGGGGTGCTCCTGCCCGTCGGCCTGGGCTACGCCAACCACGGACTGTCAGGAGGTCCGCCCACGTCTCTCGCGGCCATCAGCGCAGGCCCAACGGACCTCTTGACAGTCCGTGGTTCCCTCCGGGCAGGTCGACGGGCAGGAGCACCCGCGCATCGAAGGACACACACCTGGGGCCCGAGCCGTGGAAACGAAGGACACCGAACACAAGCTCCTGCCCCGAGGTCTGCTCCCGGCGAGGGACATCTTGTTCCGTGCACTGAACCGCAGCGTTCGACACACCGGGGCATAGCTGGGATGTGAGCACGGAACAAGCGGGTCCCTCGCCGGGAGGCAGACCTCAAGGCAGGAGCCGAGGGTGTGTGTTCTTCCTGCCGGATGCTTGAACTCCTCGGTGTGTGTACTGAGAGGCGTGGGCGCTCCTCTGCGCTAACGCGCACGCCGCTCAGGGCTGGCTACCGCTTAGACTGCTCGGCTGGTCCTGCGCTTGCGCGCTCGCCGTGGTGGGCTGGGCTACCGCTTGATCGCCGGGTGACCTCGCTCGGGCCGGAAATGGACCGTCCACGCTGGCGCACTCGTCGCCTTGGCTGGCTACTGCTCAACCGATCGGACAACTTTTGTCCGACCAACTGATGGACCGGTCACCGTTGGCGCGCTCGCCGTGGTGGGTTGGGTGTCGCTTCACCGGGCAGGCAATGCCGGGCAAGCCGTTGTGGGCTTGGTTCTGCGCTTGTGTGTTAGCCGCAGTGGGCGGGTTTCTGTTGGTGTGCAAGTCGTTTGTGGCTGGTCTTTGTGAGCGCTCGCGGGTGGGCGCGCCTCCTAGGATCTTTCTTGGCAGGTCTTCTCAGGCTTTGACCAGGCGGGACAGGCTCTCCGGCAGCTTCGCTGGGTGGATGACGCCGAGTCGTTGGGTTGCCCGGGTCAGCGCGACGTACAGGTCATTCGCGCCTCGGGGGGAGTCGCCGAGGATTCGGGCGGGGTCCACTACCAGAACCGAGTCGAACTCCAGGCCCTTTGCCTGCCAGACAGTCAGCACCGATACCTGGCTCTCCAGGTCGACGTCCGGCGCCGCACCGCTGAACCCGGCTGGCACGATCACCGCCAGTCGGCCGTCGCCGATTTCCGCTGCTTCCTTCGCGATGATCTCCGGCAGCCGTGCTTCCATGTCGGAAACCTCCCTGTGCCAGGGATCCACTCCGGCGTCACGAACTGATGTCGGTGCTTCCACGTCTGGGCCGAGTACGTCCGCGGCGACTGCCATGATCTCCGATGGCGTGCGGTAGTTGACCGTCAGGTGTTCCATTCGCCAGCGGTCTTCGACATAGGGCTCCAGTACCGTCTCCCACGAGGTTGTTCCCGCTGGGTCCCCCGTTTGGGCCACGTCTCCCACCAGCGTCATGGATCTGCTGGGGCACCTGCGCATCAGGACACGCCAGGCCATCGCCGACAGTTCCTGCGCCTCGTCCACGATCACGTGTCCGAAGGTCCACTCGCGGTCGTCCGCGGCGCGTTCGGCCGCTGTCCTGTGGTCGATTTCCCCGTGTCGTCCAGCCAGTCTTCCCGCGTCGATCAGGTCCGTCGCCATCAGGATTTCCGGGTCGGCTTCGTCGTGCAGGTCGAGGATGTCGAGTACGCCGCTGGCGTAGTCGATCTCCTCCTGTTGCCTGCGTGCCTCGGCTGCCTTGGCTTTCGAGTCGTCGACACCCAGCAGTTCCGCTGCTTCGTCGAGCAGTGCCGCGTCCGCTACCGTCCAGCCGCCTGGTTGTCTTCTCAGTTCCGGGAAGGCGGGCGCGGCCGAGGCGAGCAGTTCCGGCGATTCGAACAGGTCCGCCAGCAGCTCCTGCGGGGTCAGGATCGGCCACAGCCAGTCGATCGCCTCCTGCACCTCGGGTGACTCGCCCAGTTCGCGCTTGATCTCCTCGATGTCGGCGTCTTCGAGCAGGTTCGCCCCGCCCAACGGGTCCGAGCCGATCCGGTCGGCGTACTGGCGGGCGAGCGCGTCCAGGATCGTCGGCACGATCAGCGGCTTGGCCTTGTTGTGCACGCGCCGCGAGCGCCGCGCCACCGCACGGGCCTGCACGCAGGTTTTCTTGTCCAGCTTGAGGGTTTCGCGCTCGAACTCGATCTCCAGGAAGTCGTCGGGCACCCGCTGGCGGTCGCGCACGGCTGCCTTGAGCACGTCGACCATCGCGATCCGGCCCTTGATCTCGGCCACGTGCACGGGTTCCGTCCGGTCCGGCTCCACCCCGGGGAACAGTTCGCCCACTGTGGACAGCAGGACACCCGTCTCGCCGAGCGACGGCAGCACTTGGCCGATGTAGCGCAGGAAAGTCGCGTTCGGGCCGACGACGAGCACGCCGCGCCGGGACAACTGCTCGCGGTAGGTGTACATCAGGTAGGCCGCGCGGTGCAGCGCGACCGCGGTCTTCCCCGTCCCCGGGCCGCCTTGCACGACGAGGACGCCGTTCAGGCCGGACCGGATGATCTTGTCCTGTTCCGCCTGGATGGTCTGGACGATGTCGTTCATCCGGCCGGTGCGGTTGGCGTTCACCGCGGCGAGCAACGCCGCCTCGCCGGTCAGGCCTTCGTGCCGGGTCGGGTCCGCGGCGTCGAGGTCGAGCACCTCGTCGTCGATCGCGGTGACCTTGCGCATGCTCGTGCGGATGTGCCTGCGGCGGCGCACGCCGTCCGGCGCCGCGGCGGTCGCCAGGTAGAACGGGCGGGCGGCGGGGGCGCGCCAGTCCATCAGCAGCGGCTCGTAGTCGTCGTCCTCGTCGAATATGCCGATCCGGCCGATGTGCTGGTGCGAGGCGTCGTCGAAATCGAGACGGCCGAAACACAACCCGTTCTCGACAGCGTTGTATTGCGCCAACTGCTGGGAGTACATGACGTTCGCGGCTTCCCGCTCGGTGCGCGCCTGCGGGGTGCCGCTGGAATCCTTGAGCACCTTGGCCAACTGCCCGGCGGTCCGCGTGCGCAGATCGTCCAGACGGCCGTACAGCATCGACACGACCTGTTGTTCGAGCTCAATTTCCCCGCTTGACAACCCGCATTCCCTTCGCTATTATCTCGCTATAGCTTAAATCGCTGCCGGTTCCTCGTGTGCCGCGAACGCCCACAATAGCATTCGTTATTGCGGATCGCACTAAGCTTTCCCCATGGAAGACGAAGGGCCTTCGCCCAATACCGGTGTCGCCCGGCTGGTCGTCCTGCTGTGCGCGTTCGGGCTGGCCACCGTCGGCGCGTTCAGCGCCTTCTTCGCCACGGAGATCCTCGCCGCCGTACTCGGCTCCACCACCCGCCCCAGCACAGGCTCGTTGGTCCTGTGCGCGCTCGTGCCGATCGCGGCGGCAGTGGGATCGGTCGTGGTTTCCATCCGTGTCAAGGCAATGGGCAAAGTACTGGCGCTGGGCTGCGGCACGCTGATCCTCGGCGCGATGGCGACAACGCTGCTGATGGTGCTCATCGCGGCGTGACCGTCAGGGCTTGAGACCACGCAACGCCGTGTCCACGACCAGATCGACGTACTCGTGCGTCAACGGCCCGGTGCGCTGCACCCACCGGTTGAGGATCGGCCCGAACAGCAAGTCGACCGCCACGTCGAGATCGACATCCTCGCTCATCTGCCCGGCCCGCTGCGCGGCACGCAAGCGGTCGCGCTTCAACTCCCGCATCGGCTCGTCCAGCCGAGTCGCATAGTCCGCCGCCAGAACGGGATCGTGCACGATCTCGGTGTGCAGCGCGCGCATGGGCAGGTCGAAACCCGGGTCCTGCAACTCGTCGACGGTGGCGCGCAGCACCAGTTTCAGGTCGGCGGCCAGGTCGCCGGTGTCGGGCAGCGCCCCGTCCTGCTGGTCCGTGGTGAGCGAGAGGAAGGCGTCGAAGAGGATCGACCCCTTCGACGGCCACCAGCGGTAGATCGTCTGCTTGCCGACGCCCGCGGCCGTGGCGATGCCCTCGATCGTGAGCTTCGCGTACCCCACCCTGCCGACCAGGTCGAGCGCGGCGGTGAGGATGGCTCGCCGTGCGGTCTCGCTGCGGCGACTGGCGTCAGGAGTGGCCTTCTGTGACACAGACCGCATCCTAACAAATAGCGAGACGAGACGGTCCGTCTTGACATGTTCGCGCAACAGTGTACTGTTCACCGCATGACGAGACGGAACGGTTCGTCTCGCCAGCGAAGGGACCACGAATGACCACCTCAGGCGCCACCGACTCCCGTGTCTGGTTCATCACCGGCGCAAGCCGCGGTCTCGGCCGCGCCTTCACCGAGGCCGCGCTCGCGGCCGGTGACCGGGTCGTCGGCGCGGCACGGGACGTCACCCCGCTCGACGACCTCGTCGAGCAGCACCCGGACCGCGTCCTCGCCCTGTCCTTGGACGTGACGGACCGCGCGGCCGTCTTCGACGTCGTCGGCAAGGCGGTCCAGCACTTCGGCAGACTCGACATCGTCGTGAACAACGCCGGAGCGCTGTTCGCCGGGATGATCGAGGAGTTCACCGAAGCCCAGGCCCGCGCCCAGCTGGAGCTGAACTTCTTCGGCGCGCTCTGGGTCAACCAGGCCGTCATGCCGCAGCTGCGGACCCAGCGCAGCGGGCACGTCGTGCAGATCTCCAGCATCGGCGCGCTCGGCGGCTTCCCCAGCACCGGGCTCTACAGCGCCAGCAAGTTCGCGCTGGAGGGCATGAGCGAAGCACTGGCAGCGGAGGCGGCCCAGTTCGGCGTACGGGTCACCATCGTGCAGCCGGGCGGCTACTGGACGGACCTCTACACCAGCAGCACGGCGACCACCCCGAACCCCGTCTACGACCCGCTGCGCGAAGAACTGGCCAAGCAGTGGGCGGAGGGATCGATCGACAGCGAACCGCGACTGGCTGCCGAAGCGGTGCTCAAACTCGTCGACAGCGACAACCCGCCGCTGCGCCTGCTGCTCGGCAGCATGGTCTACGACCTCGCGTTCGACATCTCCAAGCAGCGCATGGACACCTGGGCCGGCTGGGAAGACGTCAGCCGTGCGGCCGAGAAAGCCGTTCCCGCACCGAACTGACCGCCGTGCTCACGACCTCGCCGCCGGCACGCGAAAAAGCGCTGCGCCCCAAGGAGATTTCCCTGGGGCGCAGCGCTGGTGTTCTGCTACCTACCTCGCGGTGGCGGACTCGATCAGAAGTCCATGCCGCCGGTCGGGTCGCCGGCCGGGGCCGCAGCGGCCTTCTCCGGCTTGTCGGCCACGACAGCCTCGGTGGTCAGGAACAGCGCCGCGATCGAAGCCGCGTTCTGCAGCGCCGACCGGGTCACCTTGGCCGGGTCGAGGATGCCCGCGTCGATCAGGTTGCGGTACTCGCCGGTGGCGGCGTCCAGGCCCTCGCCCTGCTTGAGGCCCTTGACCTTCTCCACCACGACGCCACCCTCGAGGCCGGCGTTGATGGCGATCTGCTTCAGCGGCGCCTCGACGGCGACCCTGACGATGTTGGCACCGGTGGCCTCGTCGCCCGTCAGCTTCAGACCGGCGAACGCCTCCTGGGCAGCCTGCAGCAGAGCCACGCCACCACCGGCGACGATGCCCTCCTCCACGGCGGCCTTGGCGTTGCGCACAGCGTCCTCGATGCGGTGCTTGCGCTCCTTGAGCTCGACCTCGGTGGCCGCGCCCGCCTTGATCACCGCGACACCGCCGGCCAGCTTGGCCAGGCGCTCCTGCAGCTTCTCGCGGTCGTAGTCCGAGTCGCTCTTCTCGATCTCCGCACGGATCTGGTTGACGCGGCCCTGGATCTGCTCGGCGTCACCCGCACCCTCGACGATCGTGGTCTCGTCCTTGGTCACGACGACCTTGCGGGCCTTGCCCAGCAGCGTGATGTCGGCGTTGTCCAGCTTGAGGCCCACGTCCTCGCTGATGACCTGGCCGCCGGTCAGGGTGGCCATGTCCTGCAGCATCGCCTTGCGGCGGTCACCGAAGCCGGGCGCCTTGACGGCGACGGACTTGAAGGTGCCGCGGATCTTGTTCACGACCAGGGTCGCCAGGGCCTCGCCCTCGACGTCCTCGGCGATGATCAGCAGCGGCTTGCCGCCCTGCATGACCTTCTCCAGCAGCGGGAGCAGGTCCTTGACGTTCGAGATCTTGGAGCCGAACAGCAGGATGTACGGGTCCTCGAGGACCGCTTCCTGACGCTCGGGGTCGGTCACGAAGTAACCGGAGATGAAGCCCTTGTCGAAGCGCATGCCTTCGGTGAGCTCCAGCTCGAGCCCGAGGGTGTTGCTCTCCTCGACGGTGATGACGCCTTCCTTGCCGACCTTGTCCAGCGCCTCGGCGATCAGCTCGCCGATCGTGGTGTCAGCGGCGGAGATGGAGGCCGTGGCAGCGATCTGCTCCTTGGTCTCGATCTCCTTGGCGACCTTGTGCAGCTGCTCGGTGATGGCCTCGACGGCCTGCTCGATGCCGCGCTTGAGCGACAGCGGGTCCGCACCGGCGGCCACGTTGCGCAGGCCCTCGCGCACGAGCGCCTGGGCGAGCACAGTGGCCGTGGTGGTGCCGTCACCGGCTACGTCATCGGTCTTCTTGGCGACCTCTTTGACGAGCTCGGCCCCGATCTTCTCCCACGGGTCCTCGAGCTCGATCTCCTTGGCGATGGAGACGCCGTCGTTGGTGATGGTCGGCGCGCCCCACTTCTTCTCGAGCACGACGTTCCGGCCCCTCGGGCCGAGCGTCACCTTGACGGCGTCGGCGAGGGTGTTCAGGCCGCGCTCGAGTCCGCGGCGCGCGTCCTCGTCAAACGCGATCAGTTTGGCCATTGCGGTGTGTCCTCCGCCTGCTTGCTTACGTTGGGGTCGTGAGGCACTGCCCCACGACGAACACTGCTCAGCCAGGTGTGGCGCCCGCGACGGACGACCGAGGGGTGACCCGGTCTCACCATCCCGACTAGCACTCAACTCTAGCGAGTGCTAACACGTGTTTAGCACTCGACGTGGACGAGTGCAAGAAACGCAGGTCAGCCGGTTGGGATCCCGGAGAGGTTGGTGAGGGTCGGCAGCGTCCGCCGGGTCGTCACGGTGCCGCTCGACGGGCGCTTGGTGGTGCTCGACGGGTTCTCGCCGACGGGGATCTGCGGCTTGGACGTGGTGTCGTCCTGGCCACCGCCGCCCCCGTTGCCGCTGCCGCCGTTGCTCGTCAGCAGGATGACGACCAGCACGACGACGGCGATCGCGACGAGACCGACCAGCACGGGCACCAGCCACCGCTTGCCGCCCTTGTCGGACGTGAACGCCGACGAGCCGACCGGTGTCGGCGGGCGCACCCGGTGGAAATCCCCCGGGCCCGGCGGCTGTTGGGGCTGCTGAGGTGGCTGTTGCTGCTGCGCCTGGACGGGCTGGCCCTGCGCGGGCCGGTACGCCTGCTGCTGGGGCGGCGGCGTGGGCTGCGCGGTCGCCGCACGCGGCGGCTCGCTGCGCGCCGCCTGCTGCAGCGCCTGGCGTGCCGCGCCGATCAGCGCCTTGCAGTCCGGGTAGCGGACCTTCGGGTCCTTGGCCATGCCGCGGCGGATCACCTCGTCGATCGGCTGCGGCAACGCGACGATCCCGGTGACCGCCGGCGGGTCGAGGTTGAGGTGCCCCTGGATGACCTCGGGGACCTTGCCCTGGTACGGCGGCCGCCCGGTCAAGCACGCGAACAGCACGCACGCCAGCGAATAGGCGTCCGTGCGACCGTCCACCGGCTCACCGCGCAGGTGCTCCGGCGCGGCGTACGTCGGCGAACCGAGGAAGTCCCCGCTGCGGGTCCGGTGACCGGTGGCGCCGCGCCTGGTCAGGCCGAAGTCGGCGAGGTAGACGTGTTCGGTCGAGGTCTCCCTGCTCGTGACCAGCACGTTCGCCGGTTTGACGTCCAGGTGCACCAGGCCGCGGTCGTGCAGCGTGTCCAGCGCCTCGGCGACCTGCCCGAGCAGCGAGAGCGTGCGCTCCGGCGCGATCGGGCCGTCGCGGATGATGCTGGCCAGGTCGGAGCCGTCGACCAGGCGCATGGCGATGTAGAGCAGGCCGTCGACCTCACCGAAGTCGTACAGCGGCACGACGTTGGCGTGGTCGATCGCGGAGGTGTTTCTCGCCTCGTCGACGAACCGCTCCCGGAACTCCGCGTCCTCACCCAGGTGCTCGCCGATGACCTTGAGGGCCACCTTGCGACCGAGCCGGACGTCGGTGGCCTTGTACATGACGCTCATGCCGCCACGGCCAAGCACACCGTCGATCCGGTAATGCCCTAGGCGACGCCCGGTGAGGTCCTCCGACACGGAGCGCAGCCTAACGTCCGCCCGGATGCGCACGTGGGCGTATCCGCTGATTTGACTGTCCTCGCGGTGCGAGGACGGGTTTGGTCGCCGGAAGCCGAGCGTTGCCACCCCGCCCCACGCGACCGGCATCTTCGCCGTGACCTGCTCACCAGCCGGGCTGGGGCGATGCCGGGCGTGTTGCGTGGCGTCAACGACCGGCGCGACCAAACCGGCACCGGTACGACCAAACCAGTCACCCGTCGGCTTCCGTCAGGAGCTCAGGGCCGCGATCATGCTCTGGGGTTTGCGCGTCTGGGTGAGCACCTGGCCCGGGCCGGCGAAGTCGAGCAGCAGCCCCTCGCCGGTGCGCATCGACTGCGGCACCGACTGGCTGGCCGCGCGCAACCGGGTCTGGGTGCCCTCGGTGTAGGCCACGAGACAGGCCGGTGTGACGGTGATCGCGGCACCCGGCTCCAGGTTGACCACGTCGAGCGCGCCGCACGAGGCGAGCACCACGGAGCCCTGGCCGGACACGTGGTCGAGGAAGCCCGTCTCGGCGCCGAACATCGGCCGGAAGGCCTGCCAGGCCGAGTCGTACCGGATCGTGCTCGACGCGGCCAGTGAGACGCCCCGAGTCACGCACCAGCCCGTGATGCCCTCCAGTTCGAGCGTGTACACCTCGCCGGGCAACGCCGGGGCCACGTCGACCCACCCGCCTTCCGGCGGCGCGGTGAACAGCGTCGGGTGCGCGCGCTTGCCTCGCGCACCGCCCTTGGGCCGCACGTCGATCTGCACGCCGTAGCTCGCCGAGAGCATCAGGTCGTAGTCGGCCTGGATCGCCTCGCTCGGCGCGAGCAGCAGCCTGGCCACGCCGTACGCAGGGGTGTGTCGGGTCCGGACCTGCAACGTTCCCCTCCGAAGATCAGCCTGCGTCGCGTCGAGAGTCTCGCACGTCACGCACTCGTCACTATGTCGTTGCTGTCCGCCACGGTGCAGGATGCATGCGTGCCGAACACAGCTACCAGACTCCGCAGCGTCGATTCATACCGTGCGACCATCCACGCACTGGTGGCCGACCTGCCGATCGAGCGACTTCCGGTGGCGGACTGCCTCGGGCTCGTGCTCGCCGAGGATGTGACGGCACCCATCGCGTTGCCGCCGTTCGACAACTCCGCCATGGACGGGTACGCCGTGCGCTCCGTCGACGTCGTCGGCGCCAGCGAGGAGAACCCCGTCGAGCTGCCGGTGTCCGAGGACATCCCGGCCGGACGGACCGACGTCGTGCCGCTGCTGCCCGGCACCGCGCACCGGATCATGACCGGCGCGCCGGTGCCGCCCGGCGCGGACTCGGTTGTCCAGGTGGAGCTGACGGACTCGGGTGTGCAGCAGGTGCGCATCTTCTCGCCTGTCAACGTCGGCACGCATCTCCGCCGGACGGGCGAGGACGTACGCGAGGGCGACACGGTCCTGACCAAGGGAACCGTCCTCGCGCCACCTCAGCTCGGGTTCCTGGCCGCGCTCGGGTTGTCCCACCTGCCCGTGCGCCGTCGACCGCGTGTGCTGATCCTGTCCACCGGCACGGAGCTGGTGCAGCCGGGGACGCCGCTGGTCGCGGGGCAGATCTACGAGTCCAACAGCGTGCACCTGGCCGCCGCCGTGCAGGAGATCGGTGGCGTCGCCCATGTCCTGCGGTCAGTCCCCGACGACGTGAACGCCCTGTACGAGGCGCTCAAGCCGCATCTGGACGACCATGACCTGCTCATCACCACCGGTGGCGTGAGCGCGGGTGCGTACGAGGTGGTCAAGGACGCTCTGGCCGGTGAGGGCGTCGAGTTCCTCAAGGTCGCCGTGCAGCCTGGTGGGCCGCAGGGATTCGGCACGTACATGGGGTTGCCCGTTGTCACACTGCCCGGCAACCCGGTCAGTGCGGCGCTGTCGTTCGAGCTGTTCGTACGGCCCGCGTTGTTGCGGGCGATGGGGCGTCCGGACACCGACCGGGCACGGGTGCGCGCGAAGGCCAGCAGCGAGATGAAGTCCCCGGCAGGCAGGAAGCAGTACCGCCGCGGCTTCTACGACGCGGGGTCCGTGCAGGCTGTGCCGGTCGGTGGCCCCGGCTCGCACCTGCTGATGGCGTTCGCGCAGGCCAACTGCCTGATCGAGATCCCGGAGGACGTCACGGTGGTGGCGGAGGGCGCGGATGTCGAACTGCTCATGCTCACCCGGTGACGGGAGGCGTACGAAGAGCCATTGATCCCACCTTTACGGCCCTTTAAACTGGGGAAACCGGGTATTCACCAGGTGTCGGCACTGGTGAACCGACGGGTGCCGGTGCATCGTCGGGGGGATGCATCGGCACCTGGTCGCACCAAGTCGGGCAGACTTGGGGACACACATCACCCGTCGTGATCAGGAAAAGGCCGCAGTGACTTCTTCCCCGCAACGTCCCGTCGCCCATTTCGTCGAGCTGGCGCGCGGGATCGTGCCACCCATGAACCCGGCTGGCCGCCCGTTCGTGCTCGCCGCCGCCGCGCTCACGCTCGTGCTGCGCAAGGTCTGGCGGCCACTCGGCGTCGTCGGCGCGGTGCTCACCGGCTGGACGGCGTGGTTCTTCCGCGAGCCGAAACGGGTCACCCCGAGCCGCTCCGGACTCGCCGTCGCCCCGGCTGACGGCACGGTCTCGCAGGTCTCCGAGGTCGTCGCCCCACCGGAGCTCGGCCTCGGCGACGCCCCCATGCTTCGGGTGAGCGTGTTCCTCTCGGTGTTCGACGTGCACGTCCAGCGCGTGCCCGCGTCCGGCGAGGTGCTGCGCAAGATCTACCACCCCGGCAAGTTCCTCTCCGCGGACCTGGACAAGGCCAGCGAGGAGAACGAGCGCAACACGGTGCTGCTGCGCACCGAGGACGGCCACCAGCTGGTCGTCGTGCAGATCGCGGGCCTGGTGGCCCGGCGGATCGTGTGCCACATCGACGAGGGCGACAAGGTCGCGGCCGGCGCCACGTACGGGCTGATCCGGTTCGGTTCCCGAGTGGACACCTACGTGCCGATCGGCAGCCGTGTGCTTGTCGAGCCCGGCCAGCGGACGATCGGTGGCGAGACCGTCATCGCCGAACTGGGAGGCTGAGCCAGATGGCGGCGCGTACCGCCCCAGGAGTTCGACTACTGCCCAACGCGATCACCGTCCTCGCCATGTGCGCGGGCTTGTCGGCCGTGCAGTTCGCGCTGCACGGCAACTACGAGGCCGTGCTCGCCTCGATCTTCGCCGCGGCCATCCTGGACAGCCTGGACGGCCGGATCGCCCGCCTGCTGGACGCCACCAGCAAGATGGGCGCGGAGCTGGACTCGCTCTCGGACGCGATCGCGTTCGGCGTCGCGCCCGCTCTCGTGCTGTACCAATGGAAACTCGGCGAGGACGCCAACCGTCTCGGGTGGATCTTCGCGCTGGTGTTCGCGGTCTGCATGATCCTTCGGCTGGCGCGCTTCAACACCCTGCTCGACGACACCAACCAGCCGCCGTACGCCAAGGAGTTCTTCGTCGGCGTGCCCGCGCCCGCCGGTGGCATGCTCGCGTTGCTGCCGATGATCGTGTGGCTGGAGTTCGACCGCGCCGAGGGCTGGTGGACCGACCAGCGCGTGGTGATGGTGTGGGCGGTCGCGGTGGCCGCCCTGCTGATCAGCCGGATCCCCACGCTGTCGGTGAAGACCGTGCGGGTGCCGCCGCGGATGGTCGTGCCGGTCCTGGTGAGCGTCACGGCGCTGGCCGCGGCCGTTGTCACGTACCCGATCGCGGCGCTGGGCATCTTCCTGATCGTCTACTTGCTGCACATCCCGTACGCGGTGCGCCGCAAGCACTGGCTGGCCCACCACCCCGAGGCGTGGGACGTGCCGCCGCGTGAGCGCAGGGCGATCCGCAGCCAGGCACGCAGGCTGGGCCTGCGGCCGCCGCTGCGCCGCCGTGTGGCGGGTGTCGCGCGTCGTGTCCGCATCGGTGGTCGCAGGCCGGACGAGAACGAGCAGTTGCACCCGGGTTGGCAGTCGTACCAGCCGCCTGAGCAGCAACCGCGTGTGCTGGGGCCGACGCCGAAGCGGCGCAGCTGGCGCCGGATCGGGTTGCGCCGTCAGCCGCGGCCACCGCGTGACCGCTGATTTCGACTTGCGTGGTCCCGCATGATCGGGACATGCGGTCGTTTGACGAACTGGTGGCCGAGGCCGACGCTGCGCCGACCGAAGGCTGGGACTTCTCGTGGTTCGAAGGCCGGGCGACCGAAGCCCGGCCTTCGTGGCGCTACCAGCGGTCCATGGGCGACCGGATGGCCGTCGCGAGGGCCGCGCTGGACATCCAGACCGGCGGTGGTGAAGTCCTCGCCGGCGTCCCGGAACGCCCGCCGGTGTGCGTGGCCACGGAAGCGTGGCCGCCCAATGTGGCCAAAGCGACCGCGTTGCTGCACCCGTTGGGAACGGCCGTTGTCGCCGATCCCGAGGAACCGCCGCTGCCCTTTGCGGACGGTGCGTTCGACCTCGTGGTCAGCAGGCACCCGGTGAAGCCGTACTTCGGTGAGATCGCACGGGTGCTGCGGCCAGGCGGCACGTACTTCGCCCAGCACGTCGGCCCGGCCAGTGTGTTCGAGCTGGTCGAGTATTTCCTCGGCCCGTTGCCGGACGAGACGCGCAACGGCCGTCATCCGGACCTGGAACGCGCTGACGCCGAGGCGGCGGGGTTGCAGGTCGTCGACGTGCGCACCGAGCGGCTGCGGATGGAGTTCTTCGACGTCGGCGCGGTCGTGTACTTCCTGCGCAAGGTGATCTGGATGGTGCCGGGCTTCACTTCGGCCGCGTACCTGCCGCGGTTGCGTGAGTTGCATGAGCGGATCGCCGCCGGCGGCCCGTTCGTCGCGCACAGCAGCCGGACGTTGTTCGAGGCCCGTAAGGCCTGACCGCTCCCCGTGGCGCACACCACGCGGCCACGCGTTTGCAATTACATAAGTGCGTGATACAACTTTTTGTGTGACTCTTCCCGCCGCCGAACTCGTGCTGGCGATCGAGAGCGTGACCCGGCTGATGAAGCAGCTCAGCCAAGGCACGGGCATGTCGATCACAGCCGCCGCCGTGCTGTCCACCCTCGACCGGCTCGGGCCGCGCAGGCTGACCGAGCTCGCGGTCTCGGAGAACGTGTCCCAGCCCGCGATGACCCAGTTGATCTCGCGGCTGGGCGACGCCGGGCTCGTCGAACGCGTGACCGACGACGCCGACCGCCGCGCCATCCAGCTGCACGTCACCGACGCGGGACGCGCCCAGCTCGCCTACCGCAGACAGGTCAAGACCGAGCGGCTCGATGAGCTGCTGAGCGGGCTCGACCCGAAACACCACGAAGCGTTGGCCGCCGCGGTCCCCGCGATCAACGCACTGACCGACCACGCCGGGGCCCTGACATGAAATCCAGTACCAGCAGTCCGTTCAAGCAGCCGAAGGCCGTGTTCGCGGTCGCCTTCGCGTGCGTCGTGTCGTTCATGGGCATCGGGTTGGTCGACCCGATCCTGCCCGCGATCTCCGCGGACCTGAACGCCACCCCCAGCCAGGTGACCCTGCTGTTCACCAGCTACCTGGTGATCACCGCGGTCGCGATGCTGATCACCGGCTGGGTGTCCAGCCGGATCGGCGCGAAGAAGACGCTGATCACCGGTCTGGCGATCATCGTGGTGTTCAGCGCGCTGGCGGGCGCGTCGGACAGCATCGGCGGGATCGTCGGCTTCCGCGCCGGCTGGGGCGTGGGCAACGCCCTGTTCATCGCGACATCGCTCGCGGTCATCGTGGCATCGGCGACCAGCGGGTTCGTCGGCGCGATCATCCTGTACGAGACCGCACTGGGCCTGGGCATCGCGGTCGGGCCGCTGCTGGGCGGGCTGCTCGGTGAGGTCAGCTGGCGCGGGCCGTTCTTCGGCGTGGCCGCGCTGATGGCGATCGCGCTGATCGCGACCGTCGTACTGGTCGAGCCGCTACCGAAACCAGCACAGCGGACATCCATCACAGCGCCGCTGAAAGCGTTGCGGCACCGGGGTTTGCTGATTCTGTCGCTGACCGCGCTCTGCTACAACTGGGCGTTCTTCACCGTGCTGGGTTATGCGCCGTTCCCGATGCACCTCGGGGCGATCGAGCTCGGTTTCGTGTTCTTCGGCTGGGGCGCGCTGGTCGCGATCTTCTCGGTGTTCGGAGCTCCCCGGCTGCAGCGCAGGTTCGGCATCGCCCGCACGCTGTACCTCAACCTGGCCCTGTTCGCGCTGGTCGTCCTGGGTATCGCGATCTGGACCGACTCCACGGCGACGCTCGTGGCGCTGGTGATCGTCGCCGGGGTGTTCATCGGCGTCAACAACACCGTGACCACCCAGGCCGTGATGACGGTCGCGCCGGTCGAACGGCCGATCGCGTCCGCGGCGTACGGCTTCGTGCGGTTCATCGGCGGCGGCCTCGCGCCGTTCGCGGCGGGCAAACTGGTCGAGGCCACCAACGTGCACGTGCCGTTCTACATCGCGGCAGGCGCACTGGTCATCGGCATCGGCGTCCTTTCGTTGGCCCGCAAGGAACTCGCTGAGGCCGAGCGGGTGCAGGCCGAGGACGGCGCGGAAGCCGCGCCCGTGGCACCGGGCAACGCCATCGTGGCCGCGATCGACGACTCCCCCACGGCCGACGCAGTGGTCGACGCCGCCGTGAAACTGGCGACGCTGCACAACCGGACTGTCCACGTGATCCACGTCCAGGAGCAGGCTGCGACTGTCAGCGAGGACCCGCAGGCGGCCGACGCGTTGATCCGTGAGCAGGTCGCCAGGGTGAAAGGCACAGTCGGCCAGGTGCTGACCGGCGCGACGGACCACGGCGAGGTCGGGCGCCTGATCGCCGACTACGCCGGCAAGCTCGGCGCCAAGGCCATCGTGGTCGGCGCGCCACGGCACGGCGGGCTGCCCGCGTTGATGGACAACAGCGTCAGCCAGGAGCTCTGGCGCCACGCCAAGGCGCACATCCTGATCGTCAACCCAGCCCTCAATGTGTCCAATGACCTCGCTCCGCTCGGCAGGGCTTGATCGCCAGAGCCGGTCATTTCCACCCCGCCCCACGCAGCCGACACCGCTGGGTGCTTACTCGCCGTCGTGGACAGGGCGGCGTCGGACGCGTTGCGTGGCGTAAACGACCAGCGCAACCAAACCGGCCGTAAGCTGCGTCCGTGAGTTCACCGCAGATCACGCTGACCGCTCGATTGTCCCCGTCGGCCATCGACACCCGGCGGGGTGTCGTGCGGCTGCACCCGGAGGTCCTTGACGCCCTCGGCCTGCGGCAGTGGGACGCGGTCCGGCTGATCGGCGCGCGCCCGAGCGCCGCGTTGGCCGCCGAGAGCGCGGACTTGCCCGGTGTCGCCCTGCTCGACGACATCACGCTGACGAACCTCGGCATCGTCGAGGGCTCTGAGGTCGTCGTCTCGCCGGCGACCGTGTCGGCCGCCAGGTCCATCACGGTCGCCGGGTCGCGGCTGGCCACGACATCGGTCACGCCGCAGACGCTGCGGCTGGCGCTGATGGGCAAGGTGTTCACGGTCGGCGACGCGGTCTCGTTGCTGCCGCAGGACCTAGCGCCGCCGCCCGGCGCGGACGTGACCGCGGCGCGGCAACGGCTGTCCCAGGCCATCGGCATGACCTGGACGAACGAGCTGATCACCATCACCGCGTCCGACCCGGACGGCGCCGTGGCGGTCGCACCGTCCACAGTGGTCAACTGGCGGGACGGCGCGCGCGGCGGCGCGCAACCGGCCCAGCTCGCCGCGGGCACCACCCAGGCCACGGCGCAGAGCCAGGTGATCGAGGACGCGGTGATCGTCGCCGAGGAGCTCGACACGTCACCGTCGGAGACACCGCTGCCGGTCGCCGACCTTGTCGGGGCGGTCGACGCGGCCCGCAAGCTCACCGAATGGCTGGAACTCGCTTTCCAGCGCCCGGAACTGCTGCAGAAGCTGGGGGCCGCACCCCGGCTCGGCGCGTTGGTCAGCGGCCCGGAGGGCGTCGGCAAGGCGACGTTGGTCCGCGCGGTGGCCAACGCGGTGGATGCCAGGATCATCGAGGTCGCCGCGCCGTCGATCGCCGTACTGGAGGCGAACGCCGCCGCGGGTCAGATCCGCGCGGCCATCGCCGAGGCCGAGCGCGGCACACCGGCAGTGCTGCTGGTGACCGATGTGGACTCGTTGCTGCCCGGCTCCAATCCCCCTCCGGTGGCCACGATCGTGCTGGATTCGTTGCTCAACGCGGTGAACACGCCACGCCTGGCGATCGTCGCGACGACAGCGCACCCCGAGGCGATCGACCCGCGGCTGCGCACGGTCGAGCTGCTCGACCGCGAGCTCGCGCTTGCGTTGCCCACGAGCAAGGTCCGGACCGAGCTGCTGCGCGTGCTGATGCGCGACGTGCCAACGGAGTCCGATGTGGACTTCGGGGTCGTCGCCGACCGCACGCCGGGCTTCGTCGTCGCGGACCTGGTCGCGTTGCGCCGGGAAGCGTCGGTGCGCGCCGCGCTGCGGCAGAAGGACTCGCCGGAGCCGAAGGTCTCGTCGGATGACCTCGTCGGCGCACTGGAAACCGTCCGGCCGACCTCGATGTCCTCTTCGGACAACCTGCAGACCGGCGGGCTGACGCTGGACGCCGTCGGCGACATGGCCGAGGTGAAGCAGTCGCTCACCGAAGCCGTGCTGTGGCCGTTGCAGTACCCGGATTCCTTTGCCCGTCTTGGTGTCCAACCGCCGCGCGGTGTCCTGCTCTATGGCCCGCCCGGCTGCGGCAAGACCTTCCTGATCCGCGCGCTGGCCGGTAGCGGCCGGTTGAACGTGATGTCGGTCAAGGGCGCGGAACTGATGGACAAGTGGGTCGGCGAGTCCGAACGGGCCGTGCGTGAACTGTTCCGCCGGGCCGCGGAGGCCTCGCCCACCATGATCTTCCTCGACGAGGTCGACGCGCTGGCCCCGCGCCGCGGCCAGTCCAGCGACTCGGGCGTCGGTGACCGCGTGGTCGCCGCGTTGCTGACCGAACTGGACGGTGTCGAACCGCTGCGGGACGTGATCGTGGTCGGCGCGACCAACCGGCCCGAGCTGATCGACCCGGCCTTGCTGCGACCAGGCCGGTTGGAGCGGATCATCTACGTGCCACCGCCCGACGGCGAGGCCCGTGCGGCGATCCTGCGTTCGTCCGCCCGCAACACCCCGCTGGCCGACGACGTCGACCTGGATGTCCTGGCGGAGAGCCTCGACCGCTACTCGGCCGCGGACTGCGCGGCCCTGATCCGTGAGGCCGCGCTGACCGCGATGCGCGAATCGCTCGAGGCCACTGTGGTCACGGGCGCGCACCTGGACGAGGCCAGGGAGACGGTCCGCCCGTCCCTCGACCCCGCCCAGCTGGCCTCGCTCGAGGCGTACGCCAAATCCCGCTGACCCGGGCAGCCAAGCCGCTAGCGGATGGACAGTTCGGTCGGTGTGGCGAAGACGTCGACCATCGCTCCGCCACGCAGCACCGTCACCGGCAGCTCGGCGCCGATCGCCTCGGCGAAGAGCTGCTTCTGGATGCCCTGTGCGTCGCTGACCTGCTTGCGGCCGACCGTGAGCACGAGGTCGCCCGCGTGCAGCCCGGCCCGGTGCGCCGGGCTGCCCGCCACGACCTCGACCACTCGCAGGCCCGCTTTCTGGCCGGTGCGCGCGGCGACGTCGTCCGGCAGCGGAGCGGGCATGCTGACCAGGCCGAGGAACGCCCGGCGGACGCGGCCGTCGGCGATCAGCGTCTGCACGATCCGCGTGGTCGTCACGTTCACCGGCACCGCGAGGCCCAGCCCGAAGCCGGCCACCGCCGTGTTGATCCCGACCACGTGGCCCTGCCAGTCCGCCAGCGCCCCACCGGAGTTGCCGGGGTTGAGCGCCGCGTCGGTCTGGATGACGTCCTCGATCACGCGGGCCGCTTTGCCTTGCCGCACCGGCAAAGCCCGGCCGAGCGCGCTCACCACCCCGGCCGTGACCGAGCCGTTGAGGCCGAGCGGGTTGCCGACCGCCACGACCAGTTGGCCGACTTCCAGCTGGTCGGCGTCGCCGAGCGTCGCGGGCGGCGGGATGTCACCGCTCGCGCTCAGCACGGCCAGGTCTGACAGCGGGTCGGCGCCGACGACCTCGAAGGAGGCGTCGCTGCCGTCCGCGAACGTGGCCGTGCCGCGTCTGGCGGTGCCGACGACGTGTGCGTTGGTGAGCAGCCGACCGTTCTCGAACACCACGGCTGAGCCGCTGCCGTTGTCCAATCGCACGCTCGCGACGTGCGGGGTCACCGATCTGGCGACGGAGACCACTGTCCTGGAGTACTCGTCCACAGCCACCACCGCCCATTGCCGTGATTACACCGTTGCACCCACATACAACGTTACCTGGGCGTGCGTGTTCCACGGACCCGCTGAGCAGGGGATCCCTACTTGGACTTCGGGTTGTACTCCTTGGTGACGATCACGATGATGCCCGGATCGGCGTCCTTGATGCCGTCGAACCTCGGCTCAGCCCTGATGCCGAACTGCTGCGCCAGCTCCTTGGCCTGCGGCTCCTCGGCCGTGCCCGACCGGTAGTAGACGGTCGTGACCGGAACGCGGCCCTGGTGGTTGCCCACCAGCACGACGTTCCATCCGCCACCGCGGATGTCGTTGGCCGCACGGTCCGCCAAACCGTGGATCGTGCTGTTGTTGAGCACGCGCACCGGCTCGGAGCGGTTCGGCGTCTGCGGCGGGGCAGGCGGCTGGGTCACCGGTGGTGGCGGAGCAGCGCTGGTCGTCGGAGACGGCGGCGCGGGCGCGCTCGCGCTGCTCGGCGGCGACGGCGGTTGTGGCGACTGCGGCGCACTACTTGGAACACTCGGCTCACCGCTTGACGCGGGCGGCGGTTGCTGCGATTCGGAGGACGGCGGCGGCTGAGCGGACGGATCCGAGTCGTCACCCCCGACCAGCTGGATTATTCCGATCACCACCGCCACGAGTGCGAGAGCGAGCAGACCGATCCCGGCCAGGCGCGCCGGCCGGGTGGGGCCGGAAGACTGCTCCGGGGTGCTCATGCGTGCTTACCGCCGTGCTTGCGTGTGTCGCATGAGCACGGCCCTGTGCTGGATGATTCGCTCGCAAGCTCGCTCATGGTTTGGTGACACCCAGCCTTCGTGCTCCACGAACCCGGACGCGGCCACTGCGCAACCGGCGAAGGCGCTTCACCAGCAGCGGATCGGCCATCAGGGCTTCGTGCTTTTCGATGAGGTCGTTGACCAACTGGTAGTAACGGGTCGGCGAGATCCCGAAGATCTCCCTGATCGCCTGGTCCTTCGCGCCCGCGTACTTCCACCACTGGCGCTCGAAGGCGAGGATCACCCGTTCCCGCTCGGTCAGGCCGTCCTGCGGCCCGCCCTCGGGGACCAGTGCCTCTGCGGCGTCCATCCGGCTCCTCGGCTCGCGCTCGGGAATCCCGTACCCGTCTGGGAATCACACGAGTGTGATTTCCGCTGTGTCATTACATCACGCCCCCGCTGACGGCTGTCCGCCATATCACCCGGCGCGTCCGGATCAAGGTGTCGCCGCTGGATAGCATGCTGACCATGGCCGTACACCCCATCCGCGTTGTCGGTGACCCAGTTCTGCACAACCCCACTGACAAAGTTGCCACATTCGACGCCGAACTGCAGCAGCTGGTCGAAGACATGTTCGAGACGATGGCGGCTGCCAACGGGGTGGGCCTCGCGGCCAACCAGATCGGCATCCCGCTGCGGCTGTTCGTGTACGACTGCCCGGACGACGAAGGCGTGCGCCACCGCGGCCTCGTGGTCAACCCGGTGCTGGAGACAACGCAACGCCCGGAAACCATGCCGGACCCGGACAACGACTACGAGGGTTGCCTGTCCGTGCCGGGCGAGACCTACCCGACCGGCCGCGCGAGCTGGGCCCGTGTCGCCGGCCAGGACATCGAAGGCAACGAGATCACGGTGGAGGGCACCGGTTTCTTCGCCCGCTGCCTGCAGCACGAGACGGATCACCTCGACGGCCTGCTGTACCTGGACCGGCTGGTGGGGCGGTACGCCAAGCAGTCGAAGAAGATGCTCAAGCAGAACGGCTGGGGTGTCCCCGGCCTGTCGTGGGACCCGGCCAGCGAACCGGACCCGTTCCAGGACTGACGTATGATTCGGCGGCCCGAGCACTTCCACGAAGGAATTGCGAGTCGATGTCGCGGCTGCCGGATCCCGGACGTTCCCACGCGGTACTGATCGGCGCGAGCGCGTACCAGTCGCTCCCCGACCTGCCGGCAGTTCGAAACAATCTTGACGGAATGGTGGCCGCCCTCACCGACGACCGGTGGGGCGGCTTCCAACGAAAACATTGTTCGGTAGTCGCCGACCCGACATCCGCACTTGACGTTTCCCGATTGTTGCGCAGGCAAGCCGCCCTGGCGACCGACACATTCGTCGTGTACTACGCCGGTCACGGCTTGACCGGCCCCGCGCACAATGATCTTTACCTGGCGCTCGGCGGCACCGATGTCGACCATCTCCGAGTGAGCGCGCTGTCGTTCGACCTGATCAGGGAAGTGTTCCTGGACTGCCCGGCGGTCAACCGGGTGCTGATCCTGGACTGCTGCTACAGCGGCCGGGCCGCGCGGGGATTCATGGGCGAGCCGATATCGGGCCAAGTCGAGATATCCGGTACGTACACGCTGACCTCGGCACCGCCGAACTCATTGTCCCGCGCCCCGGTCGGCGCCACCCACACCGCGTTCACCGACGAGCTCCTGACTCTCCTGCGGGACGGCATTCCGGACGGCCCGGAGCTGCTCGACCTGCGCACGCTGTACGCCCGGTTGAGCACAGGAATGGTGAGCAAGGGATATCCGAAGCCGGCACAGCGGGGAACCGACAGCGCCGACCGATTGGCCCTGACCCGGAACCCAGCGCTTCACCAAACCGGAACATCCGCGGACGAGCCCGCACCAGAAGATAGCGCCGTTCGTCCGGACCGAAAGCCGCGAGTGCCGAAAATCGGAGTCCTGGCGACCATTCTGGCCGTGGTCATAGCCGGATTCTGGGTCCTTCTCGGCACGGCGGACCTGTGGAACAAGCCCAGCTCAGGTCAACCGGGATCACCAACCACCAGCAGTCCATCACCTCCGGCACAGGAAACTACGCAATCCATCGGACCACCGCCCGCGGGGAATCAGGAGCCACCCACCGCGGAACCACCATCAACTGTCAAGTCACAGCGAGTGTCGGTCTACAACAACCACCCGACAAGGCGAGACATCGCCGACACGGCGGTCGCCGATCTTCGCAAATTGGGCTGGACATCAGTCGACATCTGGAACTACCAGCCGAAAGTCCCCAAAACTGCCGTGTTCTTCCGCCCCGGCACCGCGGAGGAATCGGCAGCCCGTATTCTCGCCACCGAGTTGGGCCTGAGAGCGGAGGCCCGGTTCACGGACATCGAGAACGACGACGCGGGGATCATCGTCATCGTGACCGCCGACTACACCAGTCCTTCGAGTTCGCCGGTTCCGCCGGCCGGGCAGTGATCGACGAGGCGGCGGAGGCGACCTCCGGTCGGGCGTTGCCGGTGTGCTCCGCTGAGGCATATCGTCGTCTTTGAAGGAGCATCTGGCCAGGGGGAAGAGTGCGGCAACCCAACTTCTACGCGGTCTTGGGAGTGTCACGGACCGCGTCCGCCAATGAGATCAGGACAGCGCACCGGCGACTGGCCAAGCAGGTCCACCCCGACCTGGCCGACGGTGACGAGGAGCAGTTCCGCCTCGTGCAACTGGCCTTCGAGACGCTGAGCGACCCGGACAAGCGCGCGAGCTACGACAACGCCCGCCCGTCACGCGTGCCCAGGCCGAGGCAGTCGTGGCCGACGGGCGAGTCCGAGCCGCGGAAGTCCGGCCAGTACAGGAAGCGGTACCCCGGGTCGCTGCGGCCGGTCCGCGACTGGACGCCCGGCCCGTGCTGGAAGTGCGAATGGCGCCGCGGCCAGCCGTCGCTGCACGTCAGGATGGAGAAGCGCGGCTCCCCGGCGCACATCGTCGCCATCCCGCACTGCGACACCTGCAAGACCCCGATCCCGAAGCTGCCGATGGCGACTTCCGACTTCGTGGTGTTCTCCGCCGCGCTCGTCGCCGCCGTCCTCTACGTCGCCGGCTGTCTCCTCCTGGGCTTCTCGAGCCTTCCCGTCGGCGCGCAGGTGACCTTCTGGACGGCGTGCGCGGCGCTGCTGCTGGGCACCGCGCCGATGGTCGTCGACTACCGGCGGCGGATCCCGTCGGGCTATCAGCGACGCGCGACCATCCTGGTCGACTACGTCGCCGACTACCCGACCGTCTCCAGGTTGCTGGACAAGGGGTACGTGATCGTCACCTAGGGCTTGAGCGCTTCCAGGAGCTCCTGCGCGGTCTCGGTCGCGCTCTCGGTCGACACGTCCGGGTTGCCGATCCGCTCGTCCCAGTTCAGGTCGTAGAACAACTCCGTCACGCCCTGCTCGCCGAGCCACTCGGCGTCCGCGCGGATCTGCGAGAACGATCCCGACAGGCGTCCCGTGCGCTCGCCGGGACGCACCACGCCCCGTACGACCACGCGGACAGCGGCCGGGTCCTTGCCCGCCTCCGCCGCACCTTCGCGGACGACGGCGATCTCGTCCGAGATCGCGTCCAGGTCGGTGGCGCTGCGGGACATCCAGCCGTCCGCGATCCGCCCGGCCCGTTTCAGCGCGGCGGGCGCGACGCCGCCGAGCAGCACCTGAGGACCGACCGGTTTCGGGGCCATCCTGGTCGGCGGAACGGTGTAGAACTCGCCGTCGAAGCTGCTCACCTCGTCGGTCCAGAGCGTGCGCAGCACCTGCACGTACTCCACGGTCCGAGGGCCGCGGCGTTCCATCGACGCGCCGGTGGCGATGAACTCGTCCTTCTGCCAGCCCGCGCCCAGACCGAGGTCGAGCCTGCCGCCGGAGACCACGTCCAGCGTCGAGGCCTGCTTGGCCAGGTAGGCAGGCGAGACGAACGGGAAGTTGATCAGCGAGACGCCCAGCCGGATCGCGGACGTCCGCGCCGCCATGAACGACAGCGCCACCAGCGGGTCGAGCACGCTCCGGTACACCGGGTCGAGTGCCTCGCGGTCGGCCGGGGTCAGCAGCCGGTGGAAGGTCCACAACGACGAGTAGCCGAGCTCCTCGGCGGACTCGGCGAAGCGTGTGAGGTTGTCGGGGGTGGCCCAGGCGCCCGAGACCGGGGCGCCGAATCCGATCTTCATGCTCCCACGGTAGTAACCGTGTTCTGCCGCCACGGCAGGTCCGGCAGCGAAGCCAGTTCGTCATATGACGTACTATGCGCCAGCTCGGCGTAGCGGCCCGCGATCAGGAACGATCTCAGCCGCTGGGCCTGCCGTGCGGTGAAGCAGTGGCCGGTCAGCAGGAACGGCAGCACCAGGCGCCAGTACGCGACCTGTGAGGCCCGGTGCCGGTGCGGCGCCCGCAGGACCACCCGGGCCTGTCGTAACAACTGCTCGTTCGGGGTCATGTCGCCGCCCGCGAGCCAGCGCTTCTCCTCGGCGATGGCGCAGTACGGGCATTCGATCTCGCCGGTGGTGGCCTCGCGCCCGCAGCCGGCGCAGTTCGACAGCCGCAACGCCCAGTCCAGACAGGTCCACGGGTAGGTGTCGCCGTCGTCGGACAGCACCGCCGAGATCAGGTCCGAAGGGGTGCCTGCCAGCGCGTTCAGCCAGTCCGCGGCCCAGTAGCGGTCCACGAGGTCCTCGCACGCCGGGCACTGCGGATAGCCGCGGCCGGCGAATTCACCGCAGTCGGCGCACGGCGCGACCGCGTCGGGTCTGGCCAGCTGCCGCAAGCCCGGAGCGGAGGTCACAGCGAAACGGTACGCCGATTGGCTTGGCAACGCGCGGCCATGCTGGTTATGGTCGAGAAGATTTACCAAACGTCGCGGGAGCTCGCGCTCAGGCGGGCTGAGAGGGCGGCTTGGTGTCCATTGAGGACCCGGCGCCGCCGACCGCATGAACCTGACCGGGTAATGCCGGCGTAGGGAAGGTAGGCGTTCCATGACGGCGCTTGAAGACCGCTCTGTCCAGCCGACCATCACGACCGGGCCGATCTCCGGCTCGCACAAGGAATACCGGGACATCGGAGACGGCATCGAGGTGCCTTTCCGCAGGGTGGAGCTGACCAACGGCGAGCACGTCGACCTGTACGACACCTCTGGCCCGTACACCGACACCACCGCGACCATTGACGTCCACAGTGGACTCCCCCGGATCCGGGAGAGCTGGGCGCTCGAGCCGGTCAACGGCGCGGTGACCCAATTGGCCTACGCCAAGGCCGGGATCATCACCAACGAGATGCGGTACGTCGCCGCCCGCGAGCACATGGACCCGGAATTCGTCCGTTCGGAGGTTGCCATCGGCCGGGCGGTCATCCCGGTCAACCGCAACCACCCCGAGTCCGAGCCCGCGATCATCGGCAAGAAGTTCCTCGTCAAGGTCAATGCCAACATCGGCAACTCCGCGGTGTCCTCGTCGATCGAGGACGAGGTGGACAAGATGGTCTGGGCCGCCAGGTGGGGCGCGGACACCATCATGGACCTGTCCACCGGCAAGCGGATCCACGAGACCCGCGAGTGGATCATGCGCAACTCGCCGGTGCCGATCGGCACCGTGCCGATCTACCAGGCACTGGAGAAGGTCAACGGCGATCCGGCGAAACTGAACTGGAGCGTCTACAAGGACACCATCATCGAGCAGTGCGAGCAGGGCGTGGACTACATGACCGTGCACGCGGGCGTCCTGCTGCGCTACGTCCCGCTGACCGCCAAGCGGGTGACGGGCATCGTGTCGCGCGGCGGGTCGATCATGGCCGCGTGGTGCTTGGCGCACCACAAGGAAAGCTTCCTGTACACCAATTTCGAAGAGCTGTGCGACATCCTGCGCGCCTATGACGTGACTTTCTCACTGGGCGACGGGCTGCGCCCCGGTTCCATCGCCGACGCCAACGACGAGGCCCAGTTCGCCGAGCTGCGCACCCTCGGCGAGTTGACGCACATCGCGCGGGACAAGGACGTCCAGGTGATGATCGAGGGCCCCGGCCACGTGCCGATGCACAAGATCATCGAGAACGTCCGGCTGGAGGAGGAGTGGTGCGGCGAGGCGCCGTTCTACACCCTCGGCCCGCTCGCGACCGACATCGCGCCCGCGTACGACCACATCACCTCGGCGATCGGCGCGGCGCAGATCGGCTGGGCCGGCACCGCGATGCTCTGCTACGTCACCCCCAAGGAGCACCTCGGCCTGCCCAACCGGGACGACGTGAAGACCGGCGTGATCACGTACAAGATCGCGGCGCACTCGGCCGACCTGGCCAAGGGCCACCCCGGCGCGCAGGAGTGGGACGACGCGTTGTCCAAGGCGCGCTTCGAGTTCCGCTGGGTCGACCAGTTCAACCTGGCACTCGACCCGGACACCGCGAGGGCGTACCACGACGAGACGCTCCCGGCGGAGCCAGCCAAGACCGCGCACTTCTGCTCGATGTGCGGACCGAAGTTCTGCTCGATGAAGATCACCCAGGACGTGCGCAGGTACGCCGAGGAGCACAACCTGTCCACAGTGGATGCCATCGAAGCCGGTATGACGGAGATGACAGAGGAGTTCAACAAGCAGGGCAACAAGGTCTACCTGCCCGTGGTTGACTGACTCATGACTCCACCGACCGTCCTCACCATCGCCGGAAGCGATTCCGGCGGTGGTGCGGGCATCCAAGCCGACCTGCGGACCCTGTTCGCCTGCGGCGTGCACGGGATGACCGCGGTCACCGCCGTGACCATCCAGAACACCGTCGGTGTCAGCGGGTTCGTCGAGATCCCGCCGGACGCGGTCGCCGCCCAGATCGAGGCGGTCGCCGTCGACATCGGCATCGACGCGGCCAAGACGGGCATGCTCGCCAACGCGGACATCATCGTGGCCATCGCCGGTGCCGCCGACCGGGTGGGCATGGGCCGGGGCGGCGGCATCCCGTTCGTGGTGGACCCGGTCTCCGCGTCGATGGGCGGTGACCAGCTGTTGCGTGACGACGCGCTGGACGCGTTGCGTTCGGAGCTGTTCCCCCGCGCCACGGTGATCACGCCGAACCTGGACGAAGTCAGGCTGCTGACCGGGATCGAAGTGACCGACATGGCCACCCAGCGCGACGCGGCCAAGGCGTTGTACGAGTACGGACCCGAGTGGGTGCTGGTCAAAGCCGGCCACATGCGCAACGTGGACGACTGCGTCGACCTGCTCTACGACGGTTCGGACTTCCACGAGCTGCCCGGCCCGCGCTTCGACACGGGCAACACCCACGGCAGCGGCGACACGTTGGCCTCGGCCATCTCGTCGGCGCTCGCCCGTGGCCTGCCCGTGCCGGAGGCGGTCGCGTTCGGCAAGCGGTTCATCGTCCGCTCGGTCCGTGACTCGTACCAGCTGGGCAAGGGCCACGGCCCGGTTTCCCCGTTCTGGCGGCTGTCCACTGAGGAGGTCTAGGGACGGCACAGCACGGGGTTCTCCAGCTCGTCGCACGGGCGGTTGCCGTGTGAGCGGATGATGTCCTTGCCGACCTGGTTGGTGAGGTACCGCAGGAAACTGGCGGCCAGTGAGTTCGCCTTGGGCTCCTGGTAGGTGTAGGCGAACTCGGTCTCCCAGAACGGGTAGGCGCCGTGCGACGCTGCTTGCAAGGTCGCCTTCTGGCCGTCCATCCGCACCACGACCAGGTCGGTTCGCCTTGTCGCGGCACCGAGTTCGGCGTAGCCCAACGCCCCCGGGGTGGTGGCGACGCCGTTGAGCAGGTCCTCGGTGCGGTCGCGTTCGCAGCGGATCACGCCGGGGTCGCCGCCCTTGTCCCGTGTCCGGCAGTTGTCGGAGTTGGTCGCGGGTTCCCGCTTGCCCTGCAGGATCTGGTGCTGGAACGTGGTCCGGGTGCCGGATCCCGGTTTGCGGCTGATCAACGCGACCGGCACGTCGTTGCCGCCGATGTCCTTCCAGTTGGCGATCTGCCCGGCGTAGAGCCGCCTGACCTGGTCGACGGTCAGGTCGCCGACCCCCGCGTCCTTGTTCACCACCAGCGTGAACAGCATGAACGCGACCGGCCTCGGCAGCAGCTGCGGCTGCAGGTCCGCCTTGGCGCCGTCGGAGAACGCGAGCACGTCCGGCGCCGCCTTGGCCTGGTTCCCGGCTTCCTGCAACGTGTTCAGCCCGGCCGAGCTGCCGTGGAAGTCGAACCCGAAGCTCGCGCCGGAGCACGTGTCCGCGTACATGGCACCGGCTTCCCGCATGACCGCCTCGATCGCGGTCGACCCGGTCAGTCTCAACGTCCCGGTCGCGCAGTCCAACGGCGAGTCCTCGTTGAACACGGTGAACAAACCGAGTCCGACGATGACCGCGGTCAGGAACGCCAGCAGGGCGAGCGCCCGGCGCGGCACGCCGGTGCGTGACGTGGTCTCCCGCACGCTGCCGCCCTTGATCCCCGCCTCCACAGTGGGATCCTTGGGCTTGGCATCGGCTTCGCCGCCCGCGCGTTCCAGGATGACCAGCACCTTGTAGTGGTCGTTGCGGTTCAACGGCACTCGCGGCAGGTCGACCACGCCCGTCGGTTCCCCCGCGCCGTTGACGATGTCGCGGCTGCTCAGCCCGCTGGCGTCCTCGTCGAAGTTCTGCCGCAGATCCGGTTTGCTGAGCTCGGTCACCACCATGCCGGACACCGTCCGGCCGGGGAACATGATCCTGATGCCCGCCTTGACCTCGGGAATGACCTGGTAGTCGCTGGAGTCGATGGTGGTCGCGCCGTCGTTCTCGACCCGGACCAGCACGAACGACGGGTTCACCAGCGCGGTGCCGTTCTCCCGCTTCATCCGGGTCAGCACCCCGGCGAGCTTGGTGCTCATCTCGTCCATCACGGTGGTGTCCATCTGCACGCGGTAGCCGAGCCGCTTGCGGCCGACGAAGAAGAACTCCCACAGGAAGGCGAAGACCGGGACACCGATACCGACGATCGACAGGACGAGCGCCCATAAGTCGAGATCCATCGAACGCCTCCCCAGCGTCAGCCCCGCGAGCGACCAAGATAATTCGCCCGGTCGGCTGAATCGGCGGGCACGCTGCGCTCTTCAGCCACAGTTCATCACCAGGTCGCCGGGGCTTTGCCACGGCAGAGCACGAAAACGCGGTCACAGGCGTCGCCTACGCTTGCCCACTGTGATCTTCCGGGAACAAGTGCGCACCCTGGTCACCCGCAAGGGCTTCCAGCGCTTCATCATCGGCGTGATCGTCTTCAACGCGATCACACTGGGTTTCGAGACCTCGCGGGGCATCGTCGAGCAGTTCGGCGGGATCCTGCACTTCGCCGACCGCGCCGCGCTGGCGATCTTCGTCGTGGAGATCCTGCTGCGGATCTACGCCTTCGGGTGGGCGTTCTTCAAGGACGCGTGGAACATCTTCGACCTGATCATCATCGGCGTCGCGGTGGTGCCCGCGACCGGTGAGTTCTCGGTGCTGCGGGCGCTGCGGATCCTGCGGGCGCTCCGGTTGATCTCGGTCGTGCCGTCGATGCGGCGCGTGGTGAGCGGCCTGCTGGCCGCGGTGCCCGGCATGGCGTCGATCGCCGCGCTGCTCGCGCTCGTGCTCTACATCGCGGGCGTGATGGCCACGAAGCTGTTCCAGCACTTGCAGCCCGAGTACTTCGGCGACTTCGGCGGCACGCTGTTCACCCTGTTCCAGATCATGACCGGCGAGGGCTGGCCGGACATCGCGCGTGAACTGATGCAGAAGGCGCCGCTGGCGTGGATCTTCTTCGTCTCGTACATCATCGTGTCCAGCTTCGCGGTGCTGAACATGTTCATCGCGGTGGTGGTCAACGGGATGGACCGCGGCATGACCGACGAACTCGTCGAGGCGGAGGAGAAGCACGCAGCCGAGCAGAAGGCCTCCGACGAGCTGCTGCTCACCGAGATCCGGGCGCTGCGCACGGAGATCGCCGAACTGCGCGCCGAACGCCGGTGAATCGTTGCAAGCCGATCTTCACCACAGGCACCGCGTGCCGCCGAACGGGGACTAGTTGTATGAGGCCGTGACGTTGGTGACGCCGGTGTGGAGCCGGGTTGCTGGTGGCTGGTTTCCGGCGGCAGTGTGGGGTCGATGATAGTTGTAGTGGACGTTCCATATCGTCAGGGCGTTGGTTCGTTGTTGTTCGCTGGTCCACTCTCGGCTGTAGAGGAATTCTTCGGTCAGGATCCGGTTGTAGCGTTCGACTTTGCCGTTGTGGCGGGGTGTGTAGGGCGTGATGCGCTGGTGGCGGGCTCCACGCAGCACGGTGGCGAAGTGGGTGGCTTTGTAGCAGGCGCCGTTGTCGGTGACGATGCGGTCGATGTGGGTGATGCCGTGCGCGGCGAAGAACGCGCGGGCGCGGTGGGTGAACCCGATCGCGGTGCGGGCTTTCTCATCGGGCAGGGCTTCGGTGTAGGCCAGCCTGGAGAATCCGTCCACCGCGGAGTGGAGGTAGGTGTAGCGGGCCCGGCCGCCCCGGCCTCGGCCTCGCCGGGCTTGTTTGGCCTGCTCGCTGTCACGGCCGTGGACCCGCCAGCCGCCGCCGTCGGGGATCTGGCCGACCTTCTTCACATCCAGGTGGACCATGTGCCCGGGCCAGCGGGCGATGATCGTGCGGGGTGCCCGGTTGCTGTCCCCGCTGGGGTCGAGGAATTTCCGGTGGTGCAGGCCGAGGTGGGCCAGGTGACGGCTGACGGTCCGCGCCGAGATGCTGGTGCCGTCGGTCGCGAGTTCCAGCGCGATCCGGCGGGCTGAGTGCTTGCCATGACGGCGGAGGTGTTCGATCCGGGCGATGACCTCGCCGGGGGTGGCGGTGGGCTGGTGGTGCGGGACACTGGGTCGGTCGAGCAGCCCGGCCTCGCCGTGCTGGCGGTAGCGGTTGACCCATTTCGAGGCGCATTGCCGCGAGATACCCATCTCCGCGGCGACATGGGCGATCGGACGGGTGCGGCAGCGTTTCACGAGACGGCGACGGCCTTCGACAGACAGCGGGGCGTTACGGTGGAGCACAGACGGGTCTTTCTGTTCGGCGGACGAGTGACGTGGTAGTTCTCATCCTGCCGCTGAAAGACCCGTCCCCAACCTCAGGCCCCACCCGGCGTCAACAACCTCATGACCCGCAACAACTAGTCCTCGTTCAGCAACTCCTCCAGCACCGGGATGGCGTTGATCAGCTGCGCCTGCTTGTCCTCGGGCAGCCGTTCGATCCGCCTGCGCAGTTCCTGCACACGGGTCGAGCGCAGCCCGGAAACCATCCGTTCGCCCTCCGGCGTGGCCTTGACCAGCCACGCCCTGCGGTCGACCGGGTCGGGTTCGCGCTGCACGTGCTTGGCTTCGACGAGCGCGGCGACGATCCGCGACATGGTCGGCGCGGCCACGCCTTCCTTGTTCGCCAGATCACCCAGCCGCATCTCACCGCAGCCGACCAGCGTCGACAGCGCGGAGATGGAGCCGTGCCCGAGCCCGGGCGTACCGCTGCGGCGCAGCGACCTCGACAGCCGCCCGATGGCCAGGTACAGCCGCGCGGGCACGTCCTCAGCAGCCGAAGGCGTCATCATCTGCCCTCCTTCGTGCAAGGTGCATCGGACAATGATGACTGTTTCCTCCGGGGTTACCGAGGAGGGCTGGATGCCTGTGCCCAGAACCGTTGCGGTATACGGCCCGCCGAACGCGCCAATCTACCTGCGACAACACCGCTGCGCATGGCCGCGGCCATCTTCTCAGGATCGCTCGCGCGGGTGACCGCCGTCGCCAGCATCACCGCGTCACAGCCCAGTTCCATCGCCAGCGCGGCGTCCGACGCGGTGCCGATACCGGCGTCGAGCACCACCGGAACCGACGCCCTGGCAACGATCAACTCGATGTTGTGCGGATTCCTGATGCCCAGTCCGGTGCCGATCGGCGAGCCGAGCGGCATCACCGCCGACGCACCGGCTTGCTCGAGCCGCAGCGCCAGCACCGGATCGTCGTTGGTGTACGCGAGCGCCACGAACCCGTCCGCGACGAGCTTGCGCACGGCGTCAAGCAGCTCAACGGGATCGGGCAGCAACGTCCGATCATCGGCGACCACCTCGACCTTGATCAAGTTGGTGTCCAAGGCTTCCCGCGCCAGCTGGGCCGTGAGCACGGCTTCCGCGGCGGTCCGGCAGCCCGCGGTGTTCGGCAGCGGATCGATCCCCAGCCGCCGCAACGTCTCCAGCACACCCGTGCCGCCGTCCGAGTCGACGCGGCGGATGGCCACCGTGGTCAGCTGGGTGCCGGAGGCGATCAGCGCGCGTTCCAGGACAGCCAGGTTGGCCGCGCCACCGGTTCCCATGATCAACCGGGACTCGTATTCCCTGCCCGCGAGGATGAAGGGGTCATCCATGTCAGCCTCCTTGCACAGCGGTCAGCACTTCGACGTCGGCACCCGCACCGACCACGGTCTCCGGGTGTTTGGCGCGGGGCACGACCTCCCCGTCCACCGCCACGGCGACGCCGGTGCGGGGGATGTCCAGCAGCCGGAGGACATCGGCCACCGTCGCGCCTTCGGCGAGCTCGCGCTCGACGCCGTTCACGCGAACCTTCATCCTCGTGACTCCAATCCGGCCGCCTGAGCCGCTTCGGGTACCGGTTGTCCGTCGAGCAACGCCACCACCGCGGCCGCGGTGATCGGGGCGAGCAGCAAACCGTTGCGGTGGTGGCCGCTCGCCACCATCACCCCGGGTTCCAGCCAGTCGATCACCGGCAGGTTGTCCCGGCTCGACGCGCGCACTCCCGCAGCGCTCTCGACGAGGACGTACTCGGTGATGCCGGGCACGACGCGTTCCGCGTCCAGCAGCAGATCCCGCACGCCTTTCACGGTGACGTCCGTGTTGTAACCGGCTTCGTACTGGGTCGCACCGAGGACGACTTCGCCGGTGTCCCGCGGCACGAGGTAGACCGGCCGCGACTCGACGAGTGCGCGGATGGTCCGGCTGAGCGGCAACGCGCCACGCCCGGGTCTGAGCCGCAGGATCTCGCCCTTCACCGGGCGTATCAACGTGTTCAGCCGCGGATGCAGGTTCCGGCTCCACGCGCCCGCGGCGACGACGACCGCATCGCAGTCCACTGTGGAGTCAACTAGTTCGACGGCGCCCGGCCGGACGGCCTTCGCTTCCGCATGGAGGAATTCGGCCTTCGAGCTCAGCACGTCGAGCAGCTTCCGGTTGTCCACAGCCAGATCACCGGGCACGTTCAGTCCACTTCGAACGGACGTGGACAGCGTCGGCTCCAGTTGCCGCACCTGCGGGCCGGTCAGCTCGTCGACTTTCCGGCCGGTGGAAGCCAGGTGCCCGGCCAGTATCTCCAGCTGCCGCGCGTCGGCCGAGTCGAACGCCGCGACCACAGTGCCTTCCGTGCGCAACCCGACGTCGCCGAGCTCCGCGGCGAACTCCGGCCACGCCCGCAAGGACGCCTCGCCCAGCTCCAGCAACGGTTCCTCGCCGGGCCACGCCTCGGTTGCCGGCGCGAGCATGCCACCGGCCACCCAGGACGCGCCCGAACACGGTTGCGGGTCGACCACGACTGTCCGCCATCCGGAATTCATGGCACGCCATGCCACCGAAAGGCCGATCACGCCTGCCCCGACGACAACGATCTTTCCCTTGACCACTACACGCTCCCTGCGCCGGCATGACCCGGATCAGGTTCGACGGTCGGAGCTGATGCAAGCTCCCTCTCAGCCCGGTGTCGCCAGGCTCCCGTGCGGACCAGTGACCAGAATAGCGTAGAAATCGAGGTATGCCCGGACTCAGTGGGACAGACCTCAGGCGCAAGCTCGCCGGAGCACGGCTCTACCTGTGCACCGACATCCGCCCGGACCTCGCCGACTTCGTCGACGCGGCGCTCGGCGGCGGCGTCGACGTGGTGCAGCTGCGCGCGAAGAGCCTGGAGGCGCGCCAGGAGATCGCCGCGCTGGAGGTGATGGCCGGGATCTGCGCGAAGCACGGCGCACTGCTGTCGGTCAACGACCGCGCGGACATCGCGGCGACCGTCGGCGCGGACGTGCTGCACCTCGGCCAGGACGACCTGCCGGTCAAGTACGCGCGGCGGATCGTCGGCGAGGAGATGGTCATCGGCCGCTCCACCCACGACGCGGGCCAGGCCCGTGCCGCCGCGATCGAGCACGGCGTCGACTACTTCTGCACCGGCCCGTGCTGGCCGACGCCGACCAAGCCGGGGCGGCCCGCGCCCGGCCTGGACCTGGTACGACGAACCGCCGAGGACAACCCGGCAAGGCCGTGGTTCGCCATCGGCGGTATCGACGCCGGCAGGTTGCCGGAGGTGCTGGCGGCAGGCGCGTCCCGTGCGGTGGTCGTGCGCGCGATCACCGAGGCGGAAGACCCGCGCGAAGCCGCCAGACAGCTCAAGAAACAGCTCGTGAGTGGTTTGGCCGGTTAGTACCGGCCAAACCACTCACGATGGGTTCCTCGCTCAGCCGGTGAGCAGGCTCAGGCCGTACACGGACAGGATCTCGCCGAGCGGCTGGAAGTAGCACACGGACGAGTTGCCGCCGGAGACGACACCCTGGCCCTGACCGGCGTTGGTGATGAAGCCACCGCCGGAGTCACCGGGCTGGCACCGCACGTTCGACGCGGTCAGACCGGACACGGCACCCTGCGGGTATCGGACGGTCTGGTTCTTGGCGCCGACGGTGCCACAGGTCCAGCCGGTGGTCGAACCGGCCTTGCAGACAGCGGCACCGGTCGCGGCCGAGGTCGAGCCCTTGACCGTCACCGAGCCGACGCGCGGCTCGAGGGTGACACCGGAGTTGGTGCGCACCCAGGCGTAGTCGTTGCCCGGGAAGGACGAGCCGCCCCAGGTGCCGTTGCTGGGCTGGCCGGCCGCCGCGCAGTGCCCGGCCGTGACGAAGCCGCCGCGGACGGTCAGACCGACGGAGCAGCGGGAGCTGCCGCCGATGGTGTACGCGTCGCCGCCCTTGAGGAACGGCTGCGGGGCGTCGGCTTCGACGACCCGGACGTCACCCGCGAAGGCCTTCGCGGCCTGAGCGGTGCCCGGCAGGGCGGTCACGACTATCTCGTTCGTCACAGTGTCGGCGTACCAACCGGTCACCGAGGACGGCGCGCTGGCCTCACGGGCGTCGAGCTGTGCCACGGCGGAGTCCAACTGGGCCGCGCTGCGGGCCACCACTTTGGCGGTCGCACCGGCGGCCGTCACGGTCCCGGCTTTGCTCGCGTCGGTCACGCCGACGACGAGTTTCCTTGCCGCGGCGTCGAAGTAGGCGCCACCGAAACTGTCACCCAACGCCGTACGCAGCGAATTCTCCGTCGAAGCCGCGGTCTGCTGTGCGGTCGCGAGCGTGCGCGCGGCGGTGGCGTCGAGGCCGAGATCCCGCTTCATGGCGTCCAGCAGGCCAGGATTTTCAGCCTCGAACTGCAGAGTCGACAAATCTGTTGCAGAAGTGCCACCCGAAGATGCCGCGGACGCGGGTAGACTGTGCATCACAGCCATGGCGGCGGCAATGAGGACGGCACCGGTTAACCGAGCCGTTTTCCTTGGGTTCATGTCGTCTCCTTGGGTGCAGGGACCCGTGAGCTGGATGCAGGGCCAGCTCGCGGGCTTTCAAGGAATAGGTGCCGGGGTGGTCGACTCACCCCGGCACCTGTTCGAGCGTCACTCTTCCGGGTCACCCTCCGCAAGCGAGCGTATGAATCGGGTGCGCGTTACACAATGGCCCGAACAGGGTGAAACTGTGTTCCAAATCACACGTTTGTGATACGCGCTGTAATCACGCCTGGACAGAGCGCTTTACGGGGACTTCGGTGGCGCACTCGGCGTGTCGGACTGAACCGGATCAGTAGTCGATCCGGGCGGTGTCGATGGGCTGGACGAGCCCGAACCGGTCGTCGGGGGTGGCGTCGTCGTGGTCGGCGGCGGCGTGCGCGACGGAGTCGATGACGGCGTTTCAGTCACCGTGACAGTGGACGGCGGGGGCGTCTTTTGCGACGGAGTCGATTTTTGCTCGCCGTGTTCGGGCCGCTGCAGAACGCCACCAATCGTGGTCTTGCCGTCACCGGAAAGTGGTTCACCGCGCACCCATTCGATACCGGTGATCACAACCATGCCAAGAACGAATGCGACAAGCGCACCAGCGGTGAGTAATTGCCAGCGCACGCCCCGTATCGACTTCTCGGTTTTGTTGTCCGGCACGCCGGCATCGGACTTAACAACTCGGCTACGAACCCGGTCAATGGACCGCGCATATAGCTCAGCCGCGACGGTCGTCACGATAGCGCCAATTGCTGCGCCCAGTACCGTCCCGGCGACGCCGAGTGTCGAACCGAGGATCGCCGCGGTCACCGCCGCGAGCGCCGCGACGGCGATCTGACTGGGGTGGTACCCGCTCTTCTTCTCCTCACTCATCGTCCTGGTTGACGTGACGGGTCGCCGGATCGTTGCCCGAACGTGAGCACCGCCACCATTTGAGTCCATAATGGACAGTACGCACACCTGCCCTGAACAGGGCAGAATCAACAGCGTGGAACTGGTGACTATCGACGACATCAAAGCGGCGGCCGACCGGGTGCGCGACTTCGCGGTGCGGACACCGCTGCTACCGGCGACGTGGGCGGACCCCGACCGTCCACTGTGGATAAAGCCGGAGAACCTGCAGCCGATCGGCGCGTTCAAGATCCGCGGCGCCTTCAACACGCTTGCCCGCCTGGACGAACCCGTGCGCGCCCGCGGTGTCGTGGCGTACTCGAGCGGCAACCACGCGCAGGCCGTTGCCTACGCCGCACGGACGTACGGCATTCCCGCGTACATCGTCATGCCCGAGGACACCCCGTCGGTCAAGGTCGAGAAGACCCGGTCGTACGGCGCCGAGGTCGTGCTGTGCCCGGTCGGCAAGCGCGAGGAGTACGCCGACGACCTGGTCGAGAAGACCGGCGCGGTGCTGGTGCCGCCGTTCGACCACCCGGACGTGATCGCCGGTCAGGGCACAGCGGGCCTGGAGATCGCCTTCGACCTGCCGGACGTGGAGACCGTGCTGGTCCCGGTCAGCGGTGGCGGACTGGCCTCCGGCGTCGGCACGGCGATCAGGGCGCTGTGCCCGCACGCGCGCATCTACGGCGTCGAACCCGAACTGGCCGCGGACGCGACCGAGGGGCTGGCGGCCGGGCACCGGGTGGACTGGCCGGTGGCCGACCGCAACCGCACGATCGCCGACGGCCTGCGCTCCCAGCCGTCCGACCTGACGTTCGCGCACCTGCGGAAAGTGGTCGACGGCATGATCACGGTCACCGAAGACGAGATCCGCGAGGCCATGCGCGTGCTCGCGTACAAGTCGCACCTGGTGACCGAGCCCAGCGGCGCGACCGCGGTGGCCGCGTACCTCAAGGGTGCCGTCCCGGCCGGCCGGACCGCCGCGATCGTGTCCGGCGGGAACGTCAATCCACAGATGCTTCGGGAGATCCTGACGGCTTGATGTGCGTCGGCGGGCCCTCGACCCCGCAGTGCAGGCATTCACCGGGAGCCGGGGCCTCGTGCTCCGGTTCCGGTGTCCCGCCGAGGACGTCGTTGCGCACGCCCAGCGCCAGCAGCCCACCCACAGCGGCCAGCACCGCACAGATCGTCAACGACGTCCGCCAGGCGTCCGTGAGGGCGGCTGGGTCGGTGTAGGCGGCGCCGTTCAGGCCGGCCACGGCAGGCAGGACCGCGACCGCGAGCAGACCGCCCGTCCGTGCGATCGCGTTGTTCACGCCCGACGCAACACCCGCGTGCCTGTCCTCGGCCGCCGCGAGAACAGTCGCGGTCACGGGCGCGACCACGGTCGTCAGCCCAAGACCGAACACCACGACCGCGGGCAGAACCTCGGTGACGTACGACGCGCCCGGCCCGATCCGCATCATCAGGAGCATGCCGACGGCGATGACCAGCGGCCCGATCACGAGCTGGAGCCGCGGCCCGATCCGTTGCGCGAGCCGCCCGGACAACGACGAGGTCAGCAACATGATGACGGTGATGGGCAACCCGGCGACGCCCGCGGCGGTCGGCCCGTACCCCAACGACACCTGTAGTTGCAGGACCAGCAGCATCATCACGCCGCCGAGCGCGGTGTAGACCACGAACGTCAACCCGTTGGACAGCGTGAACGTGCGGTCCCGGAACATCTCCGGCGGAACGAGCGGATCGTGTGACTTGATTTGCAGCACAACGAAAGCAGTGAGTCCGGCGACCCCGAGAATCCCGGCGACCAGCACGATCGGGTCGGCACCGCGAACGGGGGCCTCGACCAGAGCGGCGGTCAGACCGGCCAGCCCGACCGCGCCGAGCGCGGAGCTGACGATGTCGGGGTGGCCCTGCATCTGCTCGTCCCGCGACTCGGGAACGTACTTGCGCGCCATCCACACGCAGACGACGGCGACGGGCAGGTTGATGAGGAAGGCCAGCCGCCACGACCAAGCCTGGACGAGCAAGCCACCGACCAAAGGGCCGACAGCGGCGGCGATTCCGCCCAAACCGGACCAGGCCCCGATGGCCCGCGCCCGGTCGGCACGGTCGAAAGAGGACTGGAGGATCGCCAGCGAGCCAGGGGTGAGCAGCGCGCCGCCGATGCCCTGCAGGATCCGCGCGGCGACCAGCAGCTCGGTGGTCGGCGCGATACCGCAGAGCAGGGAGGCCAGGCCGAACCACACGATGCCGAGGATGTAGACCTTGCGGCGGCCGTACCGGTCACCGAGAGACCCGGCGATGAGGATCAGCGAGGCGAGCGAGAGCAGGTAGCCGTCGAGGATCCACTGCAGACCGGCGACAGAAGCCTCGAGCTCCTTGCCGATCCGCGGCAGGGCGACGTTGACGACGGTGCCGTCGAGCATCGCCATCCCCGACGCCATGATGGTGGTGGCGAGGACACCACGAGCGACGGGCGTGCCCCAGCGGATGCTCATCGGTGTCCTCCCAGCCGCGACGGACCGTGCTGAACAGAGTATCCGCAGCTAGGTGTGGGCGCCGCCGTACAGGCAGTGAACAGTTCAGTGACCCAGCGCTGCCACGGCATCCGTCGTCAGGTGGTCGCTCTTCCTGACCGGACGCAACGTTGAGGCGATATCGCCGATCAAAGCCACCGACTCCGCCTGCTCATAAGCCAGTGCCCGGGATCTCCTGCCAGCCGAGTCTGCACGTCGCCACATCGCCCACATCGCCCAAGTAAAGGTCAGAGACCTTGTTCTCCGGCATCACGATGCTCGGTGACTCGCGGTAGTCCAAGATCGTGGACCTGCCACCGAGGCCGGAGTGCGCACCTGCGCCAACGGCAGGACACGAAGATCTACCGCGGGGTGGCGGACCACTTCCATCAGGTGGACCAACTGGCCATGCATGACCTCGGGCCCGCCGACGACTCCGTGCGATGCTGCCTCGTGCACATGGGAACCTGATACAGGGTCAGCAACTCAATCAACGCGTCGCGGCTCAGCCCGCGGCCCGTCGTCTCAATCCGCGAGATCGTAGCGAGCGACACCCATCAGGGCCGCGACCTGGCGGCGGGTCAGCTTCTTGGCATTCCGAAGGCGGCGCAACTCCGCCGTCGGGAATCTCATCCGGATATTGGTCCTGGGCACTCACACACCTTGTGCCCAGTCGACGGCTCTCCGCCACTACCCGATGGTGGACTTGTTCTCAGACCCGGCATCCTGAATCCACGCCCGGCGTCGCATGTGGATCACGTACGCCGCCAGTGCGTGAAACAGCAATCACCCGTTTGGACGGTTCAGGGTCGCGACGAACTTGTACCGGTCACCGCGATAGACCGAGCGCACCCACTCGACCGGCCTGCCGTCCGTGCCGAAGGAGTGCCGGGACAGCAACAACATCGGCATGCCCACGTCCGCGCCGAGCAGTTCCGACTCCTGCGGGCCCGCCAGCCCGGTCTCGATGGTCTCCTCGGCGTGCCCCAGTTCGACCCCGAACCTCTCCCGCAGCACCTGGTACAGCGAGCCGCCGCTGGTGATGTACCTGCGCAGACCCCGGAAGCGGCCGAGTGGCAGGTGGGTGGTCTCCAACGCCATCGGCTCGCCGTCGGCGAAGCGCAGGCGGTGCAGTCGCAGTATCTTCGCGCCCGCCCGGATTCCCAGCAGCCGGGCCAGTTCCGCCTCGACGGGCAGTTCGGAGACCTCGAGCAAACGTGAAGATGGTTCACGTCCTTGCGCTCTCATGTCCTCCGTGTAGGACGAAAGGTGCAGTCGCTGCGCCACTTTGGGCTCAGCCGCGAAGGTGCCCTTGCCCTGGACGCGCAGCAGCCTGCCCTCGACTGTCAGCTCGGCCAGCGCCTGGCGCACGGTGGTGCGCGAGACGTCGAACTCCGAGGCCAGCGAGCGCTCGGTAGGGATCGGCGAGCCCGGTGGCAACGCGCTCAGCAGATCAAGCAGATGCCGCTTCAAACCCCAGTACTTCGGCTCGCGCTGCAGGCGTGCTGCGGCCGCGGCGTCCGGTGTGGCGGCGGACGATGTCTCCAGCATGGCCTCCTCCTCAAGGCGTACCCCCACAGCATGCCCTGCCACCGGCTCAGATGCGATCAAACCCCACCCTGTTGCCCGTTGGAGTGACAAACTGGCACCACATCGTCTCACGTGGCGGTCAGGGTGGCCCGCCCATTACGATTGGTCTAGACCTACTACGGGAGGGGCCGGATGACCGACGAAACGCCCGGCAGGCACATGAGTGCCGAGATCGCTCAGCAGCCGGAGGTGTTCTCAGCGGTCACGGCAACGCGGCCGTCGATCGCCTCCGTCGGCGGGGTGATCGCCGAACGCGCGCCGCGCTTCGTACTGCTGGCCGCTCGCGGATCGAGCGACCACGCCGCGCTGTACGCGAAATACCTGACAGAAGTCCTGCTCGAACTGCCTGCCGGTCTGGTCTCCGCGTCGACGACGACGCTGTACAACGCCAAGCCGGACCTGCGCGACATCCTCTACGTCACCGTCAGCCAGAGCGGTGGTTCGCCGGACCTGATCGAGGCGACGGCCGCCGCACGCGACCGCGGCGCGCTCACCGTGGCCGTCACCAACAACCCGGAGTCCGAGCTCGCCGGGGCCGCGGAGTTGTCAGTCGATGTCAACGCGGGCGTCGAAAAAGCGGTCGCCGCTACCAAGACGTACACCGCGACGCTGCTCGCGCTCTACCTGTTGATCGACTCTGTCCGAGGTGGACGGGGTGAGAAAGCCGCCGCGCTGCCCGAACTGGCAGCGCAGGCGCTGTCCACGATCGACTCGCCGGTGGAGGAGGCAGTCGCCAGGTACCGGTTCGTCGAACGGATGGTGACGACCGGGCGCGGCTACTCGTCGGCCACCGCCGCGGAAGGCGCGTTGAAGCTCGCCGAGACCAGCTACCTCGCCGCCCGCGCCTACAGCGGCGCGGACCTGCTGCACGGCCCGGTCGCCGCGATCGACTCCGACACCGGCGTCGTCGCGGTCACCAGCGCGGGCCGTGGCGGCGAGGCGATGCGTGACGTCGTCGACACCGTGCGCCAGCGCGGCGCGGACGTGCTCGCCGTCGGTTCGGCCGCGGCTGACGTGCCTGCCAGCTCCCGGATCGTGCTGCCGGAAACCGCCGAGGAAGTCGCGCCGATCCTGGAAGTGCTGCCGTTGCAACGACTCGCGCTCGGGCTCTCACTCGCCCGCGGCGGGGACCCGGACAACCCCCGTGGCCTGTCCAAGGTCACCCGGACCCGATGACCCTCGTGAGTGGTTTGGCCGGTTCTAACCGGCCAAACCACTCACGAAGGCTGGCCTGCTGCCTCACGATGTGGCGGGAGCGTGGTGTCCGGCTCGGCGGTTTCCGCGTCGTAGACCAGCTTGCCCTCCACCCAGGCCTTGCTCGGCCTGAGCTCGTCGTCCCACAGGACGAGATCGGCCAGTGCGCCCGGCTCGATCCGGCCCAGTGCCGTCTCGCCGATCGTGTCGGCGGGCACGACCGTCGCGGCGCGGAACGCCGTGACCGGGTCGACCCCGATCGAGATGACGTTGCGGATCGCGCGGTCCAGCGTCAACGCGCTTCCGGCAATGGTTCCTTCGGCCGACCGCGGCACACCGTCGTCGGACAGCAGCACGTCCGCGCCGCCGAGCCGGTACACGCCCGGCGGCATTCCCGCCGCCGCCACCGCATCCGTGACCAGCGCGACCCGGTCGCCCGCGGCTTTGAAGACCAATCGGCACGCGTCGGCGCCGACGTGGGCCAGGTCGGCGATCAGGCCGAGGGTGTAGCGGTCGTCGACCAGCGCGACACCGGGCACGCCCGGTTCCCGGTGGCCGAGCCCGCGCTGCGCGTTGAACAGGTGCGTGATCATCTGCGCGCCGAGGTCCGCGGCTTTCGTGGTCTCCGCGCCGGTGGCGTCCGTGTGGCCGACGGCGACCAGCACACCCGCCTCGGTGAGCCGCTGGACCGCTTCGAAGCCGCCGGGCAGCTCGGGCGCCAGCGTGACCATCCGCAACGCGTCGCGCAGTTCGAGTACCGCTTCGATCCGTTCGGGGGTCGGCGCGACCATCAACGAGGGGTCGTGCACACCCGGCCGTTTGGGCGACAGGAATGGTCCTTCCAGGTGCACGCCAAGCGATCGGGCACCGTAACCGTTCACTGTGGACACCGCGGCGAGCACTGCCCGTGCCTGCTCGACGATGCGGTCGAGGTCCGCGGTGATCAGGGTCGGCAGGAACCTGGTGACGCCGGTCCTCGGCAGGTTGCGCACGATCCTGCGCATGCCATCGTTGTCGATCTCGGCGAAATCGGTGCCGAACGCACCGTTCACCTGTATGTCGACCAGACCGGGGGTGAGCAGGCCGCTCGCCACGTCGCCGTTCGCTGTTTCGGTGACATCGGCAATCCGGCCGTCCTCGATGCGGACGGAAACCGGGCCAGTGAAGCCGCGGCCGATCAGGGCCTTCTGCGCGGCGAGGACAGTACTCAAACTTCCCCTCCAATTGGTCCAGACCAGTGCTAGCGTATCGGCGAACAGTCCATCGAGTCTAGTTAATAATTGACGAGATTCCGAGCCTAAACGTGAGAAACCCGCTTCGCCGAGGGGGTAAGACGAAGCGGGCAGTGTGGATACTACTCCGAATGGAGCAGCAGTGAGCTACGTGGTCGGCGTGGACGCAGGCGGCACCGGCAGCAGGGCACTGGCCGTGGATCTGGAGGGCTTCCGGTTGGGCCGGGGTGCCTCCGGCGGTGCGAACCCCAACTCCCATCCGTACGACGTCGCCGCGGCCCGGATCGCCGAGGCGATCGCACTCGCCATCCGCGACCTCGACCCGGCGGACTGCAAGGCCTGCGTCGTCGGCATGGCCGGCTCGTCCAAGCTCAGCGACCCGGCCGTGAGCAAGGTGTTCCACGACACCTGGCGCGAACTCGGGCTCGGCTGCGAAGTGCGGGTGATCACCGACCAGGAGGCCGCGTTCGCGTCGATGACCGCCGAGCCGTCCGGCACGATCCTCGTGGCGGGCACCGGCTCGATCGCGTCGCGGATCGAAAACCACCGCGCCGCCCGGATCGTCGGCGGCATCGGCTGGCTGCTCGGCGACGAGGGCTCCGCGTACTGGATGGGCCGCGAAGCCGTCCGCACCGTGCTGAAACTGCTGGAGACGCACGTACCCACGGGCGAGCTGGCCAAGGCCGTGCTCACCGAAGCCCTCGGGACCACTGTCGGCAACCACCAGAAGCTCTGGTCCCAGCTGATCACCGCCGCCAACGCCGAGCAGCCGATCCGGCTCGCGCGGTTCGCGCCGTTCGTGTCCGCCGCACACGTGGCAGGCGACCCGGTGGCCACCGACATCGTCACGCGGACCGCCGACGTCCTCGCCGCAATGGTCGCGGACACCCGCGCCGGCGACGACGACCGCAGCCCGGTCGTGATGATCGGCAGCGTGGCCGGACCGGAGAGCCCCGTCGGCGTCCTGCTCCGCGAGCGGCTCGGCGACCTGCCGATCTACTTCTCGACCGAAGGGGCGACCGGCGCGGTCTGGCTCGCCGCGGTCGACGTGCTCGGCCCGTCGGCGCCCCGGCCGTCGGAGCTCGTCCGCGGGTGACGCAGACCCGGGTGGTCCTGGGGCAGTGAGCGGAACACAACCAGTCCGCTCACCGCGACCGTCGCCGCCACCAACGGCCACGACATCACGAACGTGACCACGCTCAGCGCGACGACCTCGCCCGCCCACCACAGCAGGCCCCAGACGATCACCCGGAGCGTGTACTGCAGCAGCACCCAGACCCAGCTCGCCCGTGAATAGGCCTTGAGCAGGTCCGGGTCCTTGCGCCACGCCGTCTTCTGCCCGATGACCACGCCGACGACGACGCCCAGCAGCGGCCAGCGGATCGCGATGCTCGCCGCCCACAGCAGCGCACTCGCCACGTTGGACATCAGCCGGAGCAGGAAGAAGTCCTCCGCCCGCCCGGTGTGCAGCGCGATCAGGGCCGCGGCGGCGACCAGCGCGACACTCACCACGAGATTGGTGATCCTGCCGCCCTTGATCAGGCGATACGCGCCGACGAGGACACTGGCACCCAGGGCCGCTGCCGCGCCGATCCCGATGTCCTGGCCCGTCGCCAGCCACCCGATGACGAAGGCCAACGGCGGAACGCTCGCGTCCAGCGCGCCACGGCGCCCACCGAGCACCTCACCGAGCGACTCCCGCTTGTTCACCCCTCCAGCCTGCCTTAGGCATGCCTAATTTTGTAGCGCACGGAGCAGCTCTTCGGAGATCCGGTGCGCCATCCTCGGGCCGTCGGCGGGAGTGAGCGTGAGCCACGCCTCACCGCCCTGAGCCGAACGGACGATGTTCATGAAGCGACCGGCGTCCGTGTCGAACCAGCCGATCCCCGGCAGCCGGTTGGTCCGGCCCTGGCGGTCGCGAACCGTGATGCCGAACTGACCGGCGCGCAGCACCGGGCGCTGCATCACGCCCTGCAGGCGCTGCAACGTCATCCGGTGCTCCGGATCGGGCCTGCGGTGGCTGCCGCCGCTGAGCATCTCGACCGGCAGCGTCATCGGCTGGCCCGGCCCCGGCTTCACCTGCGGCAGCACCTCCACGATGGACGACGCGAGCGCGGTCTCGCGGATCGGCGTGAAGCTGATCTTGAGATCACGCTGGATGACCAGCATGGCCTGCCGCCCGGTGGCCACGACCATGGCCTTGAGCGACTTGCGGTCCCGCATGTCCAGCATGGCGACGGCGTCGATGCAGATCGCCGGCCGGGCGAGCAGGGTGAGCGCGTCCTCCAGCTCGGGCTCGGGACGATGCCGCCGGGCAAGGCCGCGGGTCTCCAGGTCGGAGTACACCGCGGCCTTGATCCGCAGTCGTTCCTCGATGGTCTCGCCGTGCGACCGGACCTCGAGCGGGAAGGGGATGGACCCGAGCTTCAGGTCCTCCCACAACGCGTCGATGGCCGGCAGCGAAAGTTCACGGATCATCCGCCGATCACCGGAGGCGCGGTCATCTGGTCAGTACCGAACGTGGCATCGGGATCCGGCTCGACGAGGTACGACGGACGCTGGTGCTCCTCGTCGTCGCCGCCCTCACCGCGGGCGCCGCCGCCACCCATACCGCCGCCGCCCATGCCGCCACGAGCACCAGCCGCACCACCACGACCAGCGCCGCCCATGCCACCAGCACCCGGCCCACCGGCACCGGACCCAGGCGGGGCCGAACCAGCAGCGGAACCAGCGCCAGGACCAGCCCCGGACCCGGTGGGGCCGAACCCACCACCGGCCCGCGACCCACCGATACCACCGGCCCCACCACCACCGGATCCACCACCAGGCCCGAAACCACCACCCATCGGACCACCGAAGCCACCACCGATGTTCTGCCCACCGCCACCACCGAACGGCGGCTGGTTGCCGTTACCGAAGTTGGTGTTCGACGGCGGCGGAGGCGGCACGTAACCGGAAGTGCCCGTGTTGATCGACGGCGGCGGAACTTTGCCGCCGGGGAAGTTGTTCTGCCCGGTGTTGTTGTTCGGGCCGGTGTTGTTGTTCGGGCCGTTGGGGTTGCCGTTGAAGCCGGGGATGTTGCCCCCGTTGCCCCCGCCGTTGTTGCCCCCGCCGTTGCCGCCCTGGAAGTTGTTCTGGGCGCCCCCGATACCGCCCCGGCTGCCCGAGCCGGGCGGACGCGGCTGGAAACCACCGTTGCCCGGCATCTTCGGGTCACCAGGACCCGGGTTGTTGATCTCACCGCTGGCGAAGGTCGGCGGCGGCTCGAACGGCGGGATCGACGCGGCAGCCGCGGCCAGCGTGGCGTCACGCTGCGCGACGACCTGGATCGCCTCCTGGTGGGCCTGCTGCTGAGCCTGGTGCTGCTGCTGCATCGCCCCCGGCAGCTTGATCAAGTCGATCAGGCCGCCCTTGGCGGCGTCGACGATCATCTTCTCCGGGTTGTAGTCCACCGGCGGAGGCATCGAGTTCTTGGCAGTCCCCACTGCCTCACCCTGCTGCACGAACGCGTCACTGGCCTTGTTGACGCCGTCCCCGGTCTTGCGGCTCCACTCGGCCACCTTCTTCAGCTGCGAACGCATGGCGTTCGCAGCCTGGCCCTTCCAGCCCTCCTCGGACCCGAAGACCGCGATCATCAGGCCTTCGGCAGCTTCGTTGAAGCCCCGGCCCATTTCCTTCCAGGACTGCGCCATTCCCTCAGCGTCAGCAGCCTGACCCGAGTCGGTCCACCCCTTCAGGGACGCATGACTCTGACCTGCGATGTTCTGGTTGGGACGTGGTACCTGAGGTCCCCCACCACCCATGTCACCCACCCCTTACGGCAGCTTTGAATCCATCACTTTGGCGATCTCGAGCGCCTGCGGGCACATCTGTGCCCCGGGCGCGTTGTCAACCGACGACACGACGTTGAAAGCGCTCACGGTGTCAGTCAGCTCCAGGACGATCGAACACCCTCGGAAGCCACCGCCGTCAACAGTCTGAACGGCTTTGCGTTTCGGGAGCGTGACAGCGTCGCCCGTGAACTCGGCCAGCTTTTTGTTGGCAAACGAGATACCGACGATGAACTTCCCAGAGGCGGTCCACTTGCATTCCGGTATCCCAAAGTTGCCTGTCCTGGCCTTACCCGGGGTGGCCAGCCCAAACTTCGCCGCATCGGCGTCGGGAAGTAGCGAACAAGGGTCGATCTTGTCGGCACTCGCGGTCTCACTGGGCGCTTTGGTCGTCGGACGCTGCGTCGTACCATCAGGCGTCTCCTCGACGGACGCGGTGGGAGTTCCCGGCTCTTCCTTGGAACAACCAGCCAGAACAGTCAACGCCATGCATCCCGCCACGACCAGGCCTAGCTTGGCGCGTGAGCCCATCAAGATCACAGTCCTCCTCCAGCGCCGTCGACACGTTTACTGTTGCCGCCGTCCGACCTGGTGTAGTTGTCGATGCTCCTACTGACCGCCGCTTTGAGCTGGATCAACTGGTCGTTGAACTGGTCCAGGAGCTTGCCGGGCCCCTCCTGGTTCACCTGCATGTTGAAGGTGGCGACATCCGTGGCGTATCCGCCACCCAAACGCTGCTGCTGAAATCCGGTGAAACCGGTCATTTTCATCTCGGCGACCTGGTCCTGGATCTTGGTGAGCTGTTTCACGACTTCGTTGGCCACGTCCGGTGAGATCGCGAACGCGCCCGCGTTGGCCGCGGCCATCATGTCGTTCACAGTGCTGAAGATCCCGCCCAGCCAGCCACCACCCCCGTCTGGGTGCTGGGCGTTCCAGTCGTCCATCTTCTCGCTCGCACGCTGCGAGCGCGGATCGACCGGTTGCTGCGAACCGTCCGGCATCGTGTCCCCCATTTAGGCGTACCTTCTCCAACCCCGCATGGTAACTGTGATGCGAGAATCGCGTGATCGGTTCCCACATGCACATGGAGTCGTGATGGGACAGTGACCTTATACATTGTGTGACTACAATGTTGCTTTTCGCAACCGACGGTGGCGTAGGTTGGTGTCCATTAGGCATCCTGACCGTTAGTTGCGGGTTACAACGGCCTTCGGGAGGGATGGCGTGGGTTGGGGCAGCTGGATCGCAGTCGGGGACAGTTTCACCGAAGGACTGAACGACGGCGACGAAGACGGGGGCTTTCGGGGCTGGGCGGACCGCCTGGCCGAACTGATGGGTGAGCGGGATCCGGGCTTCCGGTACGCCAACCTCGCGGTTCGCGGCAAGATGATGGACGAGATCATCAACGAGCAGGTACCGCTGGCCATCGCGGCCAACGCCGAGCTCGTCACTTTCTGTGCGGGCGGCAACGACCTGATCGTGCCGGGCAGTGACGCCGACGAGCTGGCCGCGCGGATCGAGCAGGCCATTGTGGATATGCGGGCGGCCGGGATCGACGTGCTGATCTTCGCCGGTCCCGATCCCAAGGCGATGCCGATGGTGCGGCGGGTCCGGGCGAAGGTGGCGATCTACAACGAGCACCTGCACGCGATCGCGGACCGGCACGGGGCGATGATCGTCGACCTGTGGGCCATGCACGTGCTCGGGGACGCGCGGGCGTGGAGTGACGACCGGCTGCACTTCTCGCCGGAGGGGCACCGGCGGATCGCGTTGCGGACGGCCGAGGTGCTCGGCATCCCCACCGACGCCGACTGGCGTGAGCCGTGGCCGCCGCAGGAGCACAGCGCGTCCTGGCTCAAGCTGCGCAAGGCTGATCTGGACTGGACGCGTGTGCACCTTGTTCCCTGGGTCAAGCGGCAGCTGCGCGGCGAGTCCACGGGGGACGGTGTGACGCCGAAGCGCCCCGAGCTGCTACCGCTCGGGGACATGTCCGACTGCCAGAAGAGTTGAGCAGCCCGGCCGGCACTCCCCCTCGGCGTGCCGGCCGCCCCCGGTGGCGCCGCGGGTAGCCTGCCAGTTCGGCGAACAACGTCACTAACCGTGCGCTAAACGCCGTCGATCAAATCCCGCATTTCTTCCGCCTTGGTCGAGTTGACCTGCGCGTACAGTTCGGCGGACCGCTCCCATTGTTGCCGTGCAGCAGTTTCGCCGTGTCGCAGCGAAAGCACGGAGCCGAGGATCTCGCGGCTGACCGCCTCGGCGAACACCGTGCCGGAGAGCGAGACGGCGGTCCGGGCGTGGCGTTCCGCGGCTTGTTCGTCGCCCATTTCCGCGTGCACCAAGGCTAGTTGGCCGACTGCGAACACCGCGAGTCCGGGTTCTCCGGAATCTCGGTGCAGTTCGACCGCTTTCTCGTATCCCGCAACGGCTTCGGGGTACTTCTTGAGTCCGAAGTGGGCGGATGCGAGCGCTTCCTCACCGAGCACCGCCAGCCGGGGATCGCCGAGCTCCGCCGCGAGCTCCACGATTCGCGTGGCGTCGGCAAGGGTTTCCGCCGCGCGGCCGAACTGCGCGTGCAGGACGCACAGGCTGTGCCGCGACCACGCCTCGCCTTCGAGGTCACCGGCGTCAACCGCACTGGACAATCCTTTGTGGACGATCTGGTGCCACGGCTGCCACAGCGGGCGCACCACCCGGAAGTCGTGGGCCATGCGGGCGAGTCGCCACACGTCGCCCGCGGCCGCGACGTCCAGCACGGCCACCAGGTTGGCCCACTCCCGCTCGAACCACCGCACCGCCTGGACAACCGTCCCGATGTCCGAGTTGTCCGCTTTTCCCGATGGGTACGCGACCGGCCCGAGCAACCGCCGGGCGGCGTCGGCGGCGTTGACGTAGTACGTGACAAGCCGGTCGAGAGCAGCCGCGCGCTCCTCCCCGGCGGGCGCGAGTTCCTTGGCGTGTAATCGAACGAGCTCGTGCATGACGAACACGTCCCGGCTGGTCTCCGACACGAGGAAGGCGTCGGCCAGCTCACGCAGCCCCCGCCGGGCCGCGGTCACGTCCACCGACTGCAGCGCGGCCATCGCGGCCGGGCTCACCGACGAGCCGGGCACCAGCCCGAGCAAGCGGTAGGCGTCGGGCTCGGCGAGACGGCGATACGTCAGGTCGAACGCGGCACGCACGCTCGTGTCGGCGTGCTCGGCCGCCAGCGCGGCCAGGCGGGTGCTTTCGTCACCGAGTTCGGCGATCAGCTCGTCGGCGATCCAGTCCTGGCGCGCGGCGAGACGGGCACCGACGACGCGCAGCGCGAGCGGCAGGCCACAGGCCGGTGCGGCGAGGCGCTCGAGCCTGGACCTGTCCATTCGGCCTGGTCCGACGATCGAGTCGATGACCCGGATCGAGTCGGCGGCCGGAAGCGGTGGCAGGTCGAGCAATCGGGCCCCGCTGCGGGCGACCATCCCTTCCAGGCGGACCCGGCTGGTGATCAACACGAGCGCACGCGACCCGCCCGGCAGCAACAACCGGACCTGCGCGGAATCCCGCGCGTCGTCGAGCAGCACGAGCACGCGCCGGTGCGCGAGCAGCGAACGGTAGAGCGCCGCGCGGTCGTCGGTGTCGGCGGGGACCTCGTTGGCCGGGACTCCGAGCGTCAGCAGGAACTGCGTCAGGACGTCACCGGGCTCCAGCGGCCCGTGTGTGGCGTGGAAGCCGCGCAGCCCGGCGAAGAGCTGGCCGTCGGGGAACTCGTGCCCGACCATCCGGCCCCACAGCGTGGCCAGTGCGGTCTTGCCGATCCCCGCGGGCCCGCTGAGCACACCGATCGGGGTGGCCTCGCCGTGGTCCTCGGCGAGCAGTTGGTCGAGCCACACCAGTTCCTCGTCCCGGCCGTGGAATCCGGCGGGCGTCGGCGGCAGCTGCGCGGGCACGAGCACCCCGACCTTCGGCGGCACGAGCGGTGCGGACGCGGGCAGCAGCAAAGTGGAGTCGTCGTTGAGCACGCGCTCGTGCAGTTCACGCAGCGCCGGGCCTGGATCGATCCCGAGGTCCTCCGCCGCGCGGCGGGCAAACCGTTGGTACGCCTCAAGAGCGTCCGCGCGCCTGCCGGTGCGGTACAACGCCAGCAGTAGATGCGCGATCATCTGTTCCCGGAACGGGTACGCCTCGGCGAGCGTCGCCAGCTCGCCGATCAGCTCGGCGTGCCTGCCGAGTTCGAGGTCCGCCTCGACCCGCGCCTCCAGGACGGCGAACCGCAGGTCGTCCAGTTCCGGCGCGCTGATCCGCGGCGACACGTCGGCGAGCACCGGGCCACGCCACAACCCGAGCGCCTCGCGCAGCATTTCCGCGCGGCGGACCGGGTGTTCGTGTCTCGCGCGGTTGAGCAGCCGGGTGGCACGGGTGACGTCGATCAGGTCCCCGTCGACGATCAGCTGGTACCCGGGCAACTGCGTGTCGATCCAGACCGATCCGGTGGGATCGACCAGTCGCAGCTGTCTGCGCAGCCGCGAGACGTAGTTCTGCACGATGGTCCGCGCGGTCAGTGGCGGGTCCTCGCCCCACAGACCGTCGAGGATGTCCTCGACTGGAACAACTTCGTTGGGGCGTAACAGAAGCATTGCCAGCAGGCCGCGCACTCCCGGGCCGCCGAGCGCCACCGGTTCGCCGTTGACCACCGCTTGCACCGGTCCGAGCACGCCGAACCGGATGACGGCATGGTCGTCTTCGCCAGTCTCCCCCGTACTCACGTCACCCTCCCCCGGGTTCCTGACTATCCGTGACCAAGGTAAGTCGTCACAGGGGGGTTAAGTAAAGGTTTACTCAATATTCGACCGGAAGGTCCATACACAAGTCGGCCCCTTGCCGCCCGGTCCCGATCCGGTTGGCAAGGGGCCACACTCACACGGCCTGATCACGTGTTTCGCCGACCCCACCCCGAGTGGGGGACCGGCTCACTCGTGACCGTCATCCGGCTGAGCGAGATCCGTACGCGAACAAGGTAACAGAGCGCATGTGATCCATCACACCCGGGTCGACCGTGCCAATGGGGTGAAATCGCGTGCCGCGATGAAGGTCGGCCGCGGCGCCGGCGCCGCGTACGGCTCCTGCAAGGTGTTCTCGACGCTGTTGAACACCACGAAAATGTTCGACCGGGGGAACGGCGTGATGTTGTTCCCCGACCCGTGCATGATGTTGGCGTCGAACCAGAGCGCCGATCCGGCCTCGCCGGTGAACTGGTCGATGCCGTGCTTGGCGGCCAGCCGGGTGATGTTCTCCCGGCTGGGGACGCCGATCTCCTGCTCCTTCAACGACTCCCGGTAGTGGTTGGCCGGCGTCTCGCCGATGCACGGCACGAACGTCCGGTGCGAGCCCGGCATGACCATCAGGCCGCCGTTGAACGGGTAGTTGTCGGTCAGCGCCAGCGACATGCTGACCGCGCGGGGTGCGGGCATGCCGTCCTCGGCGTGCCAGGTCTCGAAGTCCGAGTGCCAGTAGAACCCCTTGCCCTTGAAGCCGGGCATGAAGTTGACCCGGCTCTGGTGCACGTAGACCTCGGAGCCGAGCAGCTGCCGGGCCCGGTCGAGGATGCGCGGGTCCCTGATCAGTTCGGCGATCAGCGGGCTGATCCTGTGCACCTCGAAGATCGAGCGGATCTCCTGCGACTCCTTCTCGATGACCGTGCGCTCGTCGCCGCGCAGCCCCGGCTCGCCCGTCAGCCGTACGAGCTCCTGCCAGTACGTCTGGACCTCGTGTTTGCTGAGCACGGCTTCGTCGATCGAGTAGCCCTTGGCCTCGTGTGACGCGAGCGTCGCGGTGTCGACCGGGCCTTGCCTGTCCGTCCACACCGTCGGGTCGGTCCGGTCGATCAGGCCAGGCTCGCCGATCACCCGGGTGGGGTACCGGTCAACTTCTCGAGTGCTGGTCAGAGTCATTGCGCTCCTTCCACGATCAGGGGATAGACACCGTCGTCGTCATGGACTTCGCGGCCGGTCACGGGCGGGTTGAACACGCAGACCGTGCGCATCAGCGTGCGTGGCCGCAGTTGGTGGCGTTCGTGGCCGTTGAGCAGGTACAGCGAGCCGGGCGCGAGGGAGTGGACCTCGCCGGTCTCCTTGTCCTCCAGCTCACCTTCACCTTCGACGACGAAGACGGCCTCGACGTGGTTGGCGTACCAGAAGTCGTTGACAGTTCCCGCGTACAGCGTTGTCTCGTGCACGGAGAAGCCGACCTGCTCGCCCGCGAGGATGATTCTCTTGCTGCGCCAGTTCGGGGTCTGCACGTCCCGGTCGGTGTCGGTGACCTCGTGCGTCGTGCGGACGATCACGCCAGTGCTCCCTTCACGGACTGCGCGACGACGGCGAGGCCCTGCTCCAGCTCGTCGTCGGTGATGGTCAGCGGCGGCATCAGCTTGACGACCTCGCCGTCCGGGCCCGAGGTCTCCATCAGCAGACCGCGTTCGAAGGCCGCCTGGCACACGCGGTCGGCGAACGCCGGGTCCTCGAACTGCAGGCCCCTTGCCAGGCCGCGGCCCTTCGCGCGCATCGGCACCTTGTCCGAATAGGACTCGACGAGCCCGGTCAGCGCGCGGCCGACCTGCTCGCCCTTGGCCAGGGTGCTCTTCTCCAGCTTGTCGTCCTGCCAGTAGACCTTCAGCGCCTCGGTCGCGGCGACGAAGGCCGGGTTGACGCCGCGGAAGGTCCCGTTGTGCTCGCCGGGCTCCCACACGTCCAGCTCCGGCTTGAACAACGTCAGCGCGAGCGGGAGTCCGTACCCGCCAATGGATTTCGACAGGCAGACGATGTCGGGCCGGATCCCGGCGAGCTCGAAGCTGAAGAACGGCCCGGTGCGGCCGCAGCCCATCTGGACGTCGTCGACGATCAGCAGGATGCCGTGCCGCTGGCACAGCTCGGCCAAGCCCCGCAGCCACTCGACGCGCGCGGCGTTGATACCGCCCTCGCCCTGGACGGTTTCGACGATCACCGCCGCCGGTTCGTTCAGCCCGCTGCCGCTGTCTTCGAGCAGCTTCTCGAAGAAGAGGAAGTCCGGGGTCTGGCCGTCGAAGTAGTTGTCGTACGGCATGGGCGTGGCGTGCACGAGCGGGATTCCCGCGCCGCCGCGTTTCATCGAGTTGCCCGTCACGGACAACGCGCCGAGCGTCATGCCGTGGAAGGCGTTGGTGAAGTTGATGATCGATTCGCGGCCGGTCACCTTGCGCGCCAGCTTCAGCGCCGCCTCGACGGCGTTGGCACCGGCCGGGCCGGGGAACATCACCTTGTAGTCGAGCTCGCGCGGCTTGAGCACGATGTCCTGAATGGACTCGAGCAGGTCGCGCTTTGCCCTGGTGTTCATGTCGAGCGAGTGCGTGACGCCGTCGGCGAGCATGTAGTCGATCACGGCCCGCTTCAGCTGCGGGTTGTTGTGGCCGTAGTTGAGTGCGCCCGCACCGGCGAAGAAGTCCAGGTACCCCTTCCCGGACTCGTCGTACAGCACGCTGCCGACGGCCTTGTCGAAGGTGGTCGGCCAGCCACGGCAGTAGCTGCGTACCTCTGATTCGAGTGTCTCGAAGATGTTCACAGTTCTCCGCGTGTTCGAGGGGTCTGGGACGGCGCGCTGCCGGACAGGAACGGACCGATCCGGAAGAGGAACTCGGGCGCGTGGTCGTCGGGGAACTGTTCGGCGCTGAACAGCTGGTTGCCGGTGAGGCCGGTGCCCCAGCGCGTGGCGAGTGCCCGGAACATCGCGATGGACGCGTCGTTGTCCGAAGTGACCGTTGCCTCGAGGTGTCTCGCGCCGGTGCGGCGCACCAGGTTGTCGAGCAGGGTCGCCGCGAATCCTCTGCCGCGGTGCGCCTCGGCGATCGCGATCTGCCAAATGACCAGTGTGTCGGGCTGATTGGGGCGCAGATACCCGGTGACGAAGCCGATCACCTCGTCATCGACGCGGATGACCGCGGAGGTACCGGCGAAATCTCTGCACCACAGCAAGTAGGAGTACGAAGAGTTCAGGTCGAGCGAGCGCGAATCCCGCGCCAGCCGCCACATTCCCGCACCGTCCGATGTGGACGGGACATCGACTACCGCCTGGCCGAAGGTTTTTCCGGACATGCCAGAGGAACGTAACAGAGCTGTTTCGCCCGGTCAGCCAGCCGGATCCGGTTCGGGTGCCTGCACCTGGGGGAACGCGAAAAGCCCTGTGTCGATCAAGACAGAGAGTTGATCAGCGCGTGCGCGCCTGCATAGCGTTCGCGCGCACGCGCGTTGCCGGAACGTCAGCCCGCTACACGTGACGGCCGCCACAAGTCGAGTCCCGACTCGACGGCGAACTTGTCGATCTCGGCCAGCTCGTCCGCCGTGAACGGCGCCGAGTCCAGCGCGGCGAGGTTCTCCTCCAGCTGCTCGACCGAGCTCACGCCGATCAGCGCCGAGGTGACCCTCGGGTCACGCAGCACCCAGGCCAGCGCCAGCTGCGAGAGCTTCTGCCCGCGCCGCTGAGCGATCCCGTTCAAGCCGCGGACGCGGTCGAGATTCTCCTCCGAGAGGTGCTCCTGGTGCAACGAACCCTGCTGCGTGGCGCGCGATCCCTCCGGCACCCCGTTGAGGTACTTGTCGGTCAACAACCCCTGGCCGAGCGGGGAGAACGCGATGCAGCCCGCGCCGGCCTCGTCGAGGGTGTCCAGCAGCTCCGGCTCGATCCAGCGGTTGAGCAGGGAGTACGACGGCTGGTGGATCAGCAGCGGCACGCTGGCCTGCTTGAGCAGTTCGGCGGCTTCCTTGGTCTTGGCAGGCGAGTAGGAGGAGATGCCGACGTACAGCGCCTTGCCCTGCTGCACCGCGCTGACCAGCGCGCCGATCGTCTCGTCCAGCGGCGTGTCCGGGTCGAACCGGTGCGAGTAGAAGATGTCGACGTAGTCGAGGCCCATCCGGCCGAGCGACTGGTCGAGCGAAGCGAGCAGGTACTTGCGCGAGCCGAGGTCGCCGTACGGTCCCGGCCACATGTCGTAGCCGGCCTTGGTCGAGATCAGCAGTTCGTCGCGGTAGGGCCGCAGGTCGTCGCGCAGGATCCGGCCGAAGTTCTCCTCGGCCGAGCCGTACGGCGGGCCGTAGTTGTTGGCCAGGTCGAAGTGGGTCACGCCGAGGTCGAAGGCGCGCCTGGCGATCTGCCTGCCCAGCTCGTACGGGCGGGCGCCGCCGAAGTTCTGCCACAGGCCCAGTGAGATCAAGGGCAGTTTGAGACCGCTGCGCCCGCTGCGCCGGAATTCCGCTTTGTCGTATCGCCGCTCGTCGGCTTGGTACACCACGGTCGAGATCGTAGGTCAAAACCGACGAAGGCGAGGTGGCCTGTGGGCCACCCCGACTTCACCCGCCGATGTACCCGCGCTGCGCCGTGGCCCTGTGCCGCCCTCGGACGACAACTTCGGACACCTCATCGGCACGGACCACGTACGGCCGCGCTTGCACTCCGCCGGAGTCCCACCTCGGCACGATCGGACGCGCGTACATGTCGATCGAGTCCGAGCACCCGGGCAGCCACAACCACCCGTACCCCTTGAACTCCTTCTCCCGCACGGCGAGCCTGCGGAACTGGTCGGTGCGCAGCGACGTGTGCCCCGCCTCGACCACCGAGCGGTAGACCAGTTCCGACAGCATCACCGCGAGATTGGCCTCGGGCCACTGCGCCATCACTCCCCGCAGCGGTTTCGAGTCGAGCAACCTGCTCACCACCACCGCGTCCCGGCACGGGTATCCGTTGGGGCCGTTGACAACCACGCCGTGGTGCACGGCCATCCGCAGTCGCAGCCGCGCCCACGGCAGCACATCCTCGTTGTGCTGGCGCAGTTCGGCCTCCAGCCGCCGGGTGAACCCGTCGACGATCATCGGTTCGGGTTCGTCGTGGGGAAGGATGGCGAGTTCCGCGTCGCCTTGCTGCTGACGGGCCCACCGGGCCCGGTCGAGCCCCATGGCGGCGGCGGCGCGGTCGAGCGACCGCAGCAGGATCTCCTGCCATTTCTGCTGGCGCTGTTCCGGCGCGGCGCCGTACCCACGAATATCAACTCCGACGTAGAGCGACCGCCGGAAGCCGGTATCTGCCATACAAATAGACCCTTCGAGGACGGATCCGAGGGATGGAGGTGCTCTGCGTAAGCATGCAGTAGGTCGTCCGGATGAAAGCAGCACTGGTACGGGTTCGGCGGCATTCAACCACGCAACCAAGTCCATTTGGGCCAACTTTTTAACAGTACAGGGGTCACACTATTTCGGCGCGGAGTCGCAAACGGGGCATATCAAGGACAGCGATGCCGCGGTAGCGTCCACTGACCAGGCCCTCCTGCTGAAATGTCCGAATTATCTTCTCGGCGGTCGACAGTTTGATACCGGCGATCGACGCGAGCTCTTCCCGCGTCAATGGAACGGTCAGATCCCAATGACCGGCCGCTCTCGTGCCATATGCCTCGTAAAGATCGACGAGAACGCGTGCGACTCGCACGTTCGCCGGGCGGCCGTGCTCGATTCTCCGGCGATCGGCCCACCGCAACCGTTCGCTCAACATCGTGGCGACCTCGATGGCGGCGTCCGGCCGCCGGGCGAGGAAGTTGCGCAACTCGGCCTTCGTCATCCGCTTGTAGAAAATGTCGGTACAGGCGATCACGGTCGCCGATCTCGGCCCCACATCCAGTGCGGCCATCTCGCCGACGAGATCACCGCCGACCCTGATCGCGAGCAGTGCGCGCTCCCCCGCCGGGTCCGTGGCCTGCACCTTCACCGATCCGTGCAGCAACAGCAGTGCCGAAGAATCGGCCTCGCCCTGGTTGATGATTGTCACACCGGCTGGTCTGCTTTCCGAAACGCCAACCGCGAGGAAATCCTCTCTCGTCCGTTCCGTCAGCCGCCCGAGCAGGCTGGCCTGTGGGTACGGCAGTGCCCCACCGGCCACTCTTCTTGGAATGATCTTTCCCACCTCGCCGATTGTCGAGTCCGCCTCGAATACGACTACCGGACCATCGACGCGTTTCCGCGAACGCGGCAATAGTGGCATACGGATAAGGCGGCTCAGTTGGCCAGGTGCTCGACCAGGAAAACCTGCAGCTCGCCGACGGCGAAGCCGAGCACGGCACCGACCGTGATCAGCATCCATTCGTCCTGCTTGAAGGCCGGACGGATCAGTTCCTCGAACTCTTCGGCGGTCAGCTCTTGCATCTTCTGGACGAGTGTGTTCCGGATATCCATCGCCTCTTCGGCGTAGTCCTCGATGAACGAGAGCGTCTCGGGCATCCGGCGCATGACCTTTTCGGCGGCGCTGTGTTTGAGCTCCTGGTAGCGCCTGCTGCCGACGGTGAGGGCGACGAGCGGGCGCGCCAGGCGCGTCTGCCGGTCCAGCGATCTGGTGATGTGCCGTTCGACCACGACGAACAGGCGATCGGCCAGCGGGCCGCGCAGCACGGCCTGCAGGACGTTGTCCGGCGTGATGATCTCCTTGGCGATCAGTGCGCCGTAGTCGGCCGCGACCTCCTTGCGGCGCTTGAGGAACAGCCCCTGCCACGTGAACAGGCCGAAGTAGCGCCTCGGCTCACGCGGGCTGAAGATCATCCTCAGCGCCAGCCAGTCGGTGAACCAGCCGGTCAGTCCGCCGAAGATCGGCATGATCCACGGCGATTTCAACGTCGCCCACGCGAACATCTGCACGAGCCCGATGACGAACCCGAACACGATGCCGGACCTGGCGATGAACTGGAACTCCTTGCGGCCGGCTTCGAGGAAGATCCGGTTGAGCAGTTCCTTGTCCTTGACCAGGTTCTGCACCACCATGCCCTTGAGGTCGAACACGGAGTCCACATCGGACTGGATGGTGGCCAGGATGCCCTTGATGACCTTGGGCGCCTCGGCCTGGATCCGCCGCACGATCAGATCCTGCACCTGCTGCGGCAGCGACTCCCACAGCGCGGGCTGGTACTCCTCGGCGATCTCCCGCGTGATCTCCTCGACCGCTTCCAGCAGCGGTCTCTCCAGTTCCTTGGCGATCCGGCCGGGGTCGAGCCGCCGCACGACCTCGCCTGCGGTGATCAGCCGGTCGGTCATGGTGTCGCACGCGATCGCGGCCATCCTGGCGGCCTTGCGCGGCACGATGCCCTGCCAGCCGAGCAACGGCCGGATGCCGCGGAACTCGATCGGCCGGAACATCATCCGGATGGCGACGATCTTCGTGACGTACCCGATCAGCGCGGCGATCACCGGCATCGAGGCGTAGACCAGCCAGTTGCGCTGGAAGTCGGCGAGGATCTCGCTGATCATCGCGGCTGCGCCGCGTCCCAGAACAAGGTGCCCAGCGCGGACAGCCGCAGCGTCCGCCGTACGTAGCGCGGGGTGAGCTTGTGCACGGTCCGGACCGCGGTCTCGGCAGCGCGCACCCGGTCGTCGGTCAGCAGGATGTCGTACTGCGTGGACAGGGCGGGGTTGTCCGGGCCGACGGTGACCACGCCGAGGCCGATCAGCCGCGTGACGTACTCGGGCACGAGGTCCGGCAACATCACCCCGGCCGCACGTCCCACCGACGACGCGTTGCGCAGCACGATCCGCTGCGGCCCGCCCAGCGCCGGGCGGCCTGCCACGTGCACGAGGGCGTACACCGTGTCGTCGCTGAGGGCGGCGAGGATCCTGGCCTCGTCGGGTACGAGCTGGCGGACGATCGCCATGAACAGGTGGTGACGGCCCTGCTCGCGGTCCAGTTCGGCGGACAGCCGCAGCAGGTCCGCCATGGCCGAGCGGACCGGGTCCACTTCGCCGTCGACCACCGTGGGGCCGGCCTCGATCAGCGGGCCGGTGAACGTGCCTTCCTCGTCGAGGCGTTTGCGGAACTGCTCGAGCACGGCCTTCTCGGCTTTCCGGAACTGGCGCTGGGCGGCTTCGCCACCGGGCAGGCGCCCCGCCGCCTGCCAGCTCGTTCTGGCCAGCCAGCCCGCGACTTTGCCCGCCTGCGCCACCACCCGGTCGACCGGGTCCTGCTCGTCAGCCACGACGCCTCCCGCCTCCAGCGGCCACGTGTATCACGCGTCCCCGCTGGTCAGGGCATGATACTCAGCGCGACCGCGGTAACGGCCAAGATCCGCCGTGATGTCGGTCGCGGTATCCCGGCACTGCCGCGGTCCCCGTCGCGACCACCGCGACTCGCTCACCTGGATGAGCGATCGGATTCCCCGCCGGGGCACCCGACTATGATGTTTTGCATAGTAGGCTTGCGGGATGGCCCGCGATGTCCGCAAGACGATGATCCGCAGCGCTGCCCTGCTGTTCAGGGAGCACGGGATCGCCGGAACGTCGCTCGCCGACGTCCTCGAGCACAGCGGCGCGCCGCGTGGCTCGATCTACCACCACTTCCCCGGCGGGAAGAACCAGCTCGCCGCCGAGGCCACCGTGTGGGCGGGCAGCCTGGTGACCCGGATGCTGGTCGAGGCGGGCGGCCCGCTCGAGGTGGTCGGTGCCCTGTTCGGGTTCTGGCGCACGGAGCTGACCATGCATCCGCAGTCGGGCTGCCCGGTGCTGGCCGCCGCACTGGCCGAGGCCGAGTCCGGCGACGCGTACCAAGCCGCCCGCGAGGTGTTCGGCACGTGGGAGCGGGCGATCGCGGATCTGCTGGTCGGGCGCGGTGTCGCCGAGGAGCGCGCGGTCTCGGCGGCGACCCTGCTGATCGCCGCGACCGAAGGGGCGGTCGTGCTGGCCAGGGCCAAGGGTGACCTGCGCGCGCTCGACCGGGTCGAACGGGAGATGACCAGGACGATCGGGCACCTGCTGGTCGATTCGGCTTGACGCGGCCCGCTGCCAGCCGATTATGATGCTTTGCATAATCGACTCTTGCGGGGTTCGTCATGGATCAGTGGCACAAGTCGGCATGCATCCTCTGCGCGTGCAACTGCGGGATCGAGGTGCTCACCGAGGACCGGCTGTTCAAGCGGATCCGCGGCGACAAGGACCACGTCGCCTCCGAGGGGTACACCTGCAACAAGGCGCTGCGGCTGGAGCACTACCAGAACGGCTCGCACCGGCTGGCCTCTCCGATGCGCCGCACCGGCGACGGTGAGTACGAGCCGATCAGCTGGGACACGGCGATCGCCGAGATCGCCGACCGGCTGCGCGCCGTGCGCGACACCCACGGCGGGGACAAGATCTTCTTCTACGGCGGTGGCGGCCAGGGCAACCACCTCGGAGGCGCGTACAGCTCGGCGCTGCTGCGGGGACTGGGCTCGCGCTACCGTTCGAACGCGCTCGCGCAGGAGAAGACCGGCGAGTTCTGGGTGGACGCCCAGCTCTACAAAGGACACACCGCGGGCGACTTCGAGCACGCCGAGGTGGCTGTGTTCGTCGGCAAGAACCCGTGGCAGTCGCACGGCATCCCGCGGGCCCGAGTCGTGCTCAAGGAGATCGCTCGCGACCCGGTGCGTTCGTTGATCGTCATCGACCCGGTCCGCACCGAGACGGCCGACCTCGCCGACCTCCACCTGCGGGTCAAACCGGGGACCGACGCGTGGTGCCTGGCCGCGATGGCCGCCGTGCTCGTCCAGGAAGACCTGGTCGACCACGATTTCCTCGCCGAGCGCACCACCGGCTTCGACGACGTCGTCGACACACTGGCGCACACGAGGATCTCCGACTTCGCCGACCGCTGCGGCGTCGGCGAGGAGCTCATCGTGCGGGCCGCGAGGCGGATCGGGACAGCGGGCAGCGTGTCCGTCCTCGAGGACCTCGGCGTCCAGATGGCCCCGCACAGCACGTTGAACTCGTACGTGAACAAGCTGCTGTGGCTGCTCACCGGCAACTTCGCCAAACAGGGCGCGATGAGCGTGCACTCGTGGCTGGTGCCGTTGGCCGACCACGATCCGAAACGCGACCGCCGCACCCCGGTCACCGGCGCCCGGATCATCGCCAACCTGGTGCCGTGCAACGTGATTGCCGAAGAGATCCTGACCGACCACCCGGACCGCTTCCGCGCGATGATCATCGAATCCGCCAACCCGTCGCATTCCCTCGCCGACTCGCAGCGGTTCAACGCGGCGATGGCGGCCCTCGACCTCACTGTCGTGATCGACGTGGCGATGACCGAGACCGCCCGGCGCGCCGACTACGTCCTGCCCGCCGCGAGCCAGTTCGAGAAGTGGGAAGCCACGTTCTTCAACCTCGAGTTCCCCCGCAACACGTTCCACCTGCGCGCACCGGTCGTCGACCCGTTGCCCGGCACGCTCCCCGAAGCCGAGATCTACGCCCGGCTGGTCCGCGCACTCGGTCTCGTCACCGCCGAGGACTTGGCGCCGTTGCACGAAGCCGACGACCGGCAGACGTACGCGATGGCGATGTTCCAGGTGTTGTCGGGAAAACTCGCGCCGCTGGCACCGTTCGTGGCGTACGAGACGCTCGGCCCGAAACTGCCGGACGGCGCGGCGTCGGCCGCGGTGCTCTGGCTCGCGGCCCACAAGTGCGCGATGACGTTCCCCGACGCGGTGAAACGCGCCGGGCACGCTGACGGCGAAGCCCTGTTCGAGGCGATCCTGAGTTCGCGATCCGGCGTGCCGATCACGCTCGACGACTACGCCGGCGCCTGGCGTTACGTCGGCACGGACGACGGTCGCATCCACCTCGCGATCCCTTCTCTGCTCGACGAACTGCGCGCGCTGGACACGCCGCAGGTGTGGACGAGCGAAGAGTTCCCGTTCGTCCTGTCGGCGGGCGAGCGGCGCGCGTTCACCGCCAACACGATCATCCGCAACCCGGAGTGGCGCAGGCGCGACAAACGCGGCGCGCTGCGCGTCAGCCCGCAGGACGCGGAAGCCCTTGGCCTGCGCGACGAAGGCATGGCGCGTGTGACGACAACACGTGGTTCGGTCGAAGCGGCCGTCGAGATCAGCGACCGGATGCAACCGGGCCACGTCGCCCTGCCCAACGGTCTCGGCCTTGACTACGAACAGAAGCAGACGGGTGCGTCACCCAACGACCTGACGGACGCGGGCTGGCGCGACCCGATCGCCGGAACACCCTGGCACAAACACGTTCCAGCCAGCATCCAGGCGGTCAGCTGAGAAGCCTGCGCACCGACCCCACCGCGACCGTCAGCCCGCCTTCCCGCATGACGAAAGGCATTCCTTCCAGGATCACGACCGGGCGCAGGAGGCTGACGGTCAGGACGACGTCACGTCCAGGTGACGCCATCTCGACGCCGTCGGCGAGCCGCACCACGCCGGTGACCCGCGCGGTGTGGAAATGGAACTGCGCCTCGTAGCCGTCGAAGAACGGATGAGTCCGGCCATCGTCGAGGTAGTCCAGTACGTGCGCCGACACCTCGACCTCGGTGCACGGTCGCACACTCCTCGGCTCGGCCAGGACCATTCCGCGTTTGACGTCAGCGAGTTCGGCGCCGAGCAGCCGAAGTCCGACGATGTCTCCCGCTTCAGCGCGGTCACGCGGCTTGGCGAACACCCGGATGCTGTCGACGACGGTGTTCGTCCGCGTGCCGGTGATGCCGAGCAGGTCGACCTCGTGCCGCAGCCCGATCGTGCCGCGCTCGATCCTGCCTGTGACAACAGTTCCGCCATCGGCCAGGAAGGTGTCCTCGATCGGCATCAGGAAGGGGCTTTGTGTGTCCCTTCGCAGGTTCGGTGCGGCGGCGTCCAGCGCGTCGAGCAGTTCCCGCATCCGCTCGACCCACTGCGGCTCGCCTTCGAGGGCCTGCGACGCGGACAGCCGGATCACCGGGACTTCCTTGCCGCGAAAACCGTTCTTGCTCAGCAGATCGCGGACTTCGATCTCGACGAGGCCGACGAGGTACTCGTCGCTGGTCCCGTCGCACTTGGTCAGCGCGACGACGACGTCACGCACGCCGAGGTGTTTGACGATCCGCAGGTGCTCCCTGGTCTGCGGCATGGGGCCGTCGAGCGCGGAGACGACGAGGATCGCCACGTCCATCTGCGACGTACCGGTGATCATGTTGCGGACGTAGCCGGCGTGCCCGGGGCAGTCGATGTGCGTGTAGTGCCGGGTACGGGTCTCGTATTCGACGTGGGAGATCGGGATCGTGATCCCACGGCTGAACTCCTCCGGTGTGACGTCGAGGTCGTCGGCCGTCACCGCGGTGTTCAGCTCCGGGTGTTTGTCGTGCAGGACACGGGTGATGGCAACGGTCAGAGTCGACTTGCCGTGGCCGACGTGCCCGATCGTGCCCACGTTGATGTGCTGCTTGTCATGCGGCTTGGTGAAAGCGTTGTTGCGCGCCAACGCCAGCTGGCTGCCGAAGTGGGTGTTGTGCTGTTGTGGTGTCGGGAGCCCGCGTGCGCTGAGCCGCTCGAACAGGTGCTGGTAGACGGATTCGAGCGTGAGCAGTTCCGGCGCCGACCGCGAGCCTTCGCTGAGTACGCCGACGAGTTCTTCGGTGAACGCGGTGAAACGCGCTCCGGGCGGCGCTATCGCGGCCTGGGTCCGCGCGGTCGCCGTCAGGGTGTAGGTGCCGCTGATCTGCGTCGTGGCGACGATCGCGCTTTCCGCGTCCGACATGGACTCGATCGCGTGACCGGAGAAGCAGCAGTCCAGGATCACGACGCGGTTCCGCGCGACCGTTCGGCGCTTGTCGATGCTCGCCCTGATCCACTGGTACGGCAGGCCGGTCCACCGCTTCTGCGCGGTCCGCGTGGCAGGCAACGACAGGTAGAACTCGCCGTCGTCGTCGATCAGGCCGTGCCCGGCGTAGTAGATCAGCAGCAGGTCGTTCGCGCTGCCGGCGTACTGCTCGATGCGCTCACCGATCTGCCCGAGCGTCGCCTCGTCGTCGAGCAGCACCGTGCAGTGCTCAGGCGGTATCCCCGCACCCGCACTGCCGCACAGGAGAGCCTTCAGGTGCTCGACGTTGTTGCGCACGGCGGGCAGATCGGTCAGCTCGGGGTCGGCGAACCGGCTCGCTCCGATCAGCAGCACACGCGACTGGGGACCATCCGGCAAACGCATGCCACACCGTACGGGGCGAGCGGACTCGAACCCGCATCCTTTCGCTTACGAGTGCAGCGGGACGGTGATTTGTTTCAGCCAGGTGCGCGTGGTGAAGTCACGGGCCTTGATGACGACCGACCGGCTCGACACCTCGACCTGCAGCCCCTGGTTGAACGCGCCGCCGAGCGACACTTCACCGCCCTTGCCGTCGTCCACCCAGCCGGTCTGCACGGCGGCGGTGTTGACCACGGTGAAGCCCTCGAGGTTCCCGGTACCGGGCACGACGCGCCGCACGACCCAGTCGGACAGGTTGAGATCCCAGTGCGTGTGGCCGGAGAACAGGAACACGTCCTTGTGGCGGCCGAGAATCGACAACAGCCGATCCGGCTGCAGGTAATCGGACTTGTACAGCTTGTTGTGCGTGCCGGAGACCGTGTTGGGCAACGGGTGGTGCGTCAGGACCATCACCGGTTTGCGCCAACCGGCCCAGTACCTCAGCCGCTGCTCGAGCCACGTGAACTGCTGGTCGCTGATCCAGACTTCGTCCCACAACTTGGGGTCGTGGTACTTGGCGTAACGCTCGGTTCCCAGGCACAGCACGGGGATGCCGCCGAACGAGGTTTCCGTGTACACCGTGTTGCGGCCGGCGAAGTTGTAGAAGCTCCGGAAAAGCGAGTCCTCTGTCGTGCCGTTGGGCCAGGTTTCCTGGGCGAGGGTGTCCGGGTCCCGCCACTTGGGCACGTAGAACTCGTGGTTGCCGATCGCCCACGCCACTTTTCGCGGGCGCGGGTGCTTTCCCAGGGTCTGCCGGACTTGGGCGTACTCGAAGTCGTAGCCGCGCGGTGTGATGTCTCCGGCTATTCCCAGCCCGGCGCTTGCCGGGTTGATCGCCGCCAGGTCGTCCAGTGCCCGTCCGAAGTCCGCCAGGTCCCCCTGGATGTCGCTGATGACGTTGAACCGAACCGCCGGCCCCCAGAGCCCCTGTGCTTCCGATTGCGCCTCAGCCTGCCCGGGTACGGCGGCTGCCGCCACACCACCGGCCGCGGCCGCCATGAACACTCTGCGATCCATAACCCGAAAACTCCTTACGTTCGACGTTCCCGCGCAACGTAAGCAGCCAACCCCGAGCGACCATGGACTTCGGGCCACGTCTCCGTGTACGCCCGCTGAACCCTTCGCGTGGACGTCACCCCAGGTCTGGGGCTCGGCCCCGGCGGACAAACCCCGGCTGGGAAGAGGAGAGAACGAGTCGAGCCGGTGACGGGACTCGAACCCGTAACCTTTCGCTTACAAGGCGAGTGCTCTGCCAATTGAGCTACACCGGCGACGTTCCTGCACATCGTAAGCAGGGGGGCCAACCGTTAATCAACCCGGCTCCTGGTTGCGCTTCTGTCGTGCATCCCATGGCTAAACCTGCTTGTGACGCACACCACTGCAACACCGTTGTGCATCAGTGCGATGCCACGCGGGAAACACGCGGCAGGAGGTGTAGTGGTGGCACAGTTCGTGCCCGACGAGGCAGTGGTCAATCTTGTGCTTGACCTGGCTTTGCGGATTGGTGAGGTGCAGCTGAGCTCTGGTGCCGGGGCGTCTGATGTCACCGCGACGATCATTGCTGTCGCAAACGCTTGCGGGCTTGATCAGTGTGAGGTCGACGTGACGTTCACCTCGATCACCGCGTGCTGTCACCGTGGGCCGGAGCACGCGCCTGTCACGTCGATGCGCGTTGTGCGGTCGCGGGGGTTGGACTACACGCGGCTTGCTGCTGTCGAGCATCTCGTTCGGGACATCACCCGGTTCAGGGTGACGCCTCTCGACGCCGTCAAACGGCTTGAGCGGATCACTACGGCGAGGCATCCCTATCCGCGTTGGGTCGCGACCGCCGCTTGGGCCGGGATGGCGGCGAGTGTCACCGTTCTGCTCGGTGGTGGGCCGTTGGTGGCGTTGGTCGCCGCTGTCATCACCGCTGTCATCGACCGGATCGGGCGGGTGCTCAACCGGCGGAACCTGCCGTTCTTCTTCCAGCAGGTCATCGGTGGGGCGTTGGCCACCGGTGGCTCGCTCGCCGTTGTGTCCACCGGGTGGCTGGGGGAGTCGCCCACGCTCGTGGTCGCCGCTGCCATCACAGTCCTGCTGTCCGGGCTGAGTGTGGTTGGCGCCGTGCAGGACGCCATTACGGGCTACAACGTCACCGCCGCTGGTCGGGCCATGGAGGTCGCGTTGATGACCGCGGGCCTCATTGGCGGGGTTGTCCTCGCGCTCAACGTTGCGACCGCCGTCGGTTTGCCGAGGGTGCCAATGGCTGAGGCCTTGCCGCCGACTGCGCTGCGGTTGCCGCTGCAGGCGGTGGCTGGGGCTGCGGCGGCTGGGTGCTTCGCGCTTGCGAGCTACGCCACCATGCGCTCGCTCATGGTCGCGAGCGCTGCGGGCGCTCTCGGTGCGCTGGGCTACGGCGGGCTTGTGCTGAGCGGGGCTGGGCCGATCGTGGCTTCGGCCATCGCCGCCGCCGGGATCGGGTTCTGCGGTGGGGTGCTGGCTCGTCGGCTGCGCATCACCCCATTGGTGGTCGCCGTGTCGGGTATGACCCCCTTGTTCCCCGGGTTGACCACGTATCGCTCGCTGTACGAACTCGCCGTCGACCACACCGCCACCGGCGTGGTGACGCTCATGACGGCCCTTGGGATCGCGTTGGCGTTGGGTGCTGGTGTTGTGCTTGGCGAGTACCTGGCCCAGCCTGTTCGCAGCAGTCTCGGTAAGTTGGAACGTCGGCTCGGCGCCATCAGGCTCGTCGGTCCGGGCTGGCAGCGGCTGGAGGCTCACGACAACGTCGTCTAAGTGAGACTTACCACCTGACCGTTTGCCGGACGCGCGTAGGCGGCATTACTGACTACTGTCGTTGGTCAGTGTCATCACAAGGAGGCTCTCTCCCGGTGAACAGTGGTGCGGACTTCATTGTCGTGGCCAACCGGCTGCCGGTTGACCTCGAGCGTGCACCGGACGGCACGCAGCGCTGGAAGCACAGCCCCGGCGGGCTGGTCAGCGCGCTCGAGCCGTTCCTGCGGTCCAAGAGCGGCGCGTGGGTCGGCTGGCCGGGCGTGCCGGACGTGGACGTGGAGGAGTTCGACGACGACGGCCTGCGGCTGGTCCCGGTCACGTTGTCGGCCACCGACGTCAGCGACTACTACGAGGGCTTCTCCAACGCCACGCTGTGGCCGCTCTACCACGACGTGGTGGAGGCGCCTGTCTTCGACCGGGCGTGGTGGGACAGCTACGTGAAGGTCAACCACCGGTTCGCCGAGGCCGCTGCCGCCATCGCCGCGCCGGGCGCGACCGTGTGGGTCCAGGACTACCAGCTCCAGCTCGTCCCGTCGCTGCTGCGCGAGCAGCGGCCGGACCTGCGGATCGGCTTCTTCCTGCACATCCCGTTCCCGCCGGTCGAGCTGTTCATGCAGCTGCCGTGGCGCACGGAGATCGTGCGCGGGCTGCTCGGCGCCGACCTGGTCGGGTTCCACCGGCCGGGTGGTGCCCAGAACTTCCTGTGGCTGGCTCGCCGGTTGGTCGGTCTCGAACCGAGCCGGGCCGCGGTCGGCGTGCGCACCAGACCCGGCCTCATCCACGTCGGCGACCGGCCGGTGCGGGTCGGCGCGTTCCCCATCTCGATCGACTCGGCCGGTCTGGACGGCACGGCCCGCAAGCGGGACACCATCCAGCGCGCCCAGCAGATCCGGGCCGACCTCGGCAACCCGCGCAAGATCCTGCTCGGCGTCGACCGGCTCGACTACACGAAGGGCATCGACGTCCGGCTGCACGCGTTGCACGAGCTGCTCATCGAGGGAAGGGTCGACCCCGATGAGGTGACCATGGTCCAGCTCGCCACCCCCAGCCGCGAACGCGTCGAGCACTACCAGCGGATGCGGCAGGGCATCGAGCAGGTGGTCAGCCGGATCAACGGCGAGTTCGGCCGGGTGGGCCACCCGGTCGTGCACTACCTGCACCAGTCCGTCGACCGGCGCGAGCTGGTCGCGTTCTTCTCGGCCGCGGACGTCATGGTGGTCACGCCGGTGCGCGATGGGATGAATCTCGTGTGCAAGGAGTACGTGGCATGCAGGCACGACCTGGGCGGCTCACTCGTGCTCAGCGAGTTCGCCGGCGCGGCGGCCGAGCTCACCAGCGCGTTCCTGGTCAACCCACATGATCTTGACGGGGTGAAGAACGCGCTGCATGCGGCCCTTACGATCGACCCAGCGGAGGGTCGCCGTAGGATGCGCGCTCTGCGACGCCAGGTCCTCACCCACGACGTCGACCGTTGGGCACGGTCGTTCCTCGAGGCTCTGGGGTCACAGGGGTTGAACTGAATCAGTTCAGATCGTAACTTCACCGAATAGTGGCAATGGCTGCCACGCTGGAGCACGAGGAGAAGGCGTGACTGCCGAGGCTCTCCCCGCCGAATTGAGGCGGGCGATCGTTCAGCTCGCACGCACCCCCCGCCTGTTGGTGGCGTGCGACTACGACGGGACGCTTGCACCGATCGTCGAAGACCCGGAAACAGCCCGGCCCCAGCCGGAATCCGTGCACGCGTTGCGTGCGCTGGCCGGACTGCACGAGACCACCACCGCGGTGATCTCCGGCCGCGCGCTGCGCGACCTCGCGACGATGTCCCGGCTGCCCGCCGAGGTCCACCTCGTCGGCAGCCACGGATCCGAGTTCGACATCGGCTTCGTGCACTCGCTCAACGGACCGGCGCGGGAACTGCACGCCAGGGTCGAGACCGAGCTCGAGCGGCTGGTCGACGGCGCCGAAGGCGTGCACCTCGAGGTCAAGCCCGCCAGCATCGCCGTGCACTACCGGCGGGCCGAGCAGGCTGTCGCCGACCACGTCGCGGAGGTCGTCCGCACCGGGCCGTGCACGTGGGACGGCGTCCAGGTCACGGAGGGCAAGGCGGTGATCGAACTCGCCGTCGTGCAGACCGACAAGGGCCACGCCCTCGACGTGCTGCGCCACCAGATCGGCGCGACGGCCGCGATCTTCGTCGGCGACGACGTGACCGACGAGAAGGCGTTCGCCCGGCTGTCCGGTCCGGACCTCGGCGTCAAGGTCGGCGGCGGCGAGACGCTCGCCCAGTTCCGCATCGACGACACCCCAGCGGTCGCGACGATGCTCGCCTTCCTGCTGGAGGAGCGGCGCAACTGGCTGTACGGCGAGCAGGCCACCCCGATCGAGCGGCTGACCATGCTGGCCAACGAGCGCTCCGTCGCGTTGCTGACGCCGGAAGCCCGCGTCACCTGGCTGTGCCACCCGGAGCCGGACTCGGCGGCGGTGTTCGCCGACCTGCTCGGCGGCCCCAGCGCCGGGCACCTGTCGGTCACGCCGGAGCGCGGCGGCCTGCCACTGGGCCAGCGCTACCTGCCCGGCACGATGACCGTGGAGACCCGCTGGTCGGGCCTGCTGGTCACGGACTACCTCGAGCACTACGCCCAGCCGCACCGCACGGACCTGATCCGCACGATCTCCGGCAGCAGCCGCGCGGTCGTGGAGTTCGCGCCGCGGCCGGAGTTCGGCCAGGTGCCGGTCAAGCTGGTGCGCAACGAGAACGGCCTGCGCGTGGTCGGCACGTCCGACCCGATGGCGCTGCACTCCCCCGGCGTGGACTGGGAGATCAGCTCGGACGGCATGCACGACACCGCCCGCGCGATCGTCAGCCCGAACGGCGAGTCGGTCCTGCTGGAACTGCGGTGCGGCACGGACGACCTCGCACCGGACCCGATCCCGGAGGCCGAGCGCAAGAAGCGCGCCAACCTGTACTGGACGGAATGGCTGGAGTCGCTGAAGTTCCCCGAGGTCGAGCGGGAACTGGTGGTCCGGTCGGCGCTGACGCTGCGTGGCCTGTGCCACAGCGAGACCGGCGGCATCATGGCGGCCGCGACGACCTCGCTGCCGGAGGAGATCGGCGGCGTCCGCAACTGGGACTACCGCTACTGCTGGCTGCGTGACGGCGCGCTGACCGCGAAAGCGTTGGTGTCGCTGGGTTCCACCACCGAGGCGGAAGCGTTCCTGAACTGGGTGCACGGTGTGCTGGCCACCGTGCCCGGCCCGGAGCGGCTGCACCCGCTGTACACGCTGGCGGGCACGGGTCTCGGCCCCGAGGCCGTGATCGACACCCTGCCGGGGTATGCGGGCTCCCGGCCGGTGCGCGTCGGAAACCTTGCCAACCAGCAGGTTCAGCTCGACGTGTTCGGCCCGGTGGTCGATCTGGTCGCGGCGCTGTCGCTGGCGCGGGGCAAGCTCACCGACGACGACTGGAAGATGACCAACGCGATGGCCGAGGCCGTCGCGCGCCGGTGGGAGGAGCCGGACCACGGCATCTGGGAGGAGCGGCACCGCCCGCGCCACCACGTGTACTCCAAGGTGATGTGCTGGCTGACCATCGACCGGGCCATCACGCTCGCGGAGACCTACGGCCGCACGCCGAGCCCGGAGTGGCACCCGCTGCGCGACAAGATCGCGCAGGACATCGTGACCAAGGGCTGGAACGACGAGGTCAAGTCGTTCACGACCGCCTACGACGGCACGGACCTGGACGCGGCGTCGCTGTTCGTCGGCCTGTCCGGCCTGATCGACCCGTCCGACGAGCGGTTCGCGTCCACGGTCACGGCGATCGAGGCCGAGCTGCGCAGCGGGTCCACTGTGTACCGCTACCACCGCGACGACGGCTTGCCGGGCAACGAAGGCGGTTTCCACCTGTGCGCCGCGTGGATGATCGAGGCGTACCTGCTGTGCGGCCGCCGGACCGAGGCCGAGGACCTGTTCGCGCAGATGGTGGACTGCGCCGGGCCGACCGGTCTGCTGCCGGAGGAGTACGACCCGATCGCTGAGCGCTCGCTGGGCAACCACCCGCAGGCGTACAGCCACCTCGGGCTGATCCGCTGCGCGCAGCTGCTGAGTGCTCACTGAGGGCGTGAACGCGCGGGCTGCCCGCTGGCAATAGTCGGTGTGAGCACTTTGACCGACACCGAAGCCGGTGGGCAGCCGCCCCCGGGCCGGGACCGGCCCGACTTGAGCGGGCCCGATCCCGGCCGGGTCTTTGGGTGGCTGTTCGACACCCACGCCGCCGCGTTGCGGCACTACCTCGTCCGCCGCGTAGGCGAAACGGCCGCGGACGACCTCGTCAGCGAGACGTTCGTGGTCGCGCTGCACCAGCGGCACCGCTACGACCCGCAGCGCGCGGCCGTGCGGTCCTGGCTGTACGGGATCGCCACGAACCTGATGCGGCGCCACGTACGCGACGAAACCCGTCAGCTGAAGGCGCATTCCGCCGAAACCCCCGTCGACGGGCACGCGAACCGCGTCGCCGAACGCGTCGACGCGCAGGCCGCCGCGCAGCGACTCGCGGGCGCGCTGACGAAACTCTCCCCCGGCGACCGGGATGTCCTGCTGTTGATCTCCTGGGCGGGCCTGGACACCACCGAAGTCGCCGAAGCACTCGACATCCCCGCGGGCACCGTGCGTTCACGGCTGCACCGCGTCCGCAAGCAACTGCGCAAGGGCGGTGAAGCATGAGCGAGAACGTGCACGAGGTGTGGTCGGACGATGAGCTCGACCGTGCGCTGGCGACGTTGAACGCCGAGGTACCACCCGGTGATGTGGCGCTCGCCAAGGCAAGGGCCGAACTGATGGGCGCGTCGGGGGCGCCGCAGGCTGTTCGGCAGCCCAAGGCGCGGCGGCATTGGGGTAGGTGGGCAGCTGCGGTGGCCGTCATCGCGGCCTCCTTCACGGCCCTGCAGGTGGTTCCTTTCGGTGACGAGCCGTCCTTGCCCACCGCAGCGGCAGGGGAGCTGCTCACCCGCGCCGCCGACAAGATCGGCGCGTCGGACCCGGTGGTCGGGCCGGGCCAGTACCTGTACATCGAGGAACACGACTGGGGCGGAATGGGTGCCTTGCACCCGTCCGACCCGGCCAAGGGCTGGTTCTACCTGGACGAGCGCTTCAACGAGAAGTGGGTTCCCGCGGACCGCACCCAGGAATGGTTGTGGCGCAAGCGGGAAACGGGCAACCGCAAGTGGATCGTCGGTGGCCCCAACCAGGTGCCGCCGATGCCGGGGTCCCCGATGCCGGACCGGCGGGCCAGGTGCGGCGACTTCATCATCAGGCAGAGCGAGAAGCCGTGCGAGGGGCCGGGTAGCTGGTACCGGCCGACCCCCGAGTTCCTCGCCTCGCTGCCCACCGACCCCCGCCAGCTCCACGACCTGATCCGCAAGGAAGTCTCGTCCCGCTCCCACCCGCCCGAGATGGCCGCGGAGTTCACCATGACGGGGATGCTCCAGCAGGTACTGGACCTGGCCAAACCCGGAGTGGCACCGGCGGACATCCGCGCCAACCTGTACCGCGCGCTGGCTCTGACCCCTGGTCTGGTGATCAGCGACCGTGACGCGGTCAACCTGGACGGACGCAAGGGTGTCGCTCTCGGGCTCGAGGCTGAGGGCGTCAGGTGGGAGATGATCGTCGATCCGGAGACCGGGCAGTACATCGGCAGCAGGCAGACCCAGCTCGAGGCGAATTCTCAGCGAGTGCCGGTCGGCACGGTGACCTCCACGGCCGTGAGGATCGGCGTGGTCGCGAACATGGGTGACAAACCGCGCAGTTGAATCGATACAACTGGTGATGTACCCGGGTCCGCACGCCTGTCGGGGGCGTGCGGACCTTTCGTTCACCCCTGTCGGAACGGTTTCGGTGGCTGCGGGCGATAGCCGTTGGCCTGCCTGATCGCCGACGGGTCGGCGCAGGCAGGCACCGAGACCGCACCGGCGTGGAACGTGACGAGCTCGATGGGCCAACTAGCCGCTGCGCTTGGACAGCGTGTCCACCAGTGTCCGCAGGTCGGGGACGACGGTCGCCTTGATCTCCGCGGACAGCCGCCCGGAGTCCGGCGGGATCAGCGCGCGTTTGAAGCCGAGCCTCGCCGCCTCGGCCAGCCGCCTGCCGACGCTGCCGACCCGGCGGACCTCGCCGGCCAGGCCGACCTCACCGATGATGACCATGTCGTTGGGCAGCGGGATGTCGAGCTTGGCGCTGGCGACCGCCATGGCCAGGGCGAGGTCACCGGCGGGCTCGATGATCCGCATGCCGCCGACGGTCGCGGTGAACACGTCGGACTTGCCCAGCGGCAGGCTGGCCCGCCGCTCGAGCACAGCGAGCACCTTGGCCACTCTCGACGCCTCGAGGCCGTTGACCGCGCGCCTGGGCATCGGCGCCTCCGTGCTGGACACGAGCGCCTGGACCTCGCCGAGCAGGGCCCGTTTGCCCTCGGTGATCACGGTCACCGCCGTGCCCGGGACGCCTTCGACCCGGTTGCTCATGAAGATCCCGGACGGGTCGGGCACCCCGACGATGCCTTCCTCGACCATCTCGAAGCAGCCGACCTCGTCGGCTGGCCCGAACCGGTTCTTCACCCCGCGCACCAGCCGCAGCGACGAGTACTTGTCGCCCTCGAAGTGCAGGACGACGTCCACGAGGTGTTCCAGCACCCGCGGGCCGGCGACCGAACCCTCCTTGGTGACGTGCCCGACGAGGATCACGGGGAGGCTGCGTTCCTTCGCCAGCGCGACCAGGGCGGCGGTGACAGCCCTGACCTGGGTGACGCCGCCCGCGGAGCTCTCCACGGCAGGCGACGACATGGTCTGCACGGAGTCGATCACCAGCATGGACGGCTTCACGGCGTCGACGTGCCCGATGACGGTCGCCAGGTCGCTCTCGGAGGCCAGGAACATCTCGCCGTGCACGTTCCCGGTCCGCTCGGCGCGCAGCCGCACCTGGCCCGCGGACTCCTCGCCGGTGATGTACAGCGCGCGGCCCGGCGAATCGTCCCTGGCCACCCACTGGTGGGCGACCTCCAGCAGCAGGGTCGACTTGCCGACCCCGGGTTCACCCGCCAGCAGCACCACGGCCCCGGGCACCAGTCCCCCGCCGAGGACGCGGTCGAGCTCGGGCACGCCCGTCTTCTGCGCACGCGCGGACTCGACGTCGACCTCGGCTATCGGCCGGGCGGGCGAGGACGGAGCACCGGCGACGACCTTGGCCAACGCGGGTCTGGCCGCGGCGACCTCCTCGATCGTGCCCCAGGCCTGGCACTCGGGGCACCGCCCGAACCACTTGGCGACGACGACGCCGCACTCACCACACCGATACGCGGGACCCGACTTCTTGACCACGCGCCGAACCTAGCCCTGCCCACCGACAATCCACCGCACCGGCACCTCGCACGAACGAAACGCCCGGCACCACGCGGGTGCCGGGCGTTTCGAGGAACTCGGTGCGGCCTTGCTCAGTGCCCTCCACCGCCACCTGCGGGCGTGCGGGGCGTCGTCGGCACGGCGACCGGCACCAGGATGGTCACCGAACCGCTCTTGAACGTGAAGGTGATCTCGAAGCTCTTGCCCGACCGGATCTCCTCGGTCAGCCCGCTCAGCACGATCGTCGCCTTGCCGATCTCGATCGCCTTCGACGAGGTGGTGGCCGGCCGGGACGTGGTCGTCGCGGTACCCGAGGCGGCACCCGAGGTCGCGGCGCCGGACGGGGCACCCGAGGTGGCCGAGCCCGACGGGGCACCGGTGGTGGTCGTCGGCGCGGACGACGAGGAAGCAGAAGGCGAGGAGCTCACGCCGCCGGCGGGCACCTCGAGGATCAGCGACCGGCCGGCGGCCAGCTTCTTGTCCCCGGTGATCCGGGCCTGGCCGACGGGGGTGGTCACCGAGACGAGCTCGTCGTCGCTCTGCGCGCTGTTGACCAGCGTGCCGGTCAGCGCCGCGCTCGCGCCCTTCTCGTACACGCCGTGGTCCGGGTAGGCGAACTGGACGTCGCGGACGGCCACGAGGCCGACGTTGCCCCCGCCGCCGTTCACCGCGGGTTCCATACCGGCGGTCTGCGAGATCTGGCCTGCGCTGCACCCCGCGAGCGCGAGCGCGACCCCTACCGCCGCGGTGGCGAAGCGCAGGCTGTGCCGTTGACGACTCACGTTGCCGGTCCCTCCTGGTGAAAACGCGTCTGCCGGAAGGGTATCCGGCGCGCACCGCGGGCTCGCGGGCGCCTCGGCGAGATGATGTCCACAAAGGATCCGGCAGTATCCCACCAAGATCGTTAATTGTCACTTCGATGCATGGGGAGACGTATTTTGTCAACCCCCAGCCGGTCCATCCTCGACCCGCTGACCTGCGCTTACCCGTCTCACACCGAGCTGAGGGGGATTGCGGGACGTGTTAGAATGGGGTCAGCGAAAGGGGCAGAGGACACATGGTTTTCAAGGTCGGAGAGACCGTCGTCTACCCGCACCACGGTGCCGCTCTCATCGAAGCAATAGAGACACGCGTGATCAAGGGCGAGGAGAAGAAGTACCTCGTTCTCAAGGTCGCGCAGGGTGATCTCACGGTTCGCGTACCCGCTGACAACGCCGAGATCGTAGGCGTGCGTGACGTCGTCGGCCAAGAGGGTCTCAACCGCGTCTTCGATGTTTTGCGTGCTCCTCACACCGAGGAGCCGACCAACTGGTCACGGCGGTATAAGGCCAACCTGGAGAAACTCGCCTCCGGCGATGTGAACAAGGTTGCCGAAGTGGTGCGAGACCTCTGGCGGCGTGAGAAGGACCGTGGCCTATCCGCGGGTGAGAAGCGGATGCTGGCCAAGGCTCGACAGATACTGGTGAGCGAATTGGCACTGGCCGAGGGCACCGACGAGGACAAGGCCGAGGTCCTCCTCGACGAGGTTCTCGCCACAGCCGCGGCGGTCTAGTCCACCCCGCAGTACGGGAAACACACAGTGCAGAGTTCCGTCGCGCTTGCGGTCGTGCCGGCGACCGGAGTGGTTTCCGTACAAGGCATGCCATTGACAGAGCGTGCCGTGCGTACCTTGCAACAGGCTGGGTGCGTGCGGCACGTTTTTGTTTGCACACCCATTCCGATTGATATCACGCTCGGCGGCTGCACAGTTGTCGTCGGTGATCTGCACGCCGCGCTCGCGAGAGCCGCGCAGCTGTTCCCGGACGTCAGGTTCGGCCTGATCCACGACGTCGAACGTGCCGCAACCCCGCCCGAGGTCGTCGAGGCCGTCGTGGCCGAGCTGGAACGCGGCGCACAGGCAGTCGTCCCCGTCCTGCCGCTGACCGACACGGTCAAGGAGGTCAGCCCGGACGGCCGGATCCTCGGTACCAGGGACCGCGCCGAACTGCGGGTGATGCAGTCCCCGCTCGGCGCGCCGATCGAACTGCTCCGCCAGGCGGCGGACCCGCGCCGCCCCGGCGTCCCGCTGACCACAGTCGACGGTCATCCCCACGGCCTGCGTATCCGGACGGAGATCGACGTCGCTAGCGTGACCCTGTGATCCCACGGGTAGGAACCGCCGTCGACGTCCATCCCATCGCCCCCGGCCGTGACTGCTGGATGGCGGGATTGTTGTGGGAGGGCGTCGACGGGTGCGACGGCCACTCCGACGGCGACGTCGCCGCGCACGCGTTGTGTGACGCGTTGCTCAGCGCAGCGGGCCTAGGTGACTTGGGCGCGGTGTTCGGCACCGGTGACCCGCGCTGGGCCGGTGCGCACGGTGTCGAGTTGCTCACCGAGGTCCGCCGCAGGCTCGACGAGGCCGGTTTCCAGGTCGGCAACGCCACTGTGCAGGTCATCGGCAACGAGCCCCGGATCGGCAAGCGCCGGGCGGAGGCCGAACGGGTCCTGTCCGACGCCGTCGGCGCGCCCGTGTCGGTGCTGGGGACGACGACCGACGGGCTCGGCCTGACCGGGCGGGGCGAGGGTGTCGGGGCCATCGCCAGTGCCTTGGTCGTCCCCGCTTCGGGAACTTCTGTGGAAGGCGAACCAGCGCAATAGGCTTGCGCCATGGCTTCACTCCCAGACAATGTCAAGACGATCGTCGACGGCAAGAACTTCGCGACGATCGCGACCATCAACGCCGACGGCAGCCCGCAGACCTCCGTCGTGTGGATCGGCCGCGACGGCGACGACCTGCTCGTGTCGACGGTGAAAGGCCGGTTGAAGGACCGCAACCTGCGCCGCGACCCGCGGGTGAGCGTCACGGTCGTCGACCACGAGAACCCGTACAACTACTTCGAGGCACGCGGCACGGTGACGTTCACCGAGAAAGGCGGCTCCGAGCTGATCAACACCCTGTCCCACAAGTACACGGGCGGGGACTACACGGGCGACGAGGGCACGGACAACGTCCGCGTGATCGTGCGGATCACGCCGGAGAAGCTGACCGGTTACGCGCTCTGACACATGGTGGGAAACGGCCGGGCGGCTGCGACCGCCCGGCACATAGCCTGGGAACCATGACGATCAACGGGGTTCTCTTCGACTTCTCCGGCACGCTGTTCCGGCTGGAGCCGGACCTGACCGGGTTGACCGGTCTGGACGGCCGTCCGCTCGACGGCGAGCGGCAGGCCGAGATCATGCGCCGGATGACGGCGCCGACCGGACTGCCGGAGGGGCTGCCGGAACACCTGCACGAACACTGGGACACCCGCGACCTCGACCCGCCGACGCACCGGGAGCTCTACCTCGCCGTGCTGCACGCGTCCGGCGTGGGAAACCCCGGACTGCTGTACGACCGGATGCTGGACACCGCCAACTGGGAGCCGTACCCGGACACGGCGGCCGCGGTGAAAACCCTGGCAGCCGCCGGAGTCCCGGTCGGTGTGGTGTCCAACATCGCGTGGGACATCCGGCCTGCGTTCGAACGGATCGGGATAGCCGGGCTGGTCAGCGAGTTCGTGCTGTCCTATCAGGAGGGTGCGATCAAACCGGACCCGCGGCTGTTCACCGTCGCGTGCCGGCGCCTTGGCGTGCCCGCCGAGCAGGTGCTGATGATCGGCGACAGCGAGGAGGCCGACGGCGGCGCGGCCAAGATCGGGTGCGCGGTCGCGTTCGTCGATCCGCTGCCGGTCGAACAACGCCCGCACGCACTGCTGGATGTTCTCGCGGAGAACGGCTGGTAAACCCGATCGGGCGCTCCCGTACCATCTGTGCGTGAGCCTTCACCTGTATGACACGGCGACCCGGAGCACGCGGGAGTTCCACCCCGCGCGGAACGCAACGGCGTCCATCTACGTGTGTGGGGCCACGGTGCAGGGCATTCCACATATAGGCCACGTCCGCGGGGCGCTGAACTACGACGTTCTGCGCCGGTGGCTCGCGCACGGCGGCCTCGACGTCACGCTCGTTCGCAATGTCACGGACATCGACGACAAGATCCTGGCCAAGGCCGCGGACGCGGGCAGGCCGTGGTGGGAGTGGGCGCAGATCCACGAGCGCGCGTTCGAGGACGCGTACGAGGCGCTCGGCTGCCTGCCGCCGTCGTACATGCCGCGTGCGACCGGACACGTGACCCAGATGGTCGAGCTGATGCAACGGCTGATCGACATGGGGCACGCGTACGCCGCCGCCGGTGACGTGTACTTCGCGGTCAGCACGTTCCCGCAGTACGGCGCGTTGTCCGGGCAGAAGCTGGAAGAGGTCCAGCAGGGCGAGAGCGCGGCCACGGGCAAACGCGACAGCCGCGACTTCACGTTGTGGAAGTCCGCCAAGCCAGGTGAGCCCTCGTGGCCGACGCCGTGGGGACCCGGCCGTCCCGGCTGGCACCTGGAGTGCTCGGCGATGGCCACGGCGTACCTGGGCAGCGAGTTCGACATCCACGGCGGCGGGATCGACCTGATCTTCCCGCACCACGAGAACGAGCAGGCCCAGTCGCACGCGGCCGGGGACGGGTTCGCCCGGTACTGGCTGCACAACGCCTGGGTGACCATGGCGAGCGAGAAGATGTCGAAGTCGCTCGGCAACGTCGTGTCCATTCCGGCGATGCTGCAGCAGGTGCGCGCGCCGGAACTGCGGTACTACCTGGTGACGCCGCACTACCGGTCGATGATCGACTACTCCGAGGCGGCGCTGCACGAGGCGGTCGTGGCGTACGGGCGGATCGAGACGTTCGTGCGCAACGTGACGGGCAGGCTCGGCGCTGTCGAGCCGGGCGCGGTGACCGCCGAGTTCGCCGCGGCGATGGACGACGACCTCGGTACGCCCGCGGCGATCGCGGCCGTGCACAACGCGGTCAGGGAAGGCAACACCGCCCTGTCGTCCAACCAGGACAGCGAGGCCCGCGCGGCGGCTTCGGCCGTGCGCGGGATGATGGCCGTTCTCGGTCTCGACCCGTTGTCGGACAGGTGGTCGGAGGAGTCCACAACGGACGCCGCGCACCGCAACGCACTGGCGTCGCTCGTCGGCGCCCTGCTGGAGGAGCGGCAGCGGGCCCGCAAGGAACGCGATTTCGCGGCCGCCGACGCGGTGCGCGACCGCCTGCTCGCCGCCGGCATCACCGTCGAGGACACCCCCGACGGTCCACTTTGGACATTGAAGGACAGTTAGCGTGGCCGGCAACTCAAGGCGTAAAGGCGCGATGCGCAAGGCTGGTACCAAGAAGGGCGCGGTTGTCGGCTCAGGTGGCCAGCGGCGCAAGGGCCTGGAAGGCAAAGGCCCGACGCCCAAGGCGCACGAGCGCCCGAACCACAAGGCGTACCGCAAGCCCGGTGCGCCGTCGCAGCAGAAGCGCCAGGACAACCGCCGCGACAGCGGCCCGACGTCGGAACTGGTGGCCGGGCGCAACCCGGTCGTCGAGTGCCTGCGTGCCGAGGTCCCGGCGACCGCGTTGTACGTGGCGCTGGGCGTGGACGCGGACGACCGCGTCACCGAGGCCGTCCGGATGGCCGCCGACCGGGGCATCTCGGTACTGGAGGTTTCCCGGCCGGAGCTGGACAAGCTCACGAACAACGCCGTGCACCAGGGCATCTCGCTGCAGATCCCGCCCTTCGAGTACGCCCACCCGGACGACCTGCTCGAAGTGGCGAAGAACTCCGGCGAGGACGCGCTGCTGGTGGCGTTGGACGGCGTCACGGACCCGCGCAACCTGGGCGCCGTGATCCGCTCCGCGGCGGCGTTCGGCGCGCACGGCGTGGTCGTGCCGCAACGCCGCAGCGCCAGCATCACCGCTGTCGCGTGGCGCACCAGCGCGGGCACGGCGGCCAAGCTGCCGGTGGCCGTTGCGACGAACCTCACGCGGACGCTGAAGGACTGGGCCGACACCGGCCTGATGGTCGTCGGCCTGGACGCGGACGGCTCGATCACGATCGACGAGCTCGAACTGGCCAACGGCCCGCTCGTGGTCGTCGTCGGCTCCGAGGGACGCGGCCTGAGCAGGCTCGTCCGCGAGCGCTGTGACGAGACGGTGTCGATCCCGATGGCGGCGGGTGTCGAGTCGCTGAACGCCTCAGTCGCCACCAGCGTCGTCCTCGCCGAAGTGGCCCGCAGGCGCAGGGTCGCGGGGCGGATCTAGAAACACCGCTTGGTCGCGCTGGTCGTTGCCGCCACGCAACACGCCCGACATCGCCCCAACCCGGCTGATCACCAGGCCACGACGAAGATGTCGGTCGCGTGGGGCGGGGCGGCAACGACCGGCTTGCGGCGACCAAGCCCCTCCCCGAGCGAAGCGAGGACAATCAAACACTGTCGGGATATGGTCTGCTGGGCCCTGTCCTTCCACTGAGGTTGTCGATGTCCTTCGCCACGCCGCTGTTCCTCTGGTACTTCATGCCAGTGGTGCTGGTCGCCATCCTGGTGGCGCCGCGCAGCTGGCGGAACGGCATCATCGCGGTCGCCAGCGTGTTCTTCTACGCGACCGCCGCGGGCGCGGACACCTGGCTGCTGCTGACCACGATGGTGGTCAACTTCGTGACCGGGCCGTTGCTCGAACCGGACCAATGGGACCGCAACCGCAAGCGGCGCCGCACGATCCTGTTCGCGGTCATCGCGTTCGACCTGGCCATCCTGGCGATCTGGAAGTACGCGGGGTTCGCCACCGAGCAGCTGGCCGCGCTGGCGCGGATCTTCGGCGGCGACTTCCCGGTCACGCACCTGGCGTTGCCGATCGGCATCTCGTTCTACACGTTCCACCACATCTCGTACGCGGTGGACATCTACCGCGGCGAGCGGCACGCCGCACGCAACCCGGTGGCGTTCGTGGCGTACATCGCGATGTTCCCGCAGCTGGTCGCGGGCCCGATCGTGCGGTACAGGGAGATCGCCGACCAGCTGCCGCAGCAGCGCAGCCACCGGCTCGACGACATCGCGTCCGGTTTCCCGCGTTTCGCGCTGGGCATGTGCAAGAAGGTCATCATCGCGGACTCGCTGTCGCCGTTCGTGAGCGCCTGTTTCGCCACGCCGGACGACCAGATGACGTTCTCGATCGCCTGGCTCGGCGCGATCGCGTACACGCTGCAGCTGTACTTCGACTTCTCCGGCTACTCCGACATGGCCATCGGTCTCGGCCGGATGCTGGGCTTCCGGCTGCCGGAGAACTTCGCGCGGCCGTACTCGTCGGTGACGATCACCGAGTTCTGGCGGCGGTGGCACATGTCGTTGTCGCGGTGGTTCCGCGACTACGTCTACATCCCGCTGGGCGGCAACCGGCACGGCGCCGCGAAGACGTACCGCAACCTGTGCATCGTGTTCGTGCTGACCGGGTTCTGGCACGGCGCGAACTGGACGTTCCTCGTCTGGGGCCTGTTCCACGGCGCGCTGCTGATCATCGAGCGCGGTTTCAACCTCGAGGCCGCGCCGACCCGGCGCGGTCCTCGGATCGCCCGGCGCACGCTGACGATGCTGCTCGTGGTGATCGGCTGGGTGTACTTCCGCGCGGACGACATGACCAGCGCGTCGGCCATGGTCGGCCACATGTTCCTGCCGGACTTCGACGGCCTGACCGACATCGCCGACAGCGCGCTGACCAACCAGCGCCTGCTGGTCATGATCGCCGCGCTGGCGATCCTGTTCATGCCCGCGCAGCCGGTGACGGGTCCGCTGATCGAGTCTTCCCGCAGCAGGTCCGCCACCGTCGTGCGCGTCGGCGTGATGACCGTCGGCCTCGCCTACGCCGCCGTCCTGGTCGCGTCGGGGACGTTCAGCCCATTCCTCTACAACCAGTTCTAACCTCGTGAGTGTTTAGTCCGGTTCTAACCGGACTAAACACTCACGAGGTGTCACACGACGTATCCGCCGTCGACGGCGAGCTCCGCGCCGCTGACGTACCGGCCGGATTCCCCTGCCAGGTAGGAAACCGCTGCGGCGACGTCCCATGCCTCGCCGTACTTGCCGAGTGCGACGACGGCCCGGTTGTCGTCGGCCGTCGGGCCGTCGGCCGGGTTCATCTCCGTGTCGATCGGTCCGGGGTGGATCAGGTTCGCCGTGATCCCCTGTGCACCGAGGTCCCTGGCCAGGCCCTTGGTCAGGCCGATCAACGCGGTCTTGCTGAGCGAGTAGAGCGAGTACGCGGGCCCGGCCACGCGGGTGGCCGCGCAGCTGCCGATGGTGATGATCCGGCCGCCGCTCGTGAGGTGTGCCGCCGCTGCCCGCGATGCCACGAACACCGCCTTCACGTTGATGTTCACGATGTGGTCGAAGTCCGCGATGGACAACTCCGTGATGGGCGCGAACACCGCCGCGCCCGCGTTGTTGACGAGGATGTCGAGCCGTCCGAACTCCGCGACCGTCTCGGACACCGCGTCCTGCACGGCTTGCGCCGAGGCGCTGTCGGCCTGGATCGCCAGTGCGCGACGGCCCACTGCCTTGATCTGTTCGACCACCTCGGCGGCCCGGTCCGCGCTCTGGTTGTAGGTGAACGCGACATCGGCACCGTCCTTGGCGAGCCGCACCGCGGTCGCCGCGCCGATTCCCCTGCTGCCACCGGTGATCAGTGCGACCTTGCCTGCTGCTGTGTTCATGTCCTCAATAGAAGCTTGCGCAGGCAAGGAGTGCTGGCGCCTTTCCGCCACGGCGTTTCAGTGCAGCAGCAACAGGACCTGCAACTCGCCGACGAGGAACCCGATCACCGCGCCGACCGCGATGAGCTTCCACTCGTCCTGCCGGAAAGCGGGCCGCAGCAGGCCTTCGTACTGGATCGGGGTGAGCTGCTGCATCTGCGTGATGATCGTGTTGCGGACGTCCAGCGCGTTGCTGGCGTAGTCCTCGACGTGCTTCACCGTCGTCGGCAGCAGTTCGATGGCACGCGCGGCGGCCCGCTTCTTCATCTCCTGGTACCGGCGTGAGCCCACCGTCAGCACGACGAGCGGCTTGACGAGGCTGACCTGCGTGTCGATCGCCCGCTGGACCTCGCGCTGCACCAGCAGGAACAGCTTGTCGGACTTCGGACCGGTCAGCACGGCTTCGAGGACGTTCTGCACGGTCAGCACCTCGCGGGCGATCATGTCGCCGTAGTCGCGGGCGACCTCCATCCGGCGGCGCTGGAACATCCCCTGCCAGGTGAGGAACAGGAACCTCTTCGGTTCACGCGGGAAGAAGATCATCTTCAGGGCGAGCCAGTCGGTCAGCCACCCGGTCAGCCCGCCGAAGATCGGCATGATCCACGGGCTGTGCGTCAACGCCCACGCGCCCAGCTGCACGAGACCGAGCACGAATCCGAAGTAGATGCCCGAGTGCGCGATGAACCGCATCTCCGGCTGCGCGGTGTCCCTGATCAACCGGTTGAGCAAAGCCTTGTCGCGCACCAGGTTCCGCACGGCCATGTCGCGGACGTCGAGCACTTCCTCGATGTTGCCCGCGATCTGGCGCATCAGGTTCTCGACCACGCGCGGCGCGTCCGCCTGAACCTGCCGGATCAGCCGTTCCTGCGCGCCCGACGGCAGCATCTCCCACAGCTGCGGCTGGTACTCGGCCATCAACTCGCGGGTGACGTCCTCGACCGCGCGCAGCAGCGGCTCGCGCAGCTCCTCGGCGACGCGTTCGGGGTCGAGCCGCGCGAAGATCTCCTTCGGCCGGATCAGGTTGGTGGTCAGCAGTTCCATCGCGACACCGGCCATCCGGTGGGCGTTGCGCGGGATCACGCCCTGCCAGCCGATGAACGTGCCCTTGACGCCGGTGAACTCCAGTGGCCGGTACATCATCTCGATCGCGACGCGCTTGGTGACGTAGCCGATCACCGCCGCGATGAACGGCATCGACACGTAGACCACCCACTGTGGAATCAGGATGGCCTCCCCTGGGCTCGCGCGTCCTACCCGGTCTGTGACAGTACCCGCGGGTGTGCCCGGACACGGGCGAGTGCTTCGGTCTTGATGTGCGATTCGCCGACGCTGTCGCGCAGCATCTGCAGCAGCACCTTGATCGAGCGGCGCGTGACCCCTTGGTCGATCGGGTCGTCCGGCAACCGGTAGAGGCGTTTGGCCCACGGCGGCAGCAGGTCGAACGCGGCCTTGTTGAGCAGCCTGCTGCCCGCGCGGGCCACGGGGGTGTTGCCGATCGGGCCGGTGAAGAAGTCGACGACTTCGGCCGTCTCCTCGGAGAACGTCAACTGCGGGCGCATCCCGGTGAAGTACGCCTCGACCTCGGCCGCGGTCTTGGGTACGCCCGTCGCGCCGAGCATCTCGGTGATCACGGCGTACTCCGCGAAGTACCGGTCGATGTCGGCCTCGGACACCGGGTCCGGGTGGTAGCGCAGGTGCGCCTGGATGATCCCGTACGCCTGGGTCACGCCGGTCCAGATCAGGTGCGGGGACGCGGACGCGTCGTACGGCCTGCCGTCGGGCATCGTGCCGTGGACGTGTTCGTGCATCCGGCGCACGGTTTGCGCCATCTTCTCGGCCACCGGGGTGCTGGCCCAGCACATGGTGTTGACGAACGAGACCGTGCGCCCGAGCCTGCCGAGCGGGTCGTCCTTGTACACCGAGTGCCTGTTGGTGCCGTGCATGGTCGGTTCGTGCAGCGAGCCGAGGATCAGGCCCATCACGCCGCCGACCACGCCGGACGGGTCGTCGTGGACGTACCACATCACCGAGTCCGGGCCGAACAGCCCGGGGTCGCCCGGCGGGCCGGTGTACTGCTCGCCCGGGAGCTTGTCCGCGTTGAGCGACTTGGCCCAGGTCGCCGCGATGCCGTGCTTGAGCCTGCCCAGCGTCGCCAGGTCGCCGAGATCCAGCAGCCGTGAAACCAGCACGAGGCCTCCTGAGACAAAGCGGCCATGTTTGTTTCAATGTCTCACCCGTGCCGGGCGCTGTCAACGGATCACGGCCCGCGGCGATAACCCCAGTGTGCACGCACTGGGGTTCTGGCTGAAGGTGGTCGCGGCGATGGTCGCCGCGTTCGGGCTGGCCGGGCTGGGGTTCGACGTCGAGAACGGTTACGCCGACGGCGGCAGCTGGACCGCGTTCGTGCTCGTCGAGGCGGTGGCCACCGGTCTGGCGCTGCTCGGCCGCAGGTGGCACGAGGCCGAATCCGTGCGTTGGCTCGACGTCGCCGACCGGCCGGGCACACGCCGGTTCCGGCCGAGCGCCAACGCGCGGTGGCTGCCGCGCGGAGCCTGGCTGGAGTTCCCCGACCCGCTGCCCGAGGTGCCGGACGTGACCGGCGAACCGGAGATCGACATCCCCGACGAGGGCGTCCCACCGGACCACACACTCCGGCGGCTGTGGCTGGTCCGCGCCCAGCTCGCCGCGCACCTGGACCAGCCGACCGCACGGGCCCGCCGGAAGTTCCCCGGAGCGAGGACGCTGGCGATCGCGTCGGCCGGGCTGGGCGTGGCCGCGGTCTTCGTGGTCGGCGGCTCACTCGACACCACCAGCGAGAGGTTCGTGCTCGGCCCGACACTGGCGTGCGTGTTCCTGCTCGTGCCGTTCACACGAGCGCTGCTCGCCCACACCGAAGGCTTCGCGCTCGTCGCCAAGCGCAAGCGTGCCCTGCAACAGGCCGAAGCCAGGCTGATGGAGATGGACAGCAAACGTCCGGGCGGCCCACTGGGCGGCCCGGCGGCAGGCGCGGGCGAGGTGCCGTACACACCCCCGACCGTGCCGCCGGAAAGGCTGCCGTCGTGACCAGTCGCTACGGTGATCGCCATGGCCGACTGGGTGGTGTACGTGGCGATGCCGTTCGTGGCGGCGGCGCTTGGCTACGTCACCAAACGGATCGCCATCGAGATGATGTTCCGGCCGCTGCGGTTCGTCGGGATCCCGCACACCTTCCTTGGCTGGCAAGGGGTCGTGCCGCGCAACGCGGAACGGATGATCCGCATCGCCGCCGAGATGCTGACCACGCGGCTCGTCGACGCCCGTGAGGTGTTCGCCCGGGTCGACCCGGACCGGCTGGCGCACGAGCTGGAGACCGCGCTCCTGGTCGAAGTGGACGCGATCACCCGGTCAGTGATGGCCAGACACCACCCGGGGCTGTGGGAGACGCTGCCGGTGCTGGCCCAGGACGTGATCGTCAAACAAGTGCAGGCCGGTGCGCCGGACGCGGTCCGCAAGATCGTCGAGACGCTGCACGACACCGTCGACCAGGTGCTGGACATCAAGGAGCTCGCGGTCGACGTGCTGCGCCGCGATCCCGCGCTGATGGTCCGGCTGATCAAGGACGTGTCCCGGCCGGAGATGGCGTTCATCGCCCGCAGCGGGATCTACTTCGGCTTCGCGCTGGGTGTGGTGCAGACCCTGGTGTGGGCGCTGACGAAGCAGCCGCTCGTGCTGCCGCTGTTCGGGATGTGCATCGGGTGGTTCACCGACTGGCTCGCCATCAAGCTCGTCTTCTTCCCCCGGGAACGCCGGTTCGGCTTCCAAGGTGTCTTCCAGCGCCGCCGGGACGAGGTCGCCGAGCAGTACGGCGCGCTGGTCGCCCGTGAAGTCGTCACCGTGCCCAACATCCTCGATTCCGTCCTCAATGGACCCAGGGCGGACCGGTTGCGGGCGCTGGTCGATCGCGTCGTTCGGGAGACCGTCGACAACCAGGTCCGGCTGGCCAGGCCCCTTGTCGCCACGGCCATCGGGTCACACCGCCTGGAAGCCATGAAGCAGGATGCCGCTTTGCTGGCTGTCGAGCGGTTGCCGGACACTGTTCGGCACGCTGAGGCGTACCTGGCTGAGACTTTTGACGTCGGCAACACGATCGCGGGCAAGATGCGGGACCTGACCCGGGTCGAGTACGAGGAGTTGCTCCGGCCCGCCTTCCGCCGTGACGAGTGGAAGCTCATCGCGGTGGGTGCGATCATCGGGTTCGCCGTGGGCGAGCTTCAGGTTCTGCTTCTGCACTAGGTGTGCTGTCCGGATCACGCTGTCGCGCGGGCCTTCGAGAACACCCTGGCGCCCAGGTAGATCAGGAATGAGATCGCCGTGACGAACGCGCTCACCGGGACGCCTGGCGCCAGCGACAGGATGATGCCGCCGAGCACCGCCACCTCCGCGAACACCACGGAGAGAATCGTCGCTCGTACCGGGCTCGCGGTGATTCTGCAGGCCGCCGCGGCTGGCGTGACCATCAACGCCAGCACCAGCAACGCGCCGACCGTCTGCACTCCCAGCGCCGTTGCGACACCGACCAGGACTGCGAAGATCGGGGACAGCACACCTGTCGGGACTCCGCGTGCCTTGGCCACGTCGGGGTCCACCGAGGCGAACATCAGCGGTCGGTAGATGAACGCCAGGACTCCCAGCACGATCACCGCGCACACCGACAGCAGCACGATCGAGGTGAAGTCCGTGCTCACGATCTGGCCGACCAGCAGGCCGAACTTGTTCGACGCGCGTCCTGGGTACATCCACAGGAACAGCACACCGAGGCCCAGTCCGAACGCGAGCACGACGCCGATCACCGAGTCGTGTTCCGAGCCTCGGCGGGCCAGCAGGCCCAGCACCAGTGCGGCGATGATCGATCCGGCCAGTGCGCCGTAGGCGACTCCGACGCCCAGCAGCAACGCCGCCGCGCCGCCCGTCACCGCGAGCTCGCTTGTGCCGTGCACCGAGAACGCCATGTTGCGGCTGACTATCAGCGGTCCGAGCACGCCTGCGAGCAGGCCGAGGATCGCCGCTGCTATCAGTGCGTTCCGGACGAAGTCGTACTGGAGCACTTCGATGGTCTTGTCGAAGTCGAAGAACTTGTCCATCAGTCCACCTGCAGGTGGTGGGGCTGGTCGGACTCGATCGCGCCCTGCGCGCCGACCACGATGATCTGGCCACGCACCCGCACCACGTCGATCCGCGCGCGGTAGAGCTCGGTGAGCGCTTCCGAGGTCATCACCTCGTCCGGCGTGCCGATCCTGAACCGGCCGTCCACCAGGTAGAGCACCCGGTCCACCAGCGGCAGGATCGGGTTGATCTCGTGCGTCACGAACAGCACCGAGGTGCCTGCGTCCCGGCGGCGTTTGTCGATCAGCCGGCTGACTGCCTGCTGGTGGGCGAGGTCGAGCGACAGCAGTGGTTCGTCGCAGAGCAGGACGTCCGGGTCGCACACCAGCGCCTGGGCCACGCGCAACCGCTGCTGCTCCCCGCCGCTGAGCAGGCCGACCGGCCGGTTGGCGAACTTCTCCGCGCCCACCGCGCTGATCGCCTCGTCCACGCGGCGCTTGCGGTCGCGCCTGCCCTTGAGCCCGATCCCCCAGCGGTGGCCGTCGTAGCCGAGTGACACCAGGTCACGGCCGCGCAGCGTGATCGTCGGGTCGAGCGCCCGCTGCTGCGGGATGTAGCCGATGCCCATGCCGTCCGGCATCTCGATCGTGCCGCCGGTGAGCTTCTGCAGGCCGAGCAGCACGCGCAGCAGGCTCGTCTTGCCCGAGCCGTTCGGGCCGAGCACCGCGACGAACTCGCCCTGTTCGAGCTCGATGTCCAGGCCGGACCAGAGCGCGCGCTTGCCGTAGGAGAGCTGCGCGCCCCGCAGGGCGACGCGCGGTGGCGCCGGCGTCCCGGTTACTTCGTCAGCGCGCTGGATAGCGCATCCACCTGCTTCGTCATCCAGTCGACGTAGCCGCCGACACCCTCGGGCAAGGTCTCGGTGACCTGCACGATCGGGAGCCCCGCCGACTTCGCGGCGTCTCCCAGCTGCTTGGTCACCGGCGTCTCGGTCTGCTCATTATTGACCAGGGCGGCGACCTGCTTGTTCTTGACCAAGTCGGTGGTCTGCGCGATGGCCGTGGCAGGCGGGTCGGTCTCCTCCTCGACGGCCTTCGTGAACTCCTCCGGCGTCGCGTTCCTCACCCCGGCCGCTTCGAGCAGGTACTCCGGCACCGGCTCGGTGACGACCACCTGGAGACCGGGCTTGGTCTTGCCGATCTGCGCGGCCTTGGCGGTCAGCTCGTCGAGCTTGCCGCCGAACGCCTGCGCGTTCTTCACGAACGCGTCCTTGCGGTCCGGTGCGACGGCGCCGAGCTCCTCGGCGACCTTGTCGGCGACCTTCCTGACCGTCGGCAGGTCGTACCAGACGTGCTCGTTGCCGCCCTGCGGCTTGCCGGACACGTCGAAGGCGACGACCTTGCGCGCGTCCTTGCCGGACTCGTTCACCATCCCGGTGAAGAAGTCGTCGTAGCCGCCGCCGTTGTAGACCACGACCTTGGCGTTCTTCAACTCGGTCGCGTCGGTCGCGCTGGCGGCGTACGAGTGCGGGTCGGCGCCCGGGTCCTTGAGGATCGACTTGACGTCGACCTGGTCGCCGCCGACCGCCTGCGCCACGCTGCCCCACACGTTCGTCGACGCCACCACGGTGACCTTGCCGCCTGGCTGCGGCGGCTCGGCACCCGGTGACGAACCACAACCCGCCACCACGAGGGCCACAGCCGCTATCGAACCAATGAGTCGGGCGCTCATGCGTACTCCTGCATGGAAATGGAAACCGTTGTCGTCTTCACTCAGACTACAACATGTCCACCCTTCCGATTCCACCATTCAGGTGACGCCCATTACCCACAGCGATCTCTGCCAAGTCAGCCCACGCCACAAAGGCCGCATTCGTTGCACCTGAAGCACCGAAGGCCACATCGGTTGCACTGGGCGCAACCGATGTGGCCTTCGAGGCGTGGTGGTGTCAGCCGATCAGGCGCTCACCCGTCTCCGGGTGGAACAGGTGCACCTCGCTGGCGTCGCGGACCGCGATCTTGACGTTCTGGCCCAGCTGCGGCGGCGTGCGGCCGTCGACACGCACGACGAAACGCTCCGAGCCGTCACCGATCTTCACGGCACCGTGCACCAGCGCGTCAGCGCCGAGCTCCTCGACCAGCTCGACCGTCATGTCGATGCCCTGCTCCTCGACACTGGCCAGGCGCAGCGACTCCGGGCGGATGCCGAAGGTCACCGTGGCCAGGCCCGCGCTCTGGGCCGCGGTCAGCGCCGCACGCTCCAGCGGCACGACGACTCCGTCGAGCTTGGCGCCGTCGGAGGCCAGCGGCACGGTCTTGAGGTTCATCGCGGGCGAGCCGATGAAGCCCGCCACGAAGGCGTTGGCCGGCCGGTCGTACAGCGCGCGCGGGGTGTCGCACTGCTGCAGCAGGCCGTCCTTGAGCACCGCGACGCGGTGACCCATCGTCATGGCCTCGACCTGGTCGTGGGTGACGTAGATGGTGGTCGTGCCGAGGCGCTGCTGGAGGGCCGCGATGTTGGCGCGGGTCTCCACACGCAGCTTGGCGTCCAGGTTGGACAGCGGCTCGTCCATCAGGAAGACGCTGGGCTCACGCACGATCGCGCGACCCATGGCGACACGCTGCCGCTGGCCACCGGAAAGGGCCTTCGGCTTGCGGTCGAGGTACTTGGTGAGGTCGAGCATGGCGGCCGCCTCGGCCACCTTCTCCTTGATCTGCGGCTTGGGGGTGCCGCGCAGCTTCAACGCGAAGCCCATGTTCTCGGCGACCGTCATGTGCGGGTAGAGCGCGTAGGACTGGAACACCATGGCGATGTCCCGGCCCTTCGGTGGCACGTTGGTGACGTCCTTGCTGCCGATCTGGATCGTCCCCTCGTCGACGTCCTCCAGCCCGGCGAGCATCCGCAGCGCGGTCGACTTGCCCGACCCGGACGGCCCGACCAGAACCAGGAACTCGCCGTCGGCGACATCCAGGTCAAGCTGGTCCACGGCGCGCACCGGCGGGCTGCCGGTGAACACCCTGGACGCGCCCACGTACGAGACCTCGGCCATGTGTTGTCCCTTCGGTTACTGCTGTGTTCTCGCTCACCGTAGCTGGGTTTTGGGAAAACGTCAGCCATCAGCGCGTATCGAAGTGGTGTAGACCAAAGTAACCGGTTACCCACTGCTATCCGACGTTTCTACCAGGCTTGATGACCGTTTTGAATGGTCTAGACCAACAGGTGGAATTTCGCGGCCCGGACCTCGGGAAACGACGAAGTGATCCGGTCACCCCAAGGCGGACTTCTGCAATTGGTTCTGAACCGTTACCGTCACCGCATGGCGCGGTCAATACATGTACGGCGACCGGCGACGCTGGCCTCGCTGGCGGCCGAACTGGGGGTCTCCCGGACAACGGTGTCGAATGCCTACAACCGGCCCGACCAGCTGTCTCCAGAGCTTCGCAGAAGGGTCCTGGAGACCGCCAGACGGCTGGGCTACCCGGGTCCCGACCCGGTGGCCCGCTCACTGCGGACCCGCAAGGCGGGGGCGGTGGGCCTGCTGCTCACCGAGAACCTCTCCTACGCGTTCCGCGACCCGGCGGCGCTCGGCTTCCTCGAGGGGCTCGCGCTGGCGTGCGAAGGCGCGGGACAGGGTCTGCACCTGGTTCCGGTGAACCCCGAGCGCGAGGACGTCGCGGCCGTGCACCGGGCCGGAGTAGACGGTTTCGTCGTCTATTCGGTGCCCGACGACGACCCGCACCTGGCCGCCGTGCTCTCCCGGCCGGTACCGACAGTGATCGCCGACCAGCCGCACATCGAAGGCGTCGACCGGGTCGGCATCGACGACGGCACCGCCATCACCGAACTGGCCAAGAAGCTGATCGCACTCGGCCACCGCCGCATCGGCGTGGTCTGCATGCGGCTGGCCCGTGACCGCAACGACGGCTTCGCCCCGGTGGACCGCCAGCAGAACGCCCACTTCCACGTCCAGCGCACCCGTCTCGGCGGGCTGGCCGCCGCGTTCGCGACGGTCGGCGTCGAATGGGCCTCGGTGCCGGTCGTCGAGCGCTTCGACCACAGCAGCGCGATGGGCGCGTCGGCCGCGGCCCAGCTGCTGGACGCCGACTCCCAGCTCACGGCGCTGATCTGCACGTCGGACATCCTCGCGCTGGGAGCGCTCGCCGAGGCGCGGCGCCGAGGCCTGCGCGTCCCGCAGGACCTGACGATCACCGGCTTCGACGGCATCGCCGACGCCGAGCGCGCCGGCCTGACCACCGTCCGCCAGCCCGTCCTGGAGAAGGGCAAGGCGGCCGGCCGCCTGCTGCTCAGCCCGTCCGAGCGGACCCGGCCCCGCAGCATCACGCTGGAGACCGAGTTCCTGCCCGGCACGACCTCCGCCGCACCCCGGACCGCCGAGGAACGGTGGTTCGGCCCCTGAGCCGTCAGACCATCGCCAGCGGCACGGCTGGACTCGTCAGCGGGCCCAGCTTGCCGATCACGCTGTACGTGCCCGCCTGCACGGTCGTGCGGCTCGACGGGCAGCCGGGCGCGGAGGTCCGCCCCGCCCACTTCACTTCGAACTCCTGGCGCTCGCCCGGCTGCATGATCCGCAGGTCCGGCCGGCTCGAGCCGTAGCAGTCCCTGCTCGACCACAGCCGGTTCACACCGTCCACAGAGGTCACGACGACCTCGCGCAGCGCCCGGCTGATGTCCCTGGTGCACGGCACGGCACCGGCGTTGGCGATCACGAGTCTCAGCACCGGTCGCTGACCGACTCTGTACTGTGGCGCGCCCAGTTCCACAGTGACCTGCATGGCGGTGTCCGCGCACGGCAGGTTCGGGTCCGGCGGGGGCGGCGGCGGTGACGTGGTCGTCGTCGGAGTGGTCGGCGTCGGGGCTGGCGCCGATGTGGTCGACGAGTGCGACGACCCCGGCGGTGACGGCGGTGGCGGGCTGGACGGCGGCTGCGATTCCCGCGCGCTCGCGTTCTTGTCCTCGACCTGCGTCCCGTCGCCGAAGAATCCACCGGCGGCCCAGCCGAGCACCACGAGCGCGACAACCACGCCGCCGATAGCGACCATGCGCCGACGCCAATAGATAGACGTTGGCTCATTCATGTGGGAAAAGTAACTCCACCACTACCGTGAGCAGTGGATCTTACATTCACTAGATCGGGTTGTGTTCGCCGCGTGATGTCCATCTACAGACAATTGCGCCGCCGGGCGGACTCGGGTTCCATCGTGGGTATGAGTGCCATCGACGAGCTGTTGCGCCGCAATGCCGGACTCACCGAACGTCAACTCGGGGACCGGTCCACCCCGCAGCCGTCGATGCGCGTCGCATTGCTGACCTGCATGGACGCCCGGATCCGGGTGTTCGCGATTTTCGGGCTGGCCGAGGGCGAGGCGCACGTGCTGCGCAACGCGGGCGGCGTGGTCACCGACGACGTGGTCCGGTCGCTGGCGCTGAGCCAGCGCAAACTCGGCACCCGCGAGGTGATGATCGTCCAGCACACCAACTGCGGACTGCAGACGGTCACCGAGGACGGCTTCAAGGACGAGCTCGAACAGGCGAGCGGGCTGCGGCCGACGTGGTCGGTCGAGGCCTTCCGCGAGGTCAAGGACAGCGTGCGGACGTCGATGAACCGGGTGCGGCACGCGATCTACCTGCCGCACACCGACCTGGTCCGCGGCTTCGTCTACGACGTGCACACCGGGGAGCTCACCGAGGTCGTCTGAGAGAATTCCGGTCGATGGACGAACTGTTGATCGACTGGTACTCGAAGAACAAGCGTGACCTGCCGTGGCGCGAGCCGGGCACGACGGCGTGGGGCGTGCTGGTCAGCGAGATCATGCTGCAGCAGACGCCGGTCTCGCGCGTCGAGCCGATCTGGCGGGAGTGGCTGGCCCGGTGGCCGGTGCCGTCCGGCCTCGCCGCCGTCTCGCAGGGCGAAGTCGTGCGGGCGTGGGGAAAGCTCGGCTACCCGCGCAGGGCGTTGCGGTTGCACGAGGCCGCTGGCGTGATCGCGCGTGACCACGGCGACGTCGTTCCGTCCGATGTGGACACTCTGCTGGCGTTGCCGGGCATCGGCGCGTACACCGCGCGGGCGGTGGCGGTCTTCGCCTACGGCCAACGGGCCCCGGTCGTCGACACGAACGTCCGGCGCGTGGTCGCCCGCGCGGTGCACGGCGCGGGCGACGCCGGTCCGGCGTCGAACACGCGCGACATGGCGGACGTGGAGAAACTCCTCCCCCACGAGGACGAACCGGCCGCGACGATGTCGATCGCGCTGATGGAACTCGGCGCCCTGGTCTGCACGGCGAAGAACCCGCGCTGCGTCGACTGTCCACTGTTGACAGATTGCGCGTGGCAGCGGGCAGGCAGGCCCGAGTACGCCGGCCCGCTCAAGCCGGTGCAGCGGTTCGCCGGAACCGACCGCCAGGTCCGCGGCCTGCTGCTGGATGTCCTGCGGGACACCGACGGCCCGGTCGAACGAACCAGGCTGGACGCGGTCTGGGCGGACTCCGCGCAGCGCGACCGCTGCCTGGACTCACTGCTGGTCGACGGCCTGATGGAACAAACCAAGACCGGCCTGTTCGCCCTGCCCGGCGAACACTCACGAGGTCATCCGCGCAGGGGGCCGGGGTAGAGGTACTGGTCGGCCGGGATCTTGTCGCCGTGGAACCAGGCGTCGAAGAAGCCGCGCAGGTCCTGGTTCGCGGTCTTCTGCACGAACTCCTCGAACTGCGCCCACGAGGCGTTGCCGTCCTTGTGGGTGGCCGTCCACTCCTTCAGCACGCGGTTGAAGGCGTCCTCGCCGACCTGCCTGCGCAGGGCGTGGATCGCGAGGATGCCCTTGTCGTAGACGCCGTGGAACTCCTTGCCCTTGCCCATGCCGTAGAGCTTGTTCGCCCAGTACTGCTCACGGGTGCGCACCTTGTCGATCGCCGAACGGTAGCGCTGGTCCAGGTTCTGCTTGTCCTTCGCCTCGGCCCACAGCCATTGCGAATAACTCGCGAAACACTCGTTCAGGCAGATATCGGCCCAGGTGTCCACCGAGACGGAATCACCGAACCACTGGTGCGCGTTCTCGTGCACCACCGTCTCCAGGTTCGTCCATTTGGCGTAGATCGGCCTGCCCTGCGTTTCCAACGAGAACCCGATGTCCTCGTTCAGGTAGATCCCGCCCGCGGCTTTCTGCGGATACGGCCCGAATTTGGAGCCGAGGAACTCCAGGATTTCCGGCAGCCGCGATTCCAGTTGTTTCTTGTTCTCCACGCCGGGCGCGTACGCGGTGACCACCGGCGTGCCGTCGGCCAGCGCCGAGCGCTCGAAGGTCCACTTGTCGATCCCGACCGTGGTCAAGTACGTCGCCAGCCGCGTCTCCTCGACCCAGCGGAACGTGGTCCACCCGTTGTCGGTCGAGCTGGGCTCCTCCCGGCCGTTGGACACGACCGACCAGCCGGACGGCACCCGCGCGGTCAGCCGGAACGCCGCCTTGTCGCGCGGGTGGTCGTTGGCGGGGAACCAGAACGTGGCCGAGTGCGGCTCACCGGCCACGAACGCCCCACCGGACTTGGACTTCTGCCAGCCGTTCGTGCCCAGCTGCCCGTCGTCCTTGAGTTCGGGCTTGCCCTTGTAGCGCACGCGCGTGGCGAACGACGCGGCCTTGGCCACCGGCGCCGCCGGTGTGATCACCAGCTCGTGTTCCCCCTCACGGGCGAACTTCGCCGGTTTGCCGTCGACGTCGACACCCGCGATGTCGAAGCCGATCAGGTCCAGGTTGAACTCGGTCAGCTCGGCCGTGGCCTTGGCGGTGACGGTCGTGTCGCCGTCGAGGATCCCGGTGGCCGGGTCGTAGCTGATCGAGACGTTGTAGCCGGCGACGTCGTATCCGCCGTTGCCGTCCCGCGGGTAGTACGGGTCACCGGCGCCGTCCGCCGACGGGGCCGCGGCGGGCTGACCCGGCTGCGGCTGCGGCGCCTGGTTGTCCGGTGGTGAGCTGGTGCACCCCACGACCAAGATGGATGTCGCGACGAACATCGCGGCGATACGGCGGCGTGGGTGGTCCATGCGGCCTAACGTAACGAACGCGACGTGAGGATGAGGTCGAATGCGGAATGTGGTCGAGTTCGGTGGCCGTGGCCGGGGCATCCTGCTGCTGCACGGGCTGATGGGCCGGGCGACCATCTGGTGGCCGGTGGCGCAGTGGCTGACGCGCTACGGCCGCGTCGTCGGACTCGACGCCCGCGCGCACGGCCGCAACCCCGTCCAGACCGGGCGCACCGAGGACTTCGTCGCCGACGCCGCCGAAGTGGTGCGTGAACTCGGCCCGTCGGTGGTGATCGGGCACTCGATGGGCGGCCTGCACGCGTGGGCGCTCGCCGCGACCCACCCCGAGCTGGTCAGCGGCATCGTGGTCGAGGACATGGCGCCCGACCAGACCGGCAAGACCGTGGACAAGTGGAAGTCGTACTTCGAGTCGTGGCCGGTGCCGTTCCAGTCGCTGGCGCACGTCAAGGCGTTCTTCGGCCAGTACGGCGACCACTTCGTGGAGTGCTTCGAGGAGCGCGCGGACGGCTACCACCTGATCGCCGACCTTGAGCGGCTCTACCCCATCGCCAACGAGTGGGGCGAACGGGACTACTGGGACCTGATCGAGAAGATCCAGTGCCCGATGCTGGCGATCGAGGCGGCGACCAGCGCCATGCCGCCAGGCCAGATGAGCCAGATGCCGGTGCGTTCGCCCGGCGGCGGCAAGCACGTCGTCGTTCCCGGCTCGGGGCACGTGGTGCACCGCGACCAGCCGGAGATCTACCGCGGCGCGGTGGAGGCGTTCCTGTCGTCGCTCACTTGACGATCTCGACCTCGGCGGTCTGCGTGTCCACGATCGCGACGTGCTCGACGCGCGCCTCGATCCGGTCGACGGGGTGCAGCGCCGCGAAACCCTCGATCAGCTTGTGGTGCTCGACGCCTTGGGCGAGCGCGCAGTGCGGGGTCCACGAGCCGGGCAGCCAGTAGGCCTGCGGCGACTGCACCTGCCCGGCGAGCACGTCGTGGATCGCGGAGTGCACCGCCAGCAGTTCGGCGTCCACGACCGCGCCGAGCATCAGCACGTTCTCCGTGCTCGGGAACGTGCCGAGGTTCGACAGCCACAAGGAGGGGATGGCCAGCGTGCGCAGCTCGTCCTTGAGCAGGTCACGGGTCCGGCGCGGGATCTGCTTGGCAGCGGCGAACGTCACACGTGGCGCCCAGCGGCCGTTCGGGTGGCCGGCCAGGCTCGGCACTCCGGCCTGGTCGAGCCTGCGCCACAGCGCCCTGACCGCGCGGTCCGCGTCGTCGTCGAAGAACACAGCCACTGTGTGAGCCATAGCTGTCCATCATGCCGTGTCAGTACGCTGGGCCACATGGCAGTCGTGAAGATCAACGCGATCGAGGTCCCCGACGGCGACGGCACCGAACTGGAGAAGCGGTTCGCGGCCAGGGCGAGCACCATCAAGGACTCCCCCGGCTTTCTCGGATTCGAGCTGCTGCGCCCGGTCAGCGGCGACAACCGCTACTTCGTGGTGACGCACTGGGAGAACGACGAGGCGTTCCAGGCATGGCGGGCGGGCCCGTCCATGAAGGCGCACTCGGGCCCGCCGAGCGACAAGCCGGTCGCCACCGGGTCGAGCCTGCTCGAGTTCGAGGTCGTCGAAATGATCAAACCGGAGTGAGTCCTGAGCTGGACCGCGCCGCGGAGCTGATCCGCGGCGCGAGTGCGTTGCTGGTGTGCGCCGGTGCCGGCATGGGTGTGGACTCCGGACTGCCGGATTTCCGCGGTGACGAAGGCTTCTGGCGCGCGTACCCGCCGTACGAGCGGCTCGGCCTGAACTTCTACGAGCTCGCCGACCCGGTGCACTTCCGCGAGGATCCCGGACTGGCGTGGGGTTTCTACGGCCACCGGCTGCGGCTGTACCGGGAAACCGAGCCACACGAGGGCTTCCACGTCATCCGGGGCTGGGACAAGCCGACGAGGGTGTTCACCTCCAATGTGGACGGCCAGTTCCAGAAGGCCGGCTTCGCCGACGACCACGTCGCCGAGGTGCACGGCTCGATCCACCACCTGCAGTGCTTCGGCCACTGTGGACAACCGAGCTGGCCGGCCGGCCCGGACGTCGCGATCGACGAGGACACCATGCGGGCCGTCGGCGAGTTGCCGAGCTGCCCGTCGTGCGGATCCCTTGCCCGGCCGAACATCCTGATGTTCGGCGACTACGACTGGCAACCGGCCCGCAGCGAAGCGGTGCTGACCGAGGTGTCCCGCTGGCGATCACGGCAGGACAACCTCGTGGTGGTCGAACTCGGTGCGGGCAACGCGGTCCCGACCGTCCGCCGGATGGCCGAACTGGCGTCGGCGCGCACCGGCGCGCTGATCCGGATCAACCCGCGAGAGCCGGAAGTCCGGCACGGCCGCGGGGTTTCGTTGCCGCTCGGCGCACTGGCCGGACTGACCGCACTGGACAAGCTGGTCACGGCAGGTTGAGCGTGGCCACCGCGGCGCGGTGGTCACTGCCCGGCAAGTCGAACACCTGGTAGTCGACGACAGCGCAGCGCGCGTCGACGAGGAAGTGGTCGAGCGCGACCGGCGGCGGCCAGATCCCCGCGGGCCACGTCGGCGTCAGCCCGCTGCCGTGCTGCTGCGCCACGTCGACGTAGCCGCGGCTGATCACGTCACGCAGGTCGGGGTGGTCGAGCGTGGCGTTGAAGTCGCCGATCAGCATCCTCGGCTTGTCCTTGGTGGTCGTGCCGGGCAACTCGGCCAGTTCCGCCTTCCAGGTGCCCGCGTTCTCCACGCCCGGCACGGCGTGCACGACGAGAACCTCGGGGTCGACCACACCAGGCAGGTCGACGATCGCGCTGGGTTGCGCGAACGTCGCCGGGTCCAGGATCTCGGTCGGCCGCAGCGGGTACTTCGACGCCAGGCCCGACCCGGCCCCGCCGCGCCGCGGCTCGAACAGCCGGTACGGCAGCACCCGGTCGATCCCGGCCCGGTCGAGGTCCTGCACCATCGCCGGGCTGAGTTCCTGGAGGCTGAGCACTTCCACGTTGGTGCGGCGGACCATGTCGAGCAGTGCCACGGCATCCGCGCGGCCGACGTACAGGTTCGCCGTCATCACAGTCAGTCTCGGCCCGAACACCGTGGACTGGTCGTGCGAGATCATCCGCGGCACGACAGCGGCGCTGACGATCATCGCGAACGCGAGCACCACACCGCCGAAGATCCAGCGGCGCATGAACAGCCCCACGACGCCGAGCGCCAGGCCGACGACGGCGATGTACGGCGTCAGCGCGACCGTGGCGATTATGTACCGGTTGCCGGTCACCCCGAGCAGCCGAAGCGCCGCGAAGCCCACGAAGAGCACCGACGGCACCGCCCACAGCGCGACGATCCACGTCCTGACCGGCGGCCGAGGCCTCTTCAGCTCCACTGTCACGCCACCAGCTTGCCCGAAAGTGCCTGACAGCGTCCTGTGCGCGACTCGACAGCGGCGCGTCGCACAGTGGCCGCGGTAGATGACGAGAGGGGGACGAGGTGTCCAACGCGATCGAAGCCGAAGGCCTGGTGAAACGGTTCGGGGAGACGACCGCGCTCGACGGCGTGGACCTGGCCGTGCCCGCGGGCAGGATCCTCGGCGTACTGGGGCCCAACGGCGCGGGCAAGACGACAGCGGTCCGCATCCTGGCGACGCTGCTGCGCCCGGACGCGGGCACCGCGCGTGTCAGCGGCTACGACGTGCTGAGCCAACCGGTCGCGGTCCGCAGCCTGATCGGTCTGACGGGGCAGTACGCCTCGGTCGACGAGGACCTGTCCGGCCGGGAGAACCTGGTGCTGATCGGGCGGTTGATCGACATGTCCAAAGCCGACGCCAGGACGCGCGCGACCGAACTGCTCGACCGGTTCGAGCTCAGCGACGCGGCCGACCGCGCCGCCAAGACGTACTCGGGCGGCATGCGCAGGCGGCTCGACCTGGCGGCGAGCCTGATCAGCCGCCCGCGCGTGCTGTACCTGGACGAGCCGACGACGGGACTGGATCCGCACAGCCGCAACGAGGTGTGGGACATCGTGCGCAGGCTCGCCGACGACGGCGTGACAGTGCTGCTGACCACGCAATACCTGGAGGAAGCCGACCAGCTCGCCGACCACATCACGGTGTTCGACCACGGCCGCGTGGTCGCGGACGGCACGCCCGGCGAGCTCAAGCGCAAGGTCAGCGGGCAGACGCTGCAGATCCGGCCGGCCAACGAGGACGACCTCGAAGCCGTGTCCCGGATCCTGCTCGAACTGACGGGCACCCAGCCGTCGGGGGATGTCGACAGCGCGGTGCTCAACACGCCTGCCGACGACACCGCGCTGATGGCCGCGGTGATCAGGCGGCTGGACGAGCTGAGCATCCCGGTCGACGAGATCGGGTTGCGGCTGGCCAGCCTCGACGAGGTGTTCCTCGCGATCACCGGCACCAAGGAAGGAACGAGGGCATGACCACCGCGACTGTCAGCCCGGTCACGTCCATCAGCCCGGTCAAGGCGATCGAGCACGGGATCATCCTGGCCGGGCGCAACCTCCGCAAGACGCTGAAAAGCCCCGAGCAGCTCATCGACGTGACGATCATGCCGGTGATCATGCTGCTGATGTTCGTGTACCTGTTCGGCGGCGCGATCGGCGGCGGCGACCGGGACGGGTACCTGCAGATGCTGCTGCCCGGCCTGATGGCGCAGACCATCCTGTTCGCCACCCTCGGCACCGGCGTCGGACTGTGCACCGACATCACCAAGGGCGTGTTCGACCGGTTCCGCAGCATGCCGATCGCCCGGTCGGCACCGTTGTTCGGCGCGGTGCTCGGCGACGCGATCCGGTTCGTCGCGTCGTCGGTGTTCCTGTTGGGGTTCGGCATGATCCTCGGCTTCGACATCACGACGGACGCGGCGTCGGCGTTGCTCGCGGTGGTCGTGACTGTCGCGTTCGGACTGTGCCTGTGCTGGATCTCCGCGTGGGTCGGCATGCTGGTCAAGTCGCCGCAGGCGGTACCGGGCGCGATGATCGCGTTCATCATGCCGCTCGGCTTCGTCAGCAACGTGTTCGTGCAGACGGGCACGCTGCCGGCCTGGTTGAAGGCGTTCGCCGACATCCAGCCGGTGAGCCTGCTGGCTGAGGTCAACCGCGGTCTGCTGACCGGTGGCCCGGTCGGCGGGCCGCTGCTGGGCACGCTCGCCTGGATGGCCGGGTTCGTCGCGGTGTTCTACCCGTTGGCGATGGTCACGTACCGGCGGCGTGTGGCCTGACGGCTCAGGGTGTCCCCGGTGGGGGTACGGGGACACCCTCCTTGATCAGCCGAGTCGCTTCGTCCTGGGTCATCTTCCGTGCCTCGGCGAGGACTTCCTGTTCGGCCGGACCGAACTTCCCGAGTACGGCGAGGTTGTCGGGTGAGCCGACGTCCAACGCCCCCGCGATGGCGGCACTCGCGCCGAGCAGCCGCGCCGCGAACACCAGATCCCCTGCCGCGGCAGCGATCGTGGCCATGGCCTCGGCGACGTCGGCCACGCTTTGCGCGTCCCGCAGGTATCCCGCGTTCCGGTCGGTCGCCGCGACCGCGTCGGCCGCGGCCCGCCACGCCTCCGCCAGCTTCCCCTCGGCGGTGTACTGCCGGGCTTCCACGACACCGAGCCAGCACCGCAGCGGGTCGTTCATCGAGTCGGGCCAGTCGACCAGTTCGTTCCTGGTCGTGTCGAGGCGGGCCCGCGCTTGCGCGAGGTCACCGCGTGCCCGCAGGACCGCGCAGAGCCGGATCACGATCGCCACGGTCACCGCCCGCTGGCCCTGGTTCTGGCTGACCTCCGCCATCCGGACCAGCACGCGGTATGCCTCGTCCAGATCGCCCATCCGGTAGTGCTGCTCGGCCAGCCTGCTCCTCGTCATCGCCGGGTCCATCGAGGGGCCCAGTTCGACCTCGACGCGCAGCGCCTCCTCGTGCAGTTCGATCGCGCCCGCGATGTCCCCGCCCGTCGACCGGATCTCGGCGAGCGCGTTCAGCGCCATCGCCAGCCCCCAGCGGTCGCCGATCGTGCGGAACCGGCGGATCGACGCCTCCTGCCAGCGTTTCGCCCTCGCCAGGTCGCCGAGGTTCTCGGCGGCCATCGCGCCGCCGAAGGCGACCACGGCCCGCGTCCACTTGTCGGGGTGCCGCAAGGACCGCCGGAAGGCCACGTCGGCGCCGTCGAACTCGTGCGTCATCGCCAGCGCGACCGTCTCGATCATCGCGGCCAGCGGCATCGCCTTGGCCTGCTCGGAATGGCAGAGTTCCAGCACGGTGGCGATCTGGGCCGGGTCCGGTTGCTCGACGCCGCCCATGACCGTCAGCATCCGGTACAGCAGGCGAGGACCGTCGGGCGCGCGGTGCTCCATCAGCTGCATCCGGGCCAGCGGCAGCACCTGTTCGGTCAGCGCCTCGCCGAAAACCCCTTGGCGCAGCAGCCAGTACCAGGTCCACGCGGCCAGGATCCGGAACGAGGCGTCCGCGTCGTCACGGTCGACCGCCAGCCGGACCGCCTCGATCACGTTGTCCCGTTCGGCGTCCAGGAACCGCAGCCAGCGGACCTGGTCGTGGCCGCGCAGCATCGGCTCGGCCTCCTCGACCATGCCCATCACCCACGCGATGAACCTGGTCCTGGTGCGTTCCGCGTCGACGAGCCGTGCCGCGGCGAACGCCTTGACGGTCTCCAGCATCCGGTAGCGTGGTACGCCGTCCGCGCCTTCGCCTGCCTCCACAAAGGATTTCTCCACCAGCGACGCCAGGACGTACAGCACGTCGTCCGCCGCGAGGTCGCCGGCGGCGCACGCCGCGACGATCGCCTCCAAAGTGGACGGATTGGCGAAGACCGACATCCGGCTCGCCAGGGTGCGTTCGGCCGGGGCGAGCAGGCCCCAGCTCCACTCCACCACCGCGCCGAGGGTCTGGTGGCGGGGCAGCGACGTGCGGCTGCCGCCGGTCAGCAGCCGGAACCGGTCGTCGAGACGCTCGGCGACCTGGCCGACCGTCATCGAACGCAACCGCGCGGCGGCCAGTTCGAGCGCCAGCGGCAGGCCGTCGAGCTGGCGGCAGACCGCGACGACCGAGCCGACGTTGCCATCGTCCACTGTGAACCCGGGGCGCACGGACCGGGCCCGGTCCAGGAAAAGCCGGACGGCGGCGCTGCCCGCGGCCTGCTCGGCCGACGCGTTCTCCCCCGGCAGGTCCAGCGGCCCGAGCGGGAACAGGGTTTCCCCGTTGATCGTCAACGGTTCCCTGCTGGTGGCGAGAATCCGCAACCGCGGGCACGCGGCCAGCAACGTCTCCGCGAGGTGCGCCACCGCGGACACCAAGTGCTCGCAGTTGTCGAGCACGACGAGTTCGGACCGGTCGGCGAGCGCTTCGAGCAACCGGGTCGTGACGTCCGTCTGCGGATGCCAGACCTGCCGCTTCTCCGACACCCGCGAGTCACCGAGGCCGAGCGCCGACGCGAGCGCGGCGGGAACGTCCACGGCCTCCCTGAGGCCCGCGAGGTGCACGAACCACACCCGGTTCGCCGCACGGCTCGCTGCTTCCGTCGCCAGCCTCGTCTTTCCGGCGCCGCCCGGACCGACCAGCGTGACCAGCCGGTCCCGGCCGAGCAGCGCCTCCAGTTCGGTCATCTCGTGCTGGCGGCCGACGAAACTGGTCAGCTGCGCGGGCAGTCTGGTGCCGTTGTTGGGGATCTCCGCCGGTGTCGCGCGCAGCAGGGCCAAGTGGGCTTGCTGCAGTTCCGGGCTCGGGTCCACGCCGAGTTCCGCGGCGAGGTTCTGGCGCGCGGTCTCGTACGCGGCCAACGCGTCGGCCTGGCGCCCGGCCGTGCGCAATGCGCGGATGAGCAACGCGGTGAGCCGTTCCCGCAGCGGGTGGTCCCTGGTCAGCGCGTACAGCTCGACGATGACGTCAGCTTCGTGACCGCGCAGGATGTCCGCCTCGATGCGGTCTTCCAACGCGGTCAAGCGCAGTTCCGCCAGGCGCGCCACTGCCGCCGCCGCGAACGGCGCCTCGGTGACGTCGACGAGCGCCGGGCCCCGCCACAACGCCAGCGCTGTCCTCAGCACCTCGGCGGCGTTCGCGGCCTCGTTGCGTTTGAGCAGGCGACTGCCTTCCGCGGCAAGGCGTTCGAACTGCTCGGCGTCCACTTCCGTTGCCGCGAGTGAATATCCGGCCGGGAAGGACTCGATGCGCTTGGCCAGCCCGGTCTTGCGCAGCCGGGACACGAGCGACTGCAGTGCGTTGGTGGCGTCGGCGGGCGGCTGCGCACCCCACAGGCCGTCGATCAGCGCCTCGACCGGCACGATCCGGTTGGCTTCGAGGGCAAGGCGCACCAGGAGCATGCGCAGCCGTGGACCGCCGACCTCGATCTCCCGGTCGGCGGTATCCGTCAGGCACAGCGGCCCCAGGACAGCTACTCGCACACCCGCAAGCATGTCACCTCACGAACGCGGAAGGGCGGCTCCCCGAGGAGCCGCCCTTCCGGTGTTCGCTGTCTGTGGTTCGTCAGTCCTCGAGACCCTCGGCGGCCTCACCGGACGACGTGCCCGGCGACGCGGCCAGGTCCACCGGCGGCGAGTCCGGCACGCTCTTCGGCTTGGCCTCGCCGCGGAAGACGAAGTGGGCCTTGTCGTCCGAGCCTTCGCCCGACCAGCCCTCGACGTCGCCGATCACGATCTGACCCGGCTCGAGCTCGCCGAACAGGATCTTCTCCGACAGCTGGTCCTCGATCTCGCGCTGGATGGTCCGGCGCAGCGGCCGGGCACCGAGCACGGGGTCGAAGCCGCGCTTGGCCAGCAGTTTCTTCGCCAGCGGGGTCAGCTCGAGAGCCATGTCCTTGTTGCGCAGCTGGACCTCCACGCGGCCGATCATCAGGTCGACCATGCGGATGATCTCGTCCTCCGTGAGCTGGTGGAAGACGATGATGTCGTCGATGCGGTTGAGGAACTCCGGGCGGAAGTGCTTCTTCAGCTCGTCGTTGACCTTCTGCTTCATCCGCTCGTAGTTGTTGGACTGCTCGCCACCACCGGCGAACCCGAGCGACACCGCCTTGGAGATGTCCTGCGTGCCCAGGTTCGACGTGAAGATGATGACCGTGTTCTTGAAGTCGACCGTGCGGCCCTGGCCGTCGGTCAGGCGGCCGTCTTCCAGCACCTGCAGGAGGGTGTTGTAGACCTCCTGGTGCGCCTTCTCGATCTCGTCGAACAGCACCACCGAGAACGGCTTGCGGCGGACCTTCTCGGTCAGCTGGCCGCCCTCTTCGTAGCCGACGTAGCCGGGAGGGGCACCGAACAGGCGCGAAGCGGTGTAGCGGTCGTGGAACTCGCCCATGTCGATCTGGATCAGGGCGTCGTCCTCGCCGAACAGGAAGTTCGCCAGCGCCTTGGACAGCTCGGTCTTACCGACACCGGACGGCCCGGCGAAGATGAACGAACCGCTGGGGCGCTTCGGGTCCTTCAGACCCGCACGGGTCCGGCGGATCGCCTTGGAAACAGCCTTGACGGCCTCCTCCTGGCCGATGATCCGCTTGTGGACCTCGTCCTCCATGCGCAGCAGGCGGGTGGTCTCCTCCTCGGTCAGCTTGAAGACCGGGATGCCCGTCCAGTGCGCGAGGACCTCGGCGATCTGCTCCTCGTCGACCTCGGCGACGACGTCGAGGTCGCCGTCCTTCCACTGCTTCTCGCGCTCGGCCTTCTGCCCGAGCAGCTGCTTCTCCGAATCGCGCAGCTTCGCGGCCCGCTCGAAGTCCTGCGCGTCGATGGCCGATTCCTTCTCCCGGCGCACGTCGGCGATCTTCTCGTCGAACTCACGCAGGTCCGGCGGCGCCGTCATCCGGCGGATGCGCATCCGGGCACCGGCCTCGTCGATCAGGTCGATCGCCTTGTCCGGCAGGAAGCGGTCGTTGATGTACCGGTCGGCCAGCGTGGCCGCCTGCACGAGCGCGCCGTCGGTGATCGAGACGCGGTGGTGCGCCTCGTAGCGGTCGCGCAGACCCTTGAGGATCTCGATCGTGTGCTCCAGGTTCGGCTCGCCGACCTGGATGGGCTGGAACCGGCGCTCGAGCGCGGGGTCCTTCTCCACGTACTTGCGGTATTCCTCGAGGGTGGTCGCACCGATGGTCTGCAGCTCACCACGGGCCAGCATCGGCTTGAGGATGGAGGCCGCGTCGATCGCGCCCTCGGCGGCACCCGCACCGACGAGCGTGTGGATCTCGTCGATGAACAGGATGATGTCGCCGCGGGTGCGGATCTCCTTGAGGACCTTCTTCAAGCGCTCCTCGAAGTCACCGCGGTAGCGGGAGCCCGCGACCAGCGACCCGAGGTCCAGCGTGTAGAGCTGCTTGTCCTTCAGCGTCTCGGGCACCTCGCCCTTGACCACCATCTGCGCCAGACCCTCGACGACGGCGGTCTTGCCGACACCCGGCTCGCCGATGAGGACTGGGTTGTTCTTGGTACGGCGGGACAGCACCTGCATGACCCGCTCGATCTCCTTGGCCCGGCCGATCACCGGGTCCAGCTTGCCCTCGCGGGCGCTGGCGGTGAGGTTGCGGCCGAACTGGTCGAGCACGAGCGAGGAGGACGGCGTGCCCTCACCGCGGCTGCCCGGCTCGGTCTCCGGCTTGCCCTGGTAGCCCGACAGGAGCTGCAGCACCTGCTGGCGGACCCGGTTGAGGTCGGCGCCGAGCTTGACCAGCACCTGGGCCGCGACACCCTCGCCCTCGCGGATCAGCCCGAGCAGGATGTGCTCCGTGCCGATGTAGTTGTGGCCGAGCTGCAGCGCTTCGCGCAGAGACAGCTCGAGCACCTTCTTCGCCCGAGGCGTGAAGGGGATGTGACCGGAAGGCGCGTGCTGGCCCTGGCCGATGATCTCCTCGACCTGCTGACGCACGCCTTCCAGGGCGATCCCGAGCGACTCGAGCGCCTTCGCCGCGACACCTTCACCCTCGTGGATCAAGCCCAGGAGGATGTGCTCGGTGCCGATGTAGTTGTGGTTGAGCATCCGGGCCTCTTCCTGGGCCAGGACAACCACCCGCCTCGCGCGGTCGGTGAACCTCTCGAACATTCGCACTCCCTGACTGCTGCGCCGGCGGCCCTTCACCACTCGTCATGTTGGTGGATTCAGCACCGTAGGACCACTGTAGTCGCCCGGCCTGTCGCGCTCAGTGCCACTCACGACCACAGATTGATGACAGACCAGGCACTTCGCCTGCTGGTACCGGCTGACACCCCTTACAACGTGCGTTCACCGGGCTGGATTCCATCAAATGAGACGTGTCCGCTGTCCGCGAACAGGTCGCGTCCAAGCGTGACCGCGATCACTTTCTCACTCGTTCGGCTCAATGACGACCGGGCTTGATTCGATCTTGGGCCGGATGTGTCACTGAGTTTCCCTCAGTGGCTGGGGTGGGTGTCGGTGGGGCTCTTCGGCGGTTCCGCTCCGGCCCTCGGCTCGTTGCCCGCTGGCTCTTTGTCGTGATACGCGGCGCCGATTTGGCATGGAGCCTCCGGGGCGGCCATCGGAGAGCGTAAAGGTGGAGCCCCGCCCCATGGGCATGCTCCAGCGGCTTCGTTTGCCTGCGGGGCTCTCCTCGCTTGCAAGCCTACGGCCGCCCCGCTCCACGTAAACTCGGCGCCGCTACATTTTCGCAGGTCAGTGGCTCCTTCTCCGGCCCGCCAGCCAGCAGCACCGGCACCGCTCCACCGGCCGCCGCCACCCGCACCGCTCCACCGGTCCGCCAGTCATCGACGTCGCCACCATCGCCGGTCATCGGAATCGTCACGTTTCGCGACTCGGCGCACCTCTGCCCGTGCCACTCCAGGCGCCGTCACGCTTCGGTCGCTCCTGGGCGCCGCTGCGTTCCGCTTCGCGGTCGGGGTGTGGCCTTCTCGTCAGCTGGCTTTCGCGGCGGCGTGGGCGGCGTGGGCCGCGCGGTGGCGTGAGCCGATCGGGACGACCATCGGGGTTCCGGCCACCGGGTCGGTCAGGATCTTCGCGTCCAGGTCGAAGACGTCGCGCAACAGGTCCTCGGTCAGCACGTCGCCCGGGTCGCCCTGGGCCACGATCTTGCCTGCGCGCATCGCTACGAGCCGGTCCGAGTAGCGGGCTGCCAGGTTCAGGTCGTGCAGGACCATCACCACCGTCGTTCCCCTGGTGGTGTGCAGGTCGTGGACGAGGTCGAGCACGTCGACCTGGTGGGCCAGGTCGAGGTAGGTGATCGGTTCGTCCAGCAGGAGCAGTTCCGTTCCCTGCGCCAGGGTCATCGAGATCCAGGCCCGCTGGCGCTGGCCGCCGGAGAGTTCGTCGACCACGCGGCTGGCGTGCTCGTCCATTTTCGTCAGGCGGAGGGCGTCCGCGACCGCTGCTTCGTCCTCCACCGACCACTGGCGGTACCAGGTCTGGTGCGGGTGGCGTCCCCTGGCGACCAGGTCGGCGACTGTCAGGCCGTCCGGGGCGACCGGGGTCTGCGGCAGGAGGCCGACTGTTCGCGCCACTTCTTTCGTCGGCAGCTTGTCGATCCGCTTGCCGTCCAGGAGCACCTCGCCCGCTCGCGGGCTCAGCAGGCGTCCCAGTGCGCGCAGCAGGGTCGACTTCCCGCAGCCGTTCGGGCCGATCACCGAGGTCACCGTGCCCTGGGGGACGTCGAGGTCGAGGCCGTCGACCACGAGCCGCTCGCCGTACCCGAGCCCGAGCTCGCTCGCCTTCAACCGCACCTTGCTCGCCGCCACCTGCGCCTCCCGGAGATCCGCCCGGAGCATAGCCCCCGACTGGTTAGGTAAGGCTAACTGACCTTCCTGGCCTGGCCCAACCCCGGAATCCGGCACGTTAAAGGCCCGCGGCCACCGGCCGCGGGCCTTATGCGACGTCGCTAATCAGTCGCGGTTGTTGTGGTACGCCTCGGTGACTTCCTTCGGGATACGGCCGCGGTCGGAAACTTTGTATCCCTTCTTCCTCGCCCACTCCCGGATTGCCTGGTTCTGGTCCCTGTCCACCGACGCGGTCCGCGCCACCCGGCCCGCAACGGCGAGCTTGCCCGCCGCGCGCTTACGACCTCCGGAACGGCGGGCGTGGTCGACATAGTCGCTCAGGATGTCCCTGAGCTTCCCGGCATTGTCCCCGGACAGGTCGATCTGGTAGGAAACGCCGTCCAGACCGAACTCGAGGGTCTCTTCGGCTTCCGAACCGTCAACGTCGTCAACGAGGGTCACCGTGACCTTCTGCGCCATACGCCGCCTCCTCCGGGGTGATTACCGGGTACGGAATGATTCTCGCTTGCAGGTAGGCTAGCGCAAATCGAGAATGATGTGGATAGTCACTCACCCAGGTTTCATTGCGGCCGAACGAGTGGGAACAGGATCGTCTCCCTGATCCCGAGTCCGGTGAGTGCCATCAGTAGCCGGTCGATACCCATTCCGACTCCACCGCTGGGTGGCATTCCGTACTCCAGTGCGCGCAGAAAGTCCTCGTCCAACTGCATCGCCTCATCGTCGCCCGCCGCTCCCAGCCTGGCCTGATCGACCAGTCTTTGCCGTTCGACGACCGGGTCGACCAGTTCGGAGTATCCTGTTGCGAGTTCGAAACCGCGCACGTAAAGATCCCATTTTTCCGCCACTCCCGGCGTGTCGCGATGCTGGCGTGTCAACGGGGAAGTCTCGACGGGGAAATCACGGACGAAAGTCGGGGCGACGAGGTGGTCGCCGACCAGGTGCTCCCACAGCTCCTCGACCAGCTTGCCGTGGCCCAGCTTGGGCGCCACTTCCAGGCCGACGCGCTCGGCGAACTTGCGCAACTGCTCGACCGCGGTCTCCGGCGTGACCTCTTCGCCGAGGGCGTCCGACAACGATCCGTACATTGTCAGCGCGGTCCATTCACCGGAAAGGTCGTACTCCGACCCGTCCACCAGGGTGACCACCTGGGTACCGAAAACCGCCTCGGCCGCCTCCTGCATCAGCTCACGAGTCAGCGCACCGACCGAGTCGTAAGTCGCGTACGCCTGGTAGTACTCCAGCATCGCGAACTCGGGTGAATGCGATGAATCGCTTCCCTCATTGCGGAAGTTCCGGTTGATCTCGAAGACCTTCTCGATCCCGCCGACCACGCAGCGCTTGAGGTACAGCTCCGGCGCGATCCGCAGGTAGAGGTCGATGTCGAAGGCGTTGGAGTGGGTGGTGAACGGCCGGGCCGCGGCGCCGCCGTGCAGCGTCTGCAGCATCGGCGTCTCCACCTCGGTGAACCCGCGCCGGTGGAAGCTCTCGCGCAGCGACCGCATCACCGCCGCCCTGGTCTCCACGACCTGGCGGGCCTGCGGGCGCATGATCAGGTCGACGTAGCGCTGCCTGATCCTGGTCTCCTCGGACAGCTCCTTGTGCGCGACCGGCAGCGGGCGCAGCGACTTGGCGGCCATCCGCCATTCCGCGGCCATCACCGAGAGCTCACCGCGCTTCGACGTGATCACCTCGCCGCGCACGAACACGTGGTCACCGAGGTCGACGTCGGCCTTCCAGGACGCGAGCGACTCCTCGCCGACGTTGGCGAGGCTCAGCATCGCCTGCAACTCGGCGCCGTCGCCTTCGCGCAGGGTGGCGAAGCACAGCTTGCCGGTGTTGCGCAGGAACATCACCCGGCCGGTGACCCCGACCTCCTCGCCGGTGGACGCGCCCGGTTCGAGCCGCGGGTACTTCGCCCGCACCTCGGCCAGCGAGTGGGTGCGCGGCAGTTCGACCGGGTAGGCCTCGACACCGGCGGCGAGCAGCCGCTCCCGCTTCTCCCTGCGGATACGCATCTGCTCGGGGAGGTCGTCTTGCTCGGGCGCTGGGGGAACCTGCTGGTCGCTCACGGCTGCAAAGGGTACGGAAAAGCCCGGCGACGAAGCCAACCGGATATGGATAGCTTGGCTCCCGTGACCGAACCCGATGCCGAACTGCACGCCCGACGAGCCAGCTCGTTCGGTGCCAGCGCTGAACAGTACGCGCCTACCGCCCCGGTTATGCGTCCGCCGCGATCGACTGGGTGCTGCCGCAAGGCGCCACCGACGTTCTCGACCTCGCGGCGGGGACCGGAAAACTCACCGAGTCATTGATCGGGCGAGGGCTGAACGTGACCGCGGTCGAACCGGGCGCGGCGATGCTCGCCGAACTCGGAAAACGATTTCCCTCGGTGACGGCACTGCTCGGCGCGGCCGAACAGATCCCGTTGCCCGATTCCAGTGTCGACGCGGTAGTCGTCGGCCAGGCGTTTCATTGGTTCGACGCACCGGTCGCCCTTACCGAGATTGGCGGGGTGTTGCGACCCGCCGGGACGCTCGGCGCGCTGTGGAACAACGAGGACGACGAAGTGCCCTGGGTTTCCACATTCGACAGGCTGCGCCGGACCGAGTTGGCGGATCATCCACTGATCCGGGCCCCTCGGCGAGCACCCGCTGTTCCCCGGCTTCGAGCGCAGGGATTTCCGGCATTCGGTGCGGTACACGATCGAAAGCCTGATCGGGATGGTCTGCACGCATTCCAACGTGCTCGTGGCGAGCGCGGAGGAACGCGCGGTCGCCGTCGAGCGGATGCGCGCCTTCCTGACCGCACAGCCGGAAACCTCGTCCGGCGAGTTCGGCTTTCCGTTCAGGACGCTCGCCTACCGGGCTAAAAGCGCCGTCACTGCCTGACGTTGCGTTCGAACACCAGCCGCAGGCCGAGCAGCGTCAAATCCGGGTGGTGGTGCTGGATCGTCTCGGACTCGGCGATGACCAGCGGGGCGAGGCCGCCGGTGGCGATCACCGCGACCGGTCCGGCTTTGTCGTGGCCTTGTGACCGCAACTCGGCGATGATCCGATTGACCAGTCCGTCGACCTGGCCCGCGAAGCCGTAGAGAATGCCGGACTGCAGGCATTCCACGGTGTTGCGGCCGATCACCGACCGCGGCCGGACCAGTTCCACCTTGCGCAGCGCGGCCGCGCGGGCGGCCAGCGCGTCGACCGAGATCTCGATGCCCGGCGCGAAAACCCCGCCGAGGAACTCGCCCTTCGCCGAGATCACGTCGATGTTCGTGGACGTGCCGAAGTCGACGACGACACAGGCGGTGCTGTACAGGTGGTGCGCCGCCAGAGTGTTGATCACCCGGTCGCCGCCGACCTCCCTGGGGTTGTCCACAAGCAACGGCACGCCGCTGCGAACCCCTGGCTCCACAATGAGTTGCGGCACGTCGGCGTAATAGCGGTCGAGCATCACCCGCAGTTCCCGCAGAACGGCGGGAACCGTCGACAACGCGGACACAGCCGTGACCTGGTCGGCGTACTCGCCGAGCAGACCGCGCATGGTCAGCGCCAGTTCGTCGGCCGTCATGCCGGCGACCGTGCGCATCCGCCAGTCGCGGATCAACTGGTCGCCGGAGTACAGGCCGAGGACGATGTTGGTGTTGCCGACGTCGATCGCGAAGAGCACGTCAGGAATTCTCCGGCTGGAGCAGGGCGTCCAGCGCGGCGGCGTCCGCGGTCTCCGCGGTCGGCTCGAGGTCGGCGCCGCTGAGCAGGCCGGAACCCGCCGGTGCGGTGGCCGGGTCGGTGCCGAGTTCGACGACCTTGTTGTGGCCGTCGACGAACACGACCTTCGGCCGGAAGGACGCGGCCTCGGCGCTGTCCATGATCCCGTAGGCGATCATGATCACGGTGTCGCCGGGGTGCACCAGGTGCGCGGCGGCGCCGTTGATGCCGATCACGCCGCTGCCTCTCGGGCCCTCGATGACGTAGGTGTCCAACCGCGCGCCGTTGGTCACGTCCACGATGGTGACCTGTTCGCCCGCCAGCAGATCGGCGGCGTGCATCAGGTCGGCGTCCACCGTGACCGAGCCGACGTAGTGCAGGTCGGCCTGGGTGACCGTGGCCCGGTGGATCTTGGACTTCAGCATGGTGCGCAGCATGGTCGGCGTTACCCCCTTCACAGCCCCGGCTCGGGCGGTTCGCCCATGCGGAGGCCGGTGTTGTCGATGAGTCTCGTCGTTCCGACCCGGGCGGCGACGAGCAGTCTGGCCTCACCCTGCTCCGGCGCCGGGCCGAGATCGGGCGCGCGCAGTTCGAGGTAGTCGACGACCACCTCCGGGTGCGCGGCCAGGACTTCCTTGGCTGCCTTGATGACTTCGGCGGCCCCGAGCCTGCCCGCGTACGCGCCCGCGGACAGCGCGGCGGAGAGAGCGACCGCGCTCTCCCGCTCACTGGGGCTGAGGTAGACGTTGCGCGACGACAGCGCGAGGCCGTCGGGTTCGCGGACGGTCGGCACGCCGATCACACGGGTGTCCATGTCCAGGTCGGCGACCATCCGCTTGATCAGCACGAGCTGCTGGTAGTCCTTCTCGCCGAACAGCGCGAAATCCGGCCGGACGATGTTGAACAGCTTGTTCACGACGGTGAGCACGCCGTCGAAGTGTCCTTTGCGGACACGTCCGTCCAGCTCGTCGCCGACCGGTCCGGAGTGGACGGTCACCTGCGACCCCGGCGGGTACATGTCCTCGCGCTCCGGGGTGAACACGATCTCCACGCGTTCCTCGCGGCACGCGTCCAGGTCGGTGTCGAGCTGCCGGGGGTAGCGGTCCAGGTCCTCGTTCGGCCCGAACTGCAACGGGTTCACGAAGATCGACGTGACCACGACGGTGTTCGGGATGTTGCGCGCGCGGCGGATCAGCTCGCGGTGCCCGGCGTGCAACGCGCCCATCGTCGGCACCAGCACGATCTTGGTGCCGACCGCGCGCAGCGCGCGCGTGATCCTGGTGACCTCCGCCGGTTTGCTGAGCACGTGCAGCGCGCCGCGGGTGAACTCGGGTGCCTTGGGTGCGGTCACTCAGTGCTCCTCATCGATGGCCTGGAAGACGTCCGGCGAGAGATCCCCGCGCAGCAGGCCGCTGTCGGTGGCCCGGCGCGCGGTCCGCCGCGCCAGTTCCCGATAGCTCGCCACGAGCTCAGGCGCGTTGTCCCGCAACACCTTCAGATGCTTGCGCACTGTACCGGCATCGCCTCTGGCCACCGGACCGGTCAGCGCCCGGTCGCCGTGCCGCAGCGAATTGTCCAGCGCGGCGGACAGGAGCGGTCCCAGCAGGCGCTCCGGCGTGCCGACCCCGGACTGCCGCAACAGGTCGGCCGAGTCGGCGATCAGCGTGATCAGGTGGTTCGCGGCGTGCGCCAACGCGGTGTGGTACGCCGGGCGCGCGTGCGACGGCACGCGGATGGGGTCCGATCCCATCTCCACGACCAACGCCTCACCGACGTTCCACGCGGCCTCGTCGTCGTCCTGCGCGGTCACCCCGACCGAACAGGCGACAAGACGGTCAAGATCCTCAGCGCGACCGGTGAACGTCATCACCGGGTGCAGCGCCAGGGGCAACGCGCCCTGGTCGGCCGCGGGCCGCAGCACGTCGACGCCGTGCGCGCCGGACGTGTGCACCACGATCTGCCCCGGCCGCAACGCACCGGCGGCAGCCAGCCCCCGGACCATGCCTTCGAGTGCGTCGTCCGGCAACGCCAGCAGGACCAGGTCGGCCTTGCTGACGACCTCGTCGGGCGGCAGCAACGGCACCCCGGGCAGCAAGTCCTCGGCCCGCCGCACCGAGTCGCGCGACACCCCGGACGCGGCGACCACCGCGTGCCCGGCCCTGGCCAGCGCGGCACCCATCACCGCGCCGACCCGGCCGGCGGACACCACGCCCACACCGAGGCGCGCGGGACGACTCATGCCGGTTGTCCTTTCGTCAAGCCAAGGTCAGAGGGTAACTATTGGCGTCTGGCAGCGCTGACCGCCGTGGCCCGGCTCACGCGAACTGCCTGCTCGAGCAGCCGTTCGGCCTCGTCGCCGGGGTGGCTGTGCCGGTGGAACGCCAGCTCGGTGACGGCTGTCTGGTAGTCGGCGACTGCCCGGCCCGCCTCCGGCCCCGACTTGCGGGCGACCTTCCTGCGCCATTCGCGCCTGCGTTTGAGGTTGGCCAGCACCTCCACCTCGCCCGCGGCGATGAGACCCTCGCTGACCAGCCGGGGAAGCGCCGCGGCGATGATCTTCTGCTCCCGTTTGCGCGCCCAGTTCACCAGGACCGCGGCCATGACGAAAACCGGGAGCATGATCAGGAAGTACACGTTGAGGAACGTGGTCGCGTTGCCGAGCGTGGCAGCGGAGTTCCACAACGCGTGCAGCACGACGGCGGCCAGGTACCCGCCGACCGGCGCCGCGACCTTGACCCACTTCGTGCTCGTGCCTGCGGCGACACCGATCCCGATGCCCGTCATGACAGTGAACAGCGGGTGGGTGAACGGCGACATCACCCCGCGCAGGATGAACGCGGCGATGACCCCGGCGGTCTGCGCGGTCCCGAACCCGTGCTCACCGAAGATGCGCCCGAAGTAGTAGATGTTCTCGGTGAACGCGAACCCGGCCGCGCACGTCCCGGCGTAGACGATGCCGTCGATGACGCCGTTGAACTCCTGCCGTTTCCACAGGTAGATCCCGAGCACGAACGCCGCCTTCGCGGCTTCCTCGATCAGCGGGGCGGAAACGACGGCCGCGATGGTGTCCCCGCCGCCCTTGCCGAGCAGCAGGTCACCGACAGCCTCGGCGGTGTTGTTGATGAGCAGGGCGGTGAGCGTGGCCCCGAACGCACCCCACGCGAACCCCAGCCACAACAGCTTGGCGGGTTCCGGCTCCCACCGGTCGATCCACAGGAACACGGCGACCACAGGCCCGACGGGCAGCAACGCACCGGCGAACCCGACGAGCTCGGCGACGATGCCAACCCGCGCGGTGAGGTAGGCGAAGACCGCGATACCGGCGAGGCTGAGCAGAATGAGCCCGACGATGGGCAGCAGAACGGTCTTACGCCGTGGCGTCGGCCGAACGGGCACGGCCGGCTCCTGGATCATCACAGCGCGGAACTTTATCTGCCCGGTTTCGCCGCGAATGCGCCCTTGCCCGAAAGAGCGAACTCAGTCCGCACGCCGCCTGCGCCGCCGGGGCGCGTCCCCGCCCGATCCGTACGCGGCCAGCAGCTCGTTCACGGACTTGCCCGCGGCGTGTGATCCGCCCGGCTCCGGGTCGGCCTCGACCGCGGGCTGGGTGTGGCTGCCGGACTGCTGCTGCCGCGCCTGGTAGGTCTCCTGCCAGGACGGCGCGTCTTCGGCCCGGCGCCGACGCCCGCCACCGGCAGCCTCAGCGGCGGCGGCGGCGGTGGGCTCGGGGGCACGCCGACGTCCACCGGCCTCTTCGACGGGCGCGGCCGGAGGAGCGACAACCCGGGTTGAAGGCTCGGGCTTGCGGACAGGTGGTGGCGGCGGGGGCGGCTCAGGAGTGGCCCGGGCAGCCGGTTTGCTGACGACCGTCGGCTCCGGCAAAGGCTGGATCCGCGTCGGCGCCTCCGGCTCCTGGCGCTGCGCCGGCCTGTTGACCTGCGCATCGGGATCCAACCGCTGGGACATCGACGGCTGCGGCTGGACGCGGGTGGCCGCTTCGGCGTCCGGCCGCGGCATCGGACGGCTGTCCTGCGCCGCGGGCGCCTCGGCGTCCGGGCGTTGCATCGGACGGCTGACCTGCGGCTCCGGCTTCTTCGGCGGACGCGGCGGGCGTCCGGCCTGCTGCCGCGGCTGAGCCGCGGCCACCGGGGGCGGCGTGTCGCGCTCCCAGGAAGGCGTCCAGTTCGGGTCGATGCCCTCGCCCAGGCTGTTGGCCGAATCACCGGCCACCGGCCGGTGGTACGCGTTGTCCTGCCGCCCGACCGGGGTCACCGGGTCCCACCAGCCTGAACCCGGGTCCGCCGGGTCGTCGCGCCTGGGCTGGCGAATCTGCACCTGGCGTTCGGCCGGTTCACGCGGCGGACGCTGCTGCTGCGGCCGTTGCGGCTGCGGGCGGGCGCTGCCGCCGCCGTGACCCGCGTTGCTGCGGGGCCGTTCGACCACGCGCTCGATCAGTTCGGTCTGCGGCTCGCTGATGACCACCGGCTGCTGGCTCGCGGCCGGGCTGAGCCGTTTGACGACCTGCGCGGACTGCGGCAGCTGGTGCGACTCGTCCGGCAACGACCGCATCCTGGTCGCCTGCGCCTGCAACGCGAACCGCTCGACGAGGACCTCGCCGCCGAGCAACGTCTGCAACGTCTCCCGCAGCTGGCCGAGCTCGGTGCGCAGCGCGTCGATGTCCGCGCGGGACTGCTCCTCGGCCTTGCGCTTGGCGTCGGCCTCCAGCTCCAGCTCGTACTCGCGCCGGGCGGCGATCTCACGCTCCAGCTCGAGCTCGTAGATCGCCTGCATGCTCTGGGCGTCGTCGGTCTTGTCAGCGACCTGGCGGCGGAACCGCGCGGCGAGGAACGCCCCGACGAGCGCGGCCCACAACGCGGCGAGGATGCCCATCTTGAGGAACCGGGCGTCGTCGGTGAGGACGAGGATCAGCGTCGCACCGAGTACCAGGACAAGCGCGCCGCCCAGCAGAATGCGCGCGGTACTCGGCACCCTGATCGAGTCGCGCGTCGAGGAGGCTCGGCCGGACATGCCTAACACCGTACCCGTCAGTTATCGCTCCGAGACCTGCTCGTGGCCGAAGGTGCGATGAACCTGCGCTTTGCGTCGATCAACGGTCGTCGGGTTGCTTCGGTTCGTCCGGAGTTTTGCAGCAGTGCTCGAGCCACAGCCCCGCCGCGATCAGCGCGGCGGCACAGAGCGCACCGATCACGGCACTGGACGTGTCGTTCCCGGCCGCGACCACGTCCGAACGCTTGGGAAACACGTAGGCGAACACACCGGCCCACGCGCCGAGCATGATCGCACCGAGCACGGAGGACGCCTTGGCCAGCGCGACCGCGCGGGCGGCGGTCAGCGCCTCCACCGGCTTGTCCCGCCTCGTCCCGCGGATGCGTGACCGCAGTGAGAAAGCCAACACCACGTCGACGACCGCGATGACCACGAGCGTGACACCGGCGAGGGTGGGCAGCGGGGGCATCGAGCCGTAGGCCGACTGCAGGATCAGGTACAGCACGACCGCGGCGAGCAGACCCGCGATGACCAGGTCGCGTGGCCTGGTGAACTTCACACCGCCTCCAGCTTGAGATCGTCCCGGCGCCGCACGCCCTCGTCGCCCAGCACCGCCAGCACCTCGGCGATCGGGCCGTGTCCCGGCAGCGTGGCGTCCGGCTGCACGTCCAGCCACGGCACCAGCACGAAAGCCCGTTCGTGCGCCCGCGGATGCGGCAGTTCCAGCCTCGGGTCGGTGCTCGTGACGCCGGTAACAGTAATTACGTCCACATCGAGCGACCGAGGGCCCCACCGGACCTCACGGACGCGTCCGGCGGCGTTCTCGAGCTCGTGCGCGCGGCGCAACCAGTCCCACTCGTCGAAATCCTCGTGGGAGGCGACCACGATCGCGTTGAGGAAGTCGTCCTGGTCGGTCACGCCCCACGGCGCGGTCTCGTACACAGCGGACACGGCGAGCGCCGGCAAACCATCCACGGCGGACTGCAGGTTCGCGAGCCGATCGCCCATGTTGGACCCGATCGACAGGACGGCGGTGGTCATCCGCGGTGCCGCCGGACACTGACCGCCACGTCGGCGAACGTCAGCGGGATCGGCGCGGCCGGCTTGTGCACGGTGACCTCGACCGACGTGACCCGCTCGTCGGTGAGCACGTCGTCGGCGATCTCACCGGCCACCGTCTCGATCAGGTCCCGCGCCGGGCCGGCGACGATCGCCGCCGCGCGTTCGGCCAGTTCGCCGTAGTGCAGCGTCTTGGCCAGGTCGTCGGTCTCGGCGGCGGCGCCCAGATCGAGCCAGACCGTGATGTCGACGACGAAGTCCTGTCCGTCGCGCTTCTCGTGCTCGAACACACCGTGGTTGCCACGTACACGCAGCCCGGTGAGCGTGATCCGGTCGCTCACACCCGCTCCCATTCCGCCACTACCCGGACCGCGTCCAGCGATCGCACCACGTCGTGCACGCGGACACCCCAGACGCCCTTGGCAGCGGCCATCGTCGAAATCGCCGCGGTCGCGTCCTCGCGACCGTCCGGGGGCCGCGGCGTGCCGTCGCCGCCGGCGAGCAGCCTGCCGATGAAACGTTTGCGCGACGCCCCGACCAGCACGGGATACCCCAGGTCGAGGAACGCGTCCAGCCGCCGCAGCAACGCCCAGTCGTGCGGGGCGTGCTTGGCGAACCCGAGGCCCGGGTCGATCACGATCGCGTCGGGCGCGACACCGGCCGCCAGCGCCGCGTCGACACGCTGGCACAGCTCGGCGCGCACCTCGGCGACCACGTCGCCGTACTCGGCGAGCGAGTTCATGTCCTTGCTGTGGCCACGCCAGTGCATCAGGACCCACGGCACCCCGGCGGCGGCGACCACGCTGGCCATGTCCTTGTCCGCGAGGCCACCGGACACGTCGTTCACCACGGTCGCGCCCGCCGCCAGCGCGGCCTCCGCGACCTGGGCCCGCATGGTGTCCACGCTGATCCGCACACCCGCGGACGTCAGCTCCTTGATCACCGGCTCGATCCGGCCGATCTCCACCTCGGCGGCCACCCGTTCGGCGCCCGGCCGCGTCGACTCGCCGCCAACGTCGATCAGGTCCGCGCCCGCGTCCCACATCTGGTGCGCGTGCCGCAACGCGTCGTCGACCGAGAGGTAACGGCCGCCGTCGGAGAAGGAGTCAGGTGTCACGTTCAGGACACCCATCACCACGCAACGGCCGGGATCGGGCAGCAGCCGATGCGTCATCGACGGGCCTTGATCAGGTCCAACGCCTCCGCACGCGACGACGCCGACGTCTTGAACTGGCCGCGCACGGCCGAAGTCGTGGTGCGCGCGCCCGGCTTGCGGATGCCGCGCATCGACATGCAGAGGTGTTCGGCTTCCATCACCACGATCACGCCGCGCGGCTGCAACGTCCGCATCAGCGAGTCCGCGATCTGCGACGTCAGCCGCTCCTGCACCTGCGGGCGCTTGGCGTACGCGTCGACCAGCCTGGCCAGTTTGGACAGCCCGGTGACCTTGCCGTGCTCGTTCGGGATGTAGCCGACGTGCGCGACCCCGTGGAACGGCAGCAGATGATGTTCGCAGCAGCTGTACATCGGGATGTCGGTGACCATCACGAGTTCCTCGTGGGACTCGTCGAAAGTCTTGGCCAGCACGGTGTCCGGGTCCATGTACAGACCCGCGAACATCTCGCGGTACGCACGGGCCACACGGGCCGGTGTCTCGGCGAGACCCTCGCGGTCGGGGTCCTCGCCGCACGCCAGCAGCAACTCACGCACGGCCCTCTCGGCGCGTGCCTGGTCGAAAACGGGACGAACGGAGCGAGCGCCGTCCACAGAGGATGCGCCCGCCCCGTTCGATGACTCGATGCTCAGTTCTTACCGTCCCGGTCATCCTGGTCCGGCTGCGGCGGCGAGGTCGCCGGACGCCAGCCGGGAGGCGCGCCGTAGTGCGGCGGGCCGCCTGGCCTGCCCTCCGGCGCGGAGTACGGGCCCGGGCTCGCCGGAAGGCCGTTGGGCACCTGCCCGTTGTTGGCCTCCTTCGGCAGGTCCTTGGCCCCGCCGACGGCACCGACCGGGGTCGGCTCCGGCTCCTCCTGGATCGGCGGCCACGGCTCGCCGCGTTCCATCGCCAGCTCGCCCTTGGTCTTGATCGGCGGCTTGTCGGACGGCACGCGCTCTCCGAAGTCGTTGAACGCGGTGATCCGGGGCCGCTTCTCCACCCGGGAGAAGATCCGCTCGAGGTCCTTGCGCTGCAAGGTCTCCTTGTCGAGCAGCTCGACCACGAGCTCGTCGAGCACGTCGCGGTAGGTGTTGAGCACCTCCCACGCCTCGGTGTGCGCCGCCTCGATGAGCTTGCGCACCTCCTCGTCGATGCCCTGCGCGACCTCGTGCGAGTAGTCCGGGGACGTGCCCATGGACCTGCCGAGGAACGGGTCGCCGTGGTCCGAGCCGTACTTCACGGCGCCGAGCTTGGCGCTCATGCCGTACTCGGTCACCATCGCCTTGGCGATCTTGGTGGCCTGCTCGATGTCGGACGACGCGCCCGTGGTCGGCTCGTGGAACACCAGCTCCTCGGCCGAGCGGCCACCCAGTGCGAACACCAGGCGGGCGATCATCTCCGAACGGGTCATCAAGCCCTTGTCGTCCTCGGGCACGACCAGCGCGTGCCCACCGGTGCGGCCACGCGGCAGGATCGTCAGCTTGTAGACCGGTTCGAGGTCCGGCATCGCCCACGCGGCGAGCGCGTGCCCGCCTTCGTGGTACGCCGTGATCTTCTTCTCCTTCTCGGAGATGATCCGGCTCTTGCGGGCCGGGCCGCCGATCACGCGGTCGACCGACTCCTCCAGCGCGGCGTTGTCGATCGTCGAGCCGTTCTGCCGGGCGGTCAGCAGCGCGGCCTCGTTGAGCACGTTGGCCAGGTCCGCGCCGGACATGCCGACTGTGCGCTTGGCCAGGCTCTGCAGCTCGACGTCCGGCGCCATCGGCTTGCCCTTGGCGTGCACCTCGAGGATCTTGCGACGACCCGTCAGGTCCGGTGCGGACACCGGGATCTGCCGGTCGAAGCGGCCGGGACGCAGCAGCGCCGGGTCGAGGATGTCGGGCCGGTTGGTCGCGGCGATCAGGATGATCCCGCCGCGCGCGTCGAAGCCGTCCATCTCGACGAGCAGCTGGTTGAGCGTTTGTTCGCGCTCGTCGTGACCACCGCCGAGGCCGGCACCACGCTGACGGCCCACCGCGTCGATCTCGTCGACGAAGATGATGCACGGCGCGTTCTGCTTGGCCTGTTCGAACAGGTCACGGACACGCGAGGCACCGACACCGACGAACATCTCGACGAAGTCGGAGCCGGAGATCGTGTAGAACGGCACACCGGCCTCACCGGCGACGGCCCTGGCGAGCAGGGTCTTGCCGGTTCCCGGCGGCCCGTAGAGCAGCACGCCCTTCGGGATCTTCGCGCCGAGTGCCTGGTAGCGGCCCGGGTTCTGCAGGAAGTCCTTGATCTCGTACAGCTCTTCGACAGCCTCGTCGGCGCCTGCCACGTCGGCGAACGTGGTCTTCGGCATGTCCTTCGACAGCTGCTTGGCCTTGGACTTGCCGAAGTTCATCACCCGGTTCCCGCCGCCCTGGACGTTGTTCATCATCCAGAGCAGGAGCAGTCCGAGCAGCACCAGGGGGATCGCGAACAACAGGATCTGGGTGAAGATCGAGTCCTGTGTGACCTTCGTCTCGAATTCCACGTTGTTCGTGCGCAGTACGTTGAACACGTCGTCGCCGGCCTGCGCCGGGAACGAGGTGATCAGCTGCTTCTGGTTGTCCGCCTTCGACGCGTCCTTGAGGACCAGCTTGAGCTGCTGTTCCTTGTCCTCGAGGGTCGCCTTCTCCACGTTGCCGCTGTTGATCTGGGCGATCGCCTTGGTCGTGGAGACCTGGGTGAACCCGCGGTTGGAGTCGAAGATCGTGCTGAACGCGAGGTACAGCAGGACCACTGCCAGTATCCAGAGCAGCGGGTTGCGGAGCAGTCGCTTGCGGTCCATTCACTTACGGCCGCCGGGCGGCCTCGACCCTCCCTGACTTGCATTTCGGGTAGTGAGCCCCACTACCCGGCCGGCGGGGCAATCCGGTCCATCCAGCGTACCGCCCACTTCTGGCACATCACGCGCCAAGTGAACGAGCGTAGCCCGTCCTCCCGGCGCGCGTGCGCCTGACAGTGCAGATAACGGCTGGATTCCCCTGTTCGGTTCCCGGCCATCCTGAGGGAGTCCTCAGGATGAGTAGACAGCTGGTTCCAACGTGCCGATGTACGGCAGGTCGCGGTAGCGCTCGGCGTAGTCGAGGCCGTAGCCGACGACGAACTCGTTGGGGATCTCGAAGCCGACGTACTCGACCGGGACCTCGACCTTCACCGCTTCCGGCTTGCGCAGCAGCGTGCACACGCGCAGCGTGGCCGGGCCGCGCGAGGCCAGGTTCTTGAGCAGCCACGACAGCGTCAGGCCCGAGTCGATGATGTCCTCGACGATCAGCACGTCCCGGCCGGCGATGTCCCGGTCGAGGTCCTTGAGGATCCGCACCACACCCGAGCTCGACGTGGCCGAGCCGTACGAGCTGACCGCCATGAACTCCAGTTGGACGGGCACTGGCAGCGCACGCGCCAGGTCTGTCATGAACATCACCGCGCCCTTGAGCACACCGACGAGCACCAGGTCCTGCCGCGCGCCGCCGGCCGGATAGTCCTCGGCGATCTGCTTGGCGAGTTCGGCGATCTTCTCGTTGATCTCTTGCTCGGTGATCAGCACGGAGGCGATGTCGCCGTCGTACACGCCGTCTCCCTCTCAACTTGATTTCCCTGCCGGCGGTTGCACGCAGAGCCTGCCATGGCGGCGGCACACCACAAAGCCGCCCGGCAGCCAGACACCACCCTGACCACGCCATTCACCCACCAGTGCGTCGACCGACCGCAGGTGGCCGTCGGTGAGTTCGGGCACTCCGGCGTCTTTCAGCCAGGTTCGCAGCGCACGGCGGCGCAGCGCGGGCGGATGTGGCTCCAGGTCGGTGACCAGCACGTTCCCGGTGTCGTGGCGGATCATGGCGGCCATCGCGTCCAGCGCGTCGAGATCCTCACGGAGCTGCTCGGCGGTCCGTGCGAGCGCTCCCGCGACGCCACCCTGCAGCACCTCCTCCATGAGGGGGATCACGTCGTGCCGGAGGCGTACCCGCGTGAACGACGGGTCGCTGTTGTGCGGATCGGCCCACGGTTGGAGCCCCAACTCCGCACATGCCGCGACCGTGACGGCCCGGCGGACCTTCAGCAGCGGACGCCCCCACGGCGGGTCGTACGGGCGCATGCCCGCGATCGACCGCGGCCCGGAGCCGCGGCCCAGTCCAAGCAGGACTGTCTCGGCTTGGTCGTCCATGGTGTGGCCGAGCAGGATCACGCCGTCGTGGGCACTTCTGAGCGCCTGGTAGCGCACCCGCCTGGCCGCCGCTTCCAGCCCACCCGGGCCCGTCACCTCGACCCGCAGGACGCGCGCGTCCACGCCGATGGTCTTGAGCTGGGCCGCGGCCTCCTCGGCCACGCCGGCGGAGCCGTGCTGCAGGCCGTGATCCACGATCAAACCGGTCACATCGGTCAGCGTCGCCGTCGCCGCGGCGAGGGCGAGCGAGTCCGCGCCGCCGGACACCGCGACGGCGACCGGCCCTTGTGGGGTTGTGTTCAGCAGATCCTTGACGGCCTTGCGGATGATCAGGGTCGCACTCGGCGCAGCCATGCGTCCGGGTCCGAGATCTCCGAGCGGCGCGGCAGGGTGTCGGCCGAGGTCCACACGGCGTTGAAACCGTCCATCCCGGCCTCACCGACGACGTGCCTGGTGAACGCGGCACCCGCGGCGTACTGCTTGACCTTCGCGTCCACGCCGAGCAGCGTGCGCAGCACCCGGTCGAGCAGCCCACCGCCGCGGCGGCGTTCGGTGAACCGGTTGCGGATGACGTCCACAGTCGGCACGACCGTCGGGCCGACCGCGTCCATCACGTAGTCCGCGTGCCCTTCGAGCAGTGTGGACAGTGCGATGAGCCGGTCGAACACCTCGCGCTGCTCGGCGGACTGCAACAGTTCCATCAACGTGACCGGATCCGACGAGGCGTTCGGGTCGAGCGAGCGGCGGCGCGCCTCTTTGATGACGTCGGGGAAACGGTTCAGCGCGCTGGCGGCGCTGTCGTCCATTCCGGACAGGAACTTCTTGACCTGGCCGGAGAAGTAGTCCTTGAGCCACGGCACGGCGGTGAACTGCAGCCGGTGCGTGCACTCGTGCAGGCAGACCCACATCTGGAAGTCACGGGACGGCACGTCCAACGCCCGGTGCGCGCCGATGATGTTGGGCGCGACGAGCAACAGGCGGCCGTCGTTGAACGGGTCGTACTGGCCGAGCACGCGTGCGCCGAGGAACGCCAGCACCATGCCCGCCTGGACACCGGCACTGCCCGCCATGACCGCACCGACCGGACCCGCGTACGCACGCGGCAACGCGCCGTCGGTCAGGACGTCGAGGCCTTCGGCGGCGGCTCTGATCCACCCCGGCCGGTCCACCACCTCACCTGGCGGCAGCGGCAGACCGTGACCGAGACCCGTGAGGTCACGGACGTGCCCTTCGGCGACGTCGGTGGCGTCACGCAGATCCCTGACGGTGGCCTCGGCCTCCGCCATCGGAACGTCGGGTCCGCGCCGGACCAGGCGCTGCCCGGTCGAGATGGCCAATGACCAGTCGACCGGCGAACCCGTCCCTCGCCTGAGCTCAGTCGCCGCTTCCACGCCACTGACGCTACCTGAGCATTTACGCTCTGTGTGATTGCGCGCTCATTATTTGCAGCCGCACGTGCGCAGTGCCGCGGCGACCGCGTCGAGCGCGGGCCGCGCCTGGATCGTGTCGCTGCCGTTGGTCATCAGAGCGAACACCAGGAGCCTGCCGTCGGTGTCGAGCACGACGCCCGCGAGCGAGTTGATCCCCGCCAACGGCAGCGTGCCGGTCTTGGCACGGACCCAGCCGCGGCCACCGGCGGCGGGCTGCCCGGCGGCGAACCGGCCTTCCAGCGTCCCGCTGCCGCCCGCGACCGGCAGCCCGCCGAGCATGGGCCGCAGTTTCGCGGACTTCTCGTCCTTGCCGTCACCGGCTGCCGCCGCGAGGACCTTGGCCAGCAGCAGCGAAGTGGTCTTGTTGCTCGTCGACATGCCGCTGCCGTCGAACAACTCGGCGCCGGTGACGTCGAACCCGTTCTCGGCCAAGACCTTCAGCGTCGCCTTGTGGACGCCCTGGAACGACGGTTCCTCGCCTGCGGCGATCGCGACCTCGCGGGCGACGACGTCGGCGAGGACGTTGTCGGACGCCTGCAGGAACTGGTCGACCAGTTCGGTCAGCGGCGCGGACCGAACCTCGCCGAGGACCTGGGCGTCGGCGGGCGCGGTGACCTCGGGGCTGGCCGCGACGCTCGCGCCGATCCGTTTGGCGAACTCGGCGGCGACCGTACGCGGCGGGTTGGCGCTGCGCGGGCTCTTGTCCTTGGTCGGGTCCTGCCGGGCGCCGTCCATCATCAGCGGTGTGATCGGCGAGATGTAGCCCTCGGCGACGTCACCGGGAAGCACACCGGGAGCGAGGTTGTCGGCGGTGTACCGCGTGCGGTCGAGGAAGACCTGGCTGACCGGCCCCTTGGCCTTCACCTGCGCGACGAGGTCGTCGAGCCGCGGTGAACCGGGGAAGACGGAGTTCTTGCCCGCGGGCAACGAGTTCAGCGTGCCGTCCCCGCCGCCGACGACGATGACGCTGCCGGGCTGCGGACCGGCGACGACCTTGGTGCTGAACTGCTGGCCGTGCGGCAGCTTGAGCAACGCGGCAGCGGCGGTGAGCAGCTTCGTGGTCGACGCGGGCGTGAGCGGCGTGTTGGACGCCTTGTTCCACAGGACATTTCCGCTGGCCGGGTCGATCACAGTGCCGGTCAGCGTGCCGAGCGCGGCATTGCCCGCCGGACCGGCGAGCACGCCCTGCACACCCTGCTGGGTCGGGGCGGGAGCACCGCCGCCCGCACCCTTGATGGAAGGCGTGAAGGCCACAGGCGAAGGCGGCGGGGCAACAGCCTCATCGGCGTCGGAACCGCCGAGCCCGAGCTTCGCCCTGACGCCGGGTACGAAGAAGACGACCCCGGCTCCGAGCGCGATCACAAGGACGAGAGCCGCGAGGACGAACAAGCCCTTGCGCGGTCGCTTGCCCTTGGGAGTGTCGCCATCGGACGGTGGCGCGGGCGGATCGTCGTCGGACCCCAACGGGAACGGCGGCTCAGTCTCCTCGGCAGGCGGGCGCACGGGTTCGGTGCGGATGGTCGCCGCGAACTGCCCGTGGTCGACGGGTTTGCCGGAAGTCTCAAGCCCCGCGGGCGGACGCACGGGTTCGCCGCCCGGCCGCGTGGGCGCGTCAGGCCTGGCACCCGGCGGCCGCATGGGCTCGCTGCGGGTGGGAACAGCGAACGGCCCTTCCCCGGAGGTCTCCAACCCCATCGGCGGGCCGGCCATGGGTCGCTGCGGAGGCCGCATGGGTTCACTGCGCGTCGGCGCGGCGAACGGCCCCTCCCTGGCAGTCTCCAAGCCCCTGGGACCTTGCGGTGGCCGCTGCTGACCGCCGCCGGGCTGCCGCAACGGCTCACTGCGCGTCGGAGCGGCGAAAGGCCCTTCGCCGGAGGATTCGAGGCCCATGGCCGCGGCGCCCCTGGGCAGTTGCGGAGGCCGGATCGGCTCATTGCGAGCCGGGCCACCTGACTCCGGCTGCTGCGGACCAGGCCTGGCACCACGCCGGTCCTGTGGCCGCATCGGCTCACTGCGAGTCGGACCATCGAACGGGCCCGGCTCCTGCCGCTGCGACTCATTCCGCACCGGGCCTGCGATCGGCCCCTCACCCGAGGATTCCAAGCCCACGGCCGCGGCGCCCCTGGGCAGTTGCGGAGGCCGGATCGGCTCATTGCGAGCCGGGCCACCTGACTCCGGCTGCTGCGGACCAGGCCTGGCACCACGCCGGTCCTGTGGCCGCATCGGCTCGCGCGTCGGGGTGAAAAGGGAACCTTCGCCCGATTCCGGCGTGGCGTTCTTCGGGCTGCCGCCCGTTTCGCGCTGCGGTTGCGGTGGCTGTACCGGCAGGCTGCGCATCGTCGCCTCAGCCGAGCTGTCGTCGGCAGCCGCCGGTTCGTCAGCGCCGTGCCGCACTGGCTCGTTGCGGGCCGGGGTGGAGAATCGCCCGTCGCCCGCGGACTCCAGGCCAGCCCTGGATTCACGGGGCGGCCGGGCGGCCTCGCTGGGCCACGCCTCCGCTGAGACCTCGCCGGAACGGTCCGGATCTTGCGGCCGGACAGGCTCGCTGCGGGCCGTCGACTCCGCCGCGCTGTCACCGGTCGTGTCAGCCTCAGGCGGGTTCTTCGACGCGCTGCGGGTCGTGGGAGCGAACAGCGACTGGCTGAAGGCCTCGGCACCCGGCTCGCTCCGGACAGTCGCTTCGCTCTCACCGGATTCGGCCGGCGCGCTGCGGCTATGCGGCGTGAACAGCGACTCCGGCTGGGCGTCGGAGGCCTGCGGGCCGCGCGTGAGGTCCTCGGGGCGAGGGGGCGGCGAGAACAGCGGCTGGCTGAATGGCTCGAACTCGCCACCTTTGTCCTGCGGCTCCGCCGGCCCGGGTTCCTGGGCGCCCTTACCCGGCTGGGCGACGGGTTCGCTGCGTGCCGTCGACTCGGCCGCGCCGTCACCCGGCTGCTCCTGCGGCGCTGCGTCACGAGCCGGCTCCGGGGACGACGGTTCGGCCTCGACCGGTTGCGGGCCGTAATCAGCCGACTGGGCTTCGTCTGCCGGTGGTTGCACCGGCTCTGTACGTGCCGTCGCCTCGGCGGACTCGCTGCGCGGCGGCTTGGCGGCTTCGGGTGACTCGGCCCGGTCGCCGTCGGGTGGCCGCGGGGTGAACAGCGACGGCGCGCTCACCGTCGTTTCACCTGAACCGGTGACAGGGGGATTCTTTTCACCGGCAGGGTCCGTAACCGGTTTCGGGTTCTCGGTCTTCTTCCTCGGGTCACGGGGTTCGATGCGGACCGGGGCCGCGCGGGGTGGTTCGCCGGGTGATTCGAACCACGTTGAGGCGCCCGGCGGCGGGTCGCTCTTGAGCTGCGCGGGGCGGGGAGGACGGCCGGGTTCGATGCGCATGGGCATCGCGCGCGGCGGTTCCTGCGGTGTCGCGCGCTGCGGCGGCGACTCCGGTTTATCCGGGTCTACCTGCGGAAAACCGGGCGCGGGTCGGTCGTCGTCCGCCGTCGGCCACGCCGGGTTGTCCTGGTCTGGCACTGGTGTTCTCCCTGTCGAACATCACATCGGTCACCGACCGCCGTGATGCCGGCCGAGCGCGAGTCGTAGTCCAGACTAGTGGCGAGCACTGACCAAAGATGATGAGCGAGGAACAGGCGTGGAGTTCGACGTCACGATCGAGATCCCCAAGGGCGTACGCAACAAGTACGAGATGGACCACGAGACTGGGCGGATCCGGTTGGACCGGACTCTGTTCACCGCCACTCAGTACCCGGCCGACTACGGCTTCGTCGACAACACGCTCGGCGAGGACGGCGACCCGTTGGACGCGCTCGTGCTCGTGCAGGAGCCGACGTTCCCCGGCTGCCTGATCCGCAGCCGCGCGATCGGCATGTTCCGCATGACCGACGAGAAGGGTGGCGACGACAAGGTCCTCTGCGTGCCGGCGGACGACCCGCGTTCGGAGCACCTGCGCGACATCCACCACCTGAGCGAGTTCTACCGGCTGGAGATCCAGCACTTCTTCGAGGTCTACAAGGACCTCGAGCCGGGCAAGAGCGTCGAGGGCGCGACCTGGGTCGGCCGCACCGAGGCCGAGGCCGAGATCAAGCGCTCGTACGACCGGCTCAAGGTCGAACACCCCGAGCACACCGAACACTGACCGGCCACGAGCGAGGGCCCTGCTCCGGGATGGAGCAGGGCCCTCTGTTCTCCGTGGTGGGAAAACCCCAGAACGTCAGTGCATCGCGGCGGCGACGGGCGCCGCCTCGTCGTTCTCCGCGGCCCGCTGCAGACCCGACTTGTTCGACAGCGGAACCTCCTTGAGGAACCAGATCAGCGCGAACGCGACGAGCACGACGATCCCGCCGACCATGAACACAGTGTCCAACGAACTGGCGAATCCGTCGAGCACCGGCCGGGCGTCACGCGGCGGCAGCGAGTTGATGAACTCCGTGTTGTTCAGGTCGAAGCCACCCGCACCGGCCGGGATCGCGGGCAGGCCCGCCGCGGCGCGAGCCGCCGAGATGCGGTCGGCCACGATGCCGAACAGGATCGACAGGAACACCGCGGTACCGACCGTGCCGCCGATGGACCGGAAGAACGTCGCCGACGAGGTCGCCACGCCCATGTCCTTGGCGGGCGCGTCCGCCTGGATCGCCAGCAGCAGGCTCTGCATGCACAGGCCGAGACCGATCCCGGCGAGCAGCATGATCAGCATGGTCTGCCACAGCGCGGTGTCCGTGCCGATCTGGGCGAACAGGAACAACGCGGCCGCGGTCGCGCCGAGGCCGACGATCGGGAAGATCCGGTAGCGCCCGGTCTTCGAGGTGATCCGGCCGCTGCCCATCGCCGCGACCAGGATGCCGAACGTCATCGGCAACGTCATCAGCCCGGACTGGGTCGGTGTCGCGCCCTTGACGATCTGCAGGTACAGCGGCAGGGACATCATCATGCCGAACATGCCGACGCCCATGATGAAGTTGATGACGTTGGTCAGCGCGAACACCGGCCGCTTGAACAGCCGCATCGGCAGCAGCGCCGCGTCGCCCATCAACCGCTCGACGAACACGAACGCCACGAGGCCGATCACACCGGTCGCGTACATCGCGATCGACGCGCCGGAGCCCCAGCCCCATTCACGGCCCTGCTCGGCCACGATCAGCAACGGCACCAGGCCCACGGTGAGCGTGCCCGCGCCCCAGAAGTCGATGCGCTGCGGCACCTTGGTGTGCGGCACGTTCAGCACCCGGCTGACCACGGCCAGCGCGACGAGCGCGATCGGCACGTTGATCAGGAACACCCAGCGCCAGCCGGTGATGCCGAGGAACGTGTCGAAGCCGGCGAACATGCCGCCGACGAGCGGACCGGCCACACTGGACAGCCCCCAGATGCCCATGAAGTAACCGGTGTAACGGCTGCGCTCGAGCGGCGAGGTGATGTCGGCGATGATCGCCAGCGCGAGCGACATCAGGCCACCGGCACCGAGGCCCTGCACCGCGCGGAACGCGGCCAGTTCGTACATCGAGGTCGCGATGCCCGAGAGCAACGAGCCGACCAGGAAGAACGTGATCGCCGTGAGGTACATCGGCTTGCGGCCGAAGATGTCCGACAGCTTGCCGTACAGCGGCGTCGAGATGGTCGCCGTGATCAGGTAGGCCGTGGTCGCCCACGCCTGGATGGTCTGACCGTGCAGCTGGTCAGCGATGGTCTTCATGGCCGATGCCATGATCGTCTGGTCGAGCGCCGCCAGGAACATGCCGAGCATCAGCCCGGACAGGATCGTGAGGATCTGGCGGTGGCTCAGCGCGCCGGACCGCGGTGCGGCTTCCCCAGCGGCGGCTGTCGCCTGGTCGGACATCAGTTCTCTCCTTTGGAGCGCGCCACGAGCTCGGCGTGCTCGTTGATGAAGGTGGGGATGTAGCGCTCGTGGTCGGCCACGAACCGTTCGAGCAGTTCCACGAACCGCTCGCGGTCGTCGGCGGGCCAGTGCGCGAGCATCCGGGCCAGCGAGCAACTGCGCTGGTGATGACGGGTCTCCAGCAGGACCCGTGCCTTATCTGTGACGGCGAGCAGACTGGCTCGCCCGTCCGCCGGATCGGCGCGGCGTTCGATCAACCCCTCTTTGACAAGCCCGGCGACCTGCCTCGAGATGGTCGAGGGGTCCGAGTACACCGCTTCGGCGAGCACGTTCGACCGGGACGGACCGATCTGGTTGAGCGTCCCCAACAGCAGCATCGACGTCTTGTCGATGCCCACCTTGCTCAGCTGGGAGGCCACCGACGCCCACTGCCTGCCGAGCCCCGTCATCGCGCTGCCCAGGCGCGACCCCAACTCGATTTCGGCCTGGCCGGGCTGTGTGCCCGTGGTGGTGTCCTCGTCCGTGCCGAGCATGCCAACCCCTGACTTGCTTGCATCACCCAATTACTTGCTCGATACAAGCATGCGCTTGGCCACGTTATTCCGGCAACCGAATTACCTGCGACTCAAGTCACACGAATCCCCTCGTGAGTGGTTTGGCCGGTTCTAACCGGCCAAACCACTCACGAGGCTTGACCTGCGGCGCGGGCGAGCGCCGCCGCGCCGATGGCGACGGCGTGGTCCCCGAGCTCCGCGGGCTGGATGACGAGGTCCGCGTTGGTCGGCAGCACGGTCGCCCGCACGGTCTCCCGGCACGTGGGTTCCAGCAAGTCCCACGCACCGATCACGCCACCGCCGAGCACCGCGATCTGGCTGTCCAGGACAGTCGCCACGACAGCGATCGCCTGCCCGAGCGCGGCCCCGGCCTCAGCGAAGACACGCACCGCGTCCGCGTCGCCGTTCCGCGCCCGTTCGGCGACCAAACCGGCTCTGATACCCGCACCATAGCGTCGGCTGATGGACAACCCGGACGCCACCGACTCGAGGTGCCCACGAGCGCCGCACGTACAGAGTTCGGTGCCGAAGCCCGGCGTGTGGCCGATCTCCCCCGCCCCGCCGCCCGCTCCACGCAGCAGGACGCCGTCGCTGATCAACGCGCCGCCGATGCCCGTGCCGACCGTGATGCCGAACGCGTGCCGGTAGCCACGCGCCGCTCCGGCCGTGGCCTCGCCGTGCAGGAAGGCGTTCGCGTCGTTGTCGACGACCACCGGCAGGCCCAGTTCCCTGCCCACGCCCTCAGTGAGATTCGTCCCTTCCCAGCCGGGGAAGACCTCGGTCGTCGCGGCGACCGCGCCGCTCGGGTCGATCACGCCGGCCGCGCCGATCCCGATGCCCTTGGCGTCCGCGGCCAGCTCAGCGGCCATTTCTATCGCCGTGGCAAGGATCTTGCCCTTCGGCGACTCCGCGCGCCGACTGTCCACTATGCGCAGTTCGTCGTCGCACCGCACGAGCTGGATCTTCGTGCCTCCGATGTCCACACCAAGCCAGCTCAATGGATACTCGCGATCATGGGAGTTCGGGTGGAGATCAGTGTCGAGTCGATCAACGGCGTGCGGATCGCGGCGCGCAACGGCGCCGACCGCGTGGAGCTGTGCGGCGCGCTGTCCGACGGCGGGCTGACGCCGAGCCTGGCGCTGACCGAACTGGCCGTGCGGCACGCCGGAAGCACCGAGGTGCACCCGTTGATCCGGCCGCGTCCCGGTGACTTCCGGTACGACGCCGACGAGGTCGCGGTGATGGTTGGTGACATCCGGGCCCTCGTCGCCGCCGGGGCGCACGGTGTCGTGATCGGCGCGCTCGGCGACGACGGTCTGCTGGATCCCGTGTGCGAGAAGCTGATTGGGGCGGCCGATGGCAGGCCGGTCACGCTGCACCGAGCGATCGACGTGAGCTCGTCGCCGCGCCAGGTGCTCGACCAGGCGATCCGGATGGGGTTCGAACGGGTGCTGACCTCCGGGCAGCAGCGGTCGGCGCTGGACGGCGCACCGGTGATCAAGTCGCTGGTCGAGCAGGCGGCCGACGCCGTCCAGGTGATGGCGTGCGGTGGTGTCCGTGCCGGGAACGTCCTCGAAGTCGTTGCGGCGACCGGGGTTTCCGACGTCCACGCGGGCGCTCGCCAGCCTGTTCGCGGAGCCGCGGGCGGGGCGGTGTCGTACGCGGGCGTCGGCGTGCCGGAGGGCTTCGACCACTTCGACACGGACGCCGACGGTGTCGCGGCGTTGTGTTCGGTCATCCGCGGCTAGCCCGTCGTTCGCGCTGCTCGACCGGGTCGGGCACGGGGGCGGCGGCGAGCAGCCTGCGGGTGTAGTCCTCTTGCGGCGCGCCGAACACGTTCGCCCTGCTGCCCTGTTCGACGATCTTGCCGCGGTGCATCACCACGACCCGGTTGGCCAGCATGTCCACGACAGCGAGGTCGTGGCTGATGAACAGGCACGAGAACTTCAGCCGTCGTTGCAGGTCGAGGAACAGCTCCAGGATGCTGGCCTGCACCGAGACGTCCAGCGCGCTCGTCGGCTCGTCCGCGATCAGCAGGTCGGGGTTGAGCGCGAGCGCCCTGGCGATGCTCACGCGTTGCCGTTGCCCACCGGACAACTCGTGCGGGTAACGCTCCCGCGTCGCTGAGCCGAGTTCGACCGCGTCGAGCAGTTCGTCGACCCGCTTGCGCTGGTCCTTGGCCTTGTGCAGGACAAGCGGCTCGGCGATGCACTCCGCGATGGTCATCCTCGGGTCCAAAGAGGACGCCGGGTCCTGGAAGATCATGCCGATCCGCGCGGTCAACGGCCGCATCTTGCGGGCGGACAGCTTCGCGATGTCCTGCCCGAACAGCTCGACGCTGCCCGCGGTCGGTTTCTGCAGGCCGACCGTGCACCGGCCCGCGGTCGTCTTGCCCGAACCGGACTCGCCGACCAGGCCGACGACCTCGCCCTTGCCGATCTGGAACGAGATGTCGTCGACGGCCCGCTGGCCGCCGAACGAAACCACCAGGTTGCGCACGTCCAGCACGGGTTCGGTGACTTCTTCTGCCTGCCGCGCGCCGCTGCCCAGCCGCGGAACCGCTTTGAGCAGGCGTTTGGTGTAGTCGTGGGAGGGCCGCAGCAGCACGTCCTCGACGCCGCCCGTTTCCACGACCGCGCCCCGGTACATCACGACGACCCGGTCGGCCAGGTCCGCGACGACGCCCATGCTGTGCGTGATCAGCACGATCGCCGTGCCGAGCCGGTCCCTGAGCTCCCTGAGCAGGTCGAGGATCTCGGCCTGGACGGTGACGTCGAGCGCGGTGGTCGGTTCGTCGGCGATGATCACCTTGGGGTCGCAGGCGATCGCCATCGCGATCATCACCCGTTGCCGCATGCCGCCGGACAGCTCGTGCGGGTACTGCTTGAGGCGGTGCTCCGGGCGGTCCAGCCCGACCATGGTCAGCAGCTCGACGGCCTTCTGTTTCGTGTCAGGGACTTCCCTGTGCAGTGAGATGGCCTCGGTGAGCTGCCAGCCGATCGTGTGCACGGGGTTGAGCGCGGTCATCGGCTCCTGGAAGACCATCGCGATCTCGTTGCCGCGCAGTTCCCTGAGCTCCTTGCCCGACAGCCCGCGCACGTCGCGCCCGCCGAGCACGATCCGTCCGGCGACCTTCGCCTTGCGCGGCAACAGGCCCAGCGCGGACATCGCGGTGACGCTCTTGCCGGAGCCGGACTCGCCGACGACCGCGACGACTTCGCCCGGCCTGACCTCGAAGCTGACCGCCTTGGTCGCCTCGACGTCGCCGAACGTGATGGAAAGGTGGTCATAGCCGAGCATCAGCGGCCCTCGAATCTCACGTCGAACGCGTCCCGCAGCCCATCGCCGATGAAGTTGAAGGCGCACACCGTCATCACGATCAGCAGACCAGGCGGCAGGATGAGCCACCACGCGCCGTCGTGGGCGTAGGTCAGGCCGTCGCTGAGCATGCCGCCCCAGTTGGCAGCGGGCGGCGGAATCCCCAGGCCGAGGAAGCTCACGTACGCGACCAGCAGAACAGCGTCCGCGATCTGGAACGTCACGTTGACGATGACGGTGCCGATGGCGTTCGGGATGATGTGCTTGCCGATGGCACGAACGCTGCCGCCGCCCATCACCTTCATCGACTCGACGTAGGCCCTGCTGCGCAACGCGATCGACTCGGCCCGCATGAGCCGCGCCGGAACGAGCCACGACACGAACCCGATGACGAGGATCAGCATCGGCACACTCGGCGTCGCGATCGCGGCGGCGACGACAAGGAGGAACAACGCTGGGATCGCGATGCCCGCGTCGACGATCCGCATCATGACCGCGTCGACCCAACCGCCCGCGTAACCGGCGACAGTCCCCCACAGCGTGCCGATCAGGGTGGCGAGCAAACCGGCGGCCAACCCGATGATCAGGGAGGTCTGCCCGCCGAGCATGAGCCTGCCGAGCAGGTCGTAGCCGAGGTCGTCGGTGCCGAGCGGGTGCCCGTTGACGCCGGGCCCGAGCTTGCTGTCGGCGAGGGACGTGAGCGTCTGCTCGGTGTGGTAGACGAGCGGGCCGACGAAGCAGAACAGGATCAGCAGCCCGAGAATCGTGATCCCGACGACCGCGAGCTTGTTGCGGCGGAACACCCTCAGCCGCCGTGCGGTTGGTCCGCTCATGCCTTCACCCGCCTTGTCCTCGGGTCGATCAACGCCTGCGCGACGTCAGCCAGCAGGCTTCCGGTGACGGTGGCGACGGAGATGACAAGCACGGTGCCGAGCAGGATGGGGAAGTCGCTCGTCTGCGCGGCGTTCCAGAACAACAAACCCATCCCGGGGTAGTTGAACAGCTTCTCGGTGACGAGCGCGCCACTGAACAACACCGGCAGGTAGTAACCGAGCATCGCGACCAATGACGTGAGCGAGTTCTTCAGCACGTGCCTGGTGACAATCCTTGTCTCGGAAGCACCCTTGGCCCGCGCGGTCCGCACGTAGTCCTCATCGAGATTGTCCACAACGGACGACCGGAGATACCGGCTGAACACCGCCAGCACAACCCCAGCCCCGGTGAGCACAGGCAATACAAGCGCTTGGGAATCCGCGAAGATCCCCCCGAGCGTATCGGCCTGCGGCGCCTCGACCGGGAACCACGCGGCGTTGATGGCGAACACGATGATGAACACGAACCCGACAAGGAAGACCGGCGTGGAGTAGATCAGCAACGTGAGCGCGCTCAACAGGTAGTCAGTCGGCCGGTTGCGCCGCACGGCCTGCCACACCCCAAGCGGAATCGCGACGAGCAAAGCCACGAGCGTGCTCAGGACAGTCAGGACGAGGGTCTTCGGCAGCCGCTGCCCGATCAGGTCGGCGACGCCCTGGTTGAGCTGGAACGACTCGCCGAGATCGCCCTGCAGCAGGCGCCCGAGGTAGTGCAGGTACTGGATCGGCACGGGCTGGTCGAAGCCCTGCTCGTGCTCGAACGCCTGGATCTGGTCCTCGGTCGCCTGGATGCCGAGAATGCCGCGCGCGGGACCACCGGGAATCTGGTGCAGCAGGAAGAAGACGACAACGGTGACAACGAAGATCACCACAACCGCCTGGACAACCCGCCAGAAGAGGAACCTAGCCACGCCACATCCCCACACCATCCGGCCGCCTCTGCGACAGCACGCGCAGAGGTCGCCTTCGCGGTTGGTTCCCTTCCGTATGGCCTGGGCGAAGCCCAACCACACGTGTCAAGGGGTCCGCCTGCTCAACCCGGCCAGGCTGGGAACCCAACAGATCCCCTTGACGCGTGTGGTTGCCTCCGGCAGGCCATGCGGAAGGGAACCGACCGCGCCCACTCACCCCGACGACCAAGCCGCGCCCAAGGCCGGAACCCGCACCGCCTCGTTCCCTTTCGGTGGTCTGCCGTCCGGCGAGGACTCTCTTTTCACCCGCAAGCGCCTGTGCCACTCGGGGTTTCCCGAGTGGTTGGTCTTCGGGGCGTGGCGCTTGGCCCTGGCGCGGTTTTCCGGGGGAAAGATGCCTCGCCGGCGGGCAGACCACCGAGCAGGAGCCCTTGCCGGTGTTCTTCCTGCCCATACTCGAGATCTTTCGGGGTTCCAGGGCGCGGGCGCTCCTGCCCGTACGGCCTGCCCAGAGGGAACCACGGGTCGTCGAGAGGTCCGTTTGGCTTTCGCCGGGCCCGCCTGGTGCGTAGGCGGACCTCCTGACAAGCCGTGGTTGGCTTCGCCCAGGCCATACGGGCAGGAGCACCCCCGAAGCACCACTCTGCGCTTGCGCGCCGCTGGCCTGCATGCGACTGGCCTGTGCGTGGCTGCTGGTGGGAACTGCTGTCATTTCACGGTCCAGCGCTGCGGTTGCATGGCTGCCAGCGGGTCCTGGTTGCCGATGTTCACGCTCTTCTTCACCGCCGAGATCTGGTACACCGGGTTCGGCAGCCAGATCACCGGCAGGTCCTTCGTCAGGTGGTCGCCGTACGCCTTGATCGAATCATGGTCCGCGGTCGAGGTCGACGCGTTGATCAGCTCGTCGGCCTTGGGGTCGCTGTAGCTGCCGAGGTTCGACGTCGCGCCGGTGCCGAAGATCCGCTCACCGCTCGGGTACGCGTTGAAGTACCAGCTTCCCTGCGTGCCGAAGAAGGACATCTGCCACGAGCACTCCGGCGCCGACGGCTGGCAGGCCTTGCTGTTGCCCAGCACGGTGTTCAGCGGGGCCTGCTTCAGGTCGAGGAACACACCGATCTTCGACAGCGACGACTTCAGCTCCGCCATCATGTTGTCGGTTTCCTTCGATCCGCTTTCGGCCAGCAGCGTGAACTTCAGCTGCGCGCCCGCCGGGATGCCGGGGCCGCACTTCGCGGGGTCGCCGCAGACCGCGATGCCGTCGGGGCCGGGGGTCCAGCCGTGCGATTCGAGCAGGGACTTGGCTTTGGCGATGTCGAACGGGTACGGGTTGTTCTTCTGCGTGTCGGACAGGAAGGGTGAGGACGGGTCCTGCGGCACCGGGCCGTATCCGGCGACGGCCATGTCACGCCAGATGTTCTTGACGATCGAGTCCTGGTCGACCGCGTGCTGGATGGCCTGGCGCACGTACAGCTGCTTGAAGATCGGGCCGGCCTGCGGGTTGTTGAAGTTGTACGGGATGTACGTGATCGCCCAGCCCTTCCACGGCTGGACCTGGTACCCCTTCGACTCCAGCGAGGACCGCTGGTTCAGGTTCGCCGATGCCAGGTACCCGTAGTCGACGCCACCGGTCTGCAGGACGTTGAACTCCGCGTCCGCGCTGGTGAACGGCTTGAAGGTGACCTTCTCCACCGACGGCTTGTCCTCGCCGGTGTACTTCGGGTTCTTCACCAGCGTCACCTGGCCGCCGGTGGTGTACTCCTGCACCGAGTACGGACCGTTTCCTGCCTTCCACAGTGGATTGCTCTGGTAGCTCGGCAGGTCCTTCGCCTGCGCCACCAGGTAGTCGAAGACCTGCTGGGCGCCTGCTTCGGTGCGGTCGTGGTCGCCGATCGGGCCGTCGGCCGAGGTCTTGTCCCATGCCTTCTGCGGCATCGGGCGGACGTTGGCCAGCTGGACCGCGGTGAACCAGTCCGGGCTGTAGGGCTTGTCGAGGACGAACTGGAACGTCTTCTCGTCGATCGTCCTGAACTCGACGATGTTGTCCGGCAGCCGCCCCTTGGCGTAGCCGCCCCACTTGGTCTTGTTGTACTTGACCAGGTTGAACCAGAACTCGACGTCCCTCGTGGTCAGCTTCGAGCCGTCGGCCCAGGTCAGGTCGTCCTTGAGGGTGACGGTGACGCTCTTGCCGTCCGGGCTGTACTGCGGTTGTTTGGCCGCGCCCGCCTTCTCGTCCATCGCGACTGTTCCCGATGTGCCGTTGTAGGTGACCAACGGGACGAACAGCAGCTGGTAGATGGCCGAGTTGTACGACGCGAGGTGGCCTGGGATGCCCAGCGGCATGATCCAGTTCGGCGTCGCGTTGGGCGGCAGGGCGAAGGTGACCGTCCCGCTCTGCGCTGTGGACTGCTTCGACTCCGGCGAGCTGCTACAGCCGGCCGCAAGCAGTGCCACAGCGAGTGCGGCGGTCAGGAAACGGCGGGACATCGCGCCTCCCGGGTCAAAGTCGGTGAATGGCCGGACGCTAATCCCTGATGCGAACAAAACACAAGCCCTCTCGTCCTAAGTCGTCGATTGAGGTAGTGTTTTCGACGTAACTTGGTTCGATATCGAACAAAGACATTGGGAGGCGCACGTGCCGAACCCGCCGACGTCCGAGATCCTGCGGCTGGTCTCGTCCGGCGAGGCCTCCTCCCGCACGGACCTCGCCCGCATCCTCGGCCTCGCCCGGTCCACTGTCTCCCTGCGCGTGCAGGAGCTGATCGACGCGGGCCTGCTGACCGAAACCGGCGACGGCCCGTCGCGCGGCGGCCGGAGGCCACGTGTCCTGCGGCCCGCGGGCGACGGCGGGTACGTGATCGGCGCGGACTTCGGGGCCAACCACATCCGGATCGGCGCGTACGACCTGTCCGGCGAGCAGCAGCACATCACCGAAGTCGAACTGGACATCGCGGCCGGTCCGGAGACCTGCCTCGGCACCCTGCTCGACACCGTCGGAGGGATCCTTCCCGGGCAACGGCTCCTCGGAGTCGGCATCGGACTGCCCGGCCCGGTCAACTTCGAGGACGGCCGGGTCGAGCGGCCGGCGAGGATGCCCGGCTGGCACGGCTTCGGAGTCAGGGACTGGCTGAGCGAACGGCTGGACGTCCCGGTCGCGGTGGACAACGACGCCAACGTGGTCGCGATCGGCGAACTGCACACCCGCAACCTGGGCCCCGAGCACCTCGTCGTGGTCAAGGCGGGGACCGGTGTCGGCTGTGGCGTGATCTTCTCCGGCGTCGCGCACCGGGGTGCCAACGGGGTTTCCGGCGACGTGAGCCACGTCCGTGTCCAGGCCGCGGGCGAGAAACTGTGCGCCTGCGGCAACACCGGCTGCCTCGAAACGATCGCGAGTGGCGCGGCGCTGGCCAAGAGCGTCGGTGCCCGCGACACCGGGCACCTGGTCGAGCTGGCCAACGACGCCGAACCGCACGCCACCGCCGCCGTCCGCCGCGCAGGCGGGCACCTCGGTGAAGTTCTGTCCACAGTGGTCAACTTCTTCAACCCGCACGCCGTGCTGCTGGCCGGGCGACTGTCGTCAGTCGAGCCCTACGTCGCCGCTGTCCGCGGCGCTTTGTACGAACGATGCCTGCCGATGGCGACCCAGAACCTGACGGTCGCGGTCGCGCAGGCGGGCAGGGACGCGGGCCCGCTCGGCGCCGGAGTCCTTGCCCTGCACCAGGTTCACCGCAAGGAAAGGAACTAGCCCAGTGCGTATCGGGATCGCCGGGATCGCCATCGAGAGCAGCACGTTCTCGCCGCACCGGACCGGGTTGGCCGACTTCCGGGTGACCAGGGGCGCGGATCTGCTCGCGCGCTACACCTGGACCGAGGACGAGTCGCTGGACGTCGAGTGGGTTCCGTTGCTGCACGCGGTGTCCCTGCCTGGCGGCGCTGTGCTCAAGGACGTGTACGACGCGCTCAAGACCGAGATCCTCGACCTGATCGCCGAGGCGGGCCCGTTGGACGGTCTGTTGCTGGACATCCACGGCGCGATGAGCGTGGTCGGGATGCTCGACGCGGAAGCTGACCTGGCCAGGCAGGTCCGTGCGGCGGTCGGGCCGGACGTGCTGATCTCGGCGTCGATGGACCTGCACGGCAACGTGTCGCGCGACCTCGTCGAGCAGTTGGACCTGGTCACCTGCTACCGGATGGCGCCGCACGAGGACACGTGGGAGACGCGGGAAAGGGCCGCGCGCAACCTCGTCGCCCGGCTGCGTGACGGCGGCAAGCCGCACCTGGCGTGGGTGCAGATCCCGGTTCTGCTGCCCGGCGAGAAGACCAGCACGCGGATCGAACCGGCGAAGAGCCTCTACGGCCAGATCGAGGCGATCGAGGCCATGGACGGGATCCTGGACGCCGCGATCTGGGTCGGCTACGCGTGGGCGGACGAGCCGCGCTGCCAGGCCGCGGTCGTGGTGACGGGCGACGACGCGGAACTGGTCGAGGCACAGGCGGCCAAGCTGGCCGGGGATTACTGGAAAGCCAGGCAGGACTTCGCTTTCGTCGCACCGACCGGGTCGCTGGACCACTGCGTGCGCGAGGGGCTGGCCAGCGGGATCCGGCCGTACTTCATCAGCGACTCCGGCGACAACCCGACCGCTGGCGGCGCCGGTGACGTCTCGTGGACGCTGCAGGTGCTGACCGCCTACCGGTCACGCACGATCATCTACGCGTCCATCGTGGATCCGGAGTCGGTCGCGATCGCCAAGGCGGGCGGCGAGGTCTCGCTGCAGGTCGGCGGCAAGATCGACAGCGGCCCGGCGGGGCCGGTGGCGTTGACCGGCACGGTGGTGAAGGTGCACGAGGACCCGGTCGGCGGGACGATCGTCGTGGTGCGGTCCGGCGGGCTGCACGTGATCATCACCGAGCGGCGCAAGCCGTACCACCTGGCCAAGGACTTCGCCGACCTGGATCTGGACCCGGTGCAGGCGGACCTGACCGTGGTCAAGATCGGGTACCTGGAGCCAGAGCTCTACGACATGGCCAAGGGGTGGTTGCTGGCGCTGACCCCGGGCGGTGTCGACCAGGACCTGATCCGGCTGGGGCACAAGCAGGTCGTCCGGCCGCTCTACCCGTTCGACCCGGACATGGACACCCCGGACCTGACAGCCCACCTGATCTGACTCGTGAGTGTTTTGGCCGGTTCTAACCGGCCAAAACACTCACGAGGTTTTACCTGGGTAGGGGGTATGGCCGGAATCGGGTGAACGCGGGTTGCATGACTCCGGATTCGTTGTGCAGCCAGTCGAACAAGCGGTTGTAGTCCGGCCCGTAGCGGTTGGCCATGGTGTTCAGGGCCCGTGGTGTGACGTCCGGCCAGTGTCCGGTGTGGACCTTGTACTCCAGCACGCTGAGCGCGGTGAGTTCCTCGGCGGCGGTGTGCTGGCAGTGGCCTCCTCGGTGCACGTACAGCTGCCTGATCTGCGACGGATCGACGCGGGCGCCGTACGTCCGCTCGTGTTCGGGCGCGACGCCGTCGCCGACGGGGTGCAACGTGACGACAGGTGCCTTGGCACGCCCTGTCGGTGTTCCCAGGCGTGTCAGGCGTTCGACCGCGGAACGGTCCGGCGTGATCCGGGGCGCGTCGGCGAGTTCGTCCAGATCCGCGGCCAGGTTCAGGCCCGCGTTGCGGTAGGCCTGTTCGACGAGGCCGCGTTCGGTCACGTGGGACAGCAGTTGCCGGTAGTCCACGCCGGTGTTCCCGCTCGGGTTGCCGCCTGCGGTGTTCTCCACGTCGGCCCGCAGGTTGCCCCAGATCAACTCGTCGTACACGCGCTCGACGAACCGGGTCTGCTGCTCGATCTGCTCGGTCACGGTGGCCGATCGCGGCTGGAGCGCGCGCGTCCAGCCGGGGACCCCGGCGAGTGAGTTGGCCAGTGCGAGCCGCGCACGACCGGACGGGGTCGCCAGCGCGGCCGTGATCACCTCGTGGGCGCGGGTGACGTTGCGGGCCGGGTCGGCGATCCGGACGACCTCCAGTTCCGGTGCCAGCAGGGTCCGGACCACGAACCCCAGGTCGAGGAGCTGGTTGACCAGCGCGGTCCCGCCTGCGACCGGCCCGCACATCGCCAGCACCCCGTCGACTCGGCTGTCCCGCTCCCCCAGCAGCACGGAGTTCAGCCCGCCGCCGGATGCGCCCCACGCCAGGACCTGACGCGGCGTGCCGACGTTGCGGGTGAACCAGTCGAGTAAGGCGCCCTGGTCACGGACCGATTCCCGCACCGACAGGCCGTACGGCTTGGAGTACAGCGACGCGGCGAGCGCGTACCCCTTGCCGAGCAGGACGGGCTTGGTCTCCGGCCGGTTGGCCAGCTCGATCTCCTGGGGCACGTAACCCTTGGGGTAGATGCCGTGGCTGTAGATCAGGACCTTGCCGTTCCACTGCCCCGGTATTTCGACGCGGTACGGCGCGCCGTCGATGACTCCGGTGTGGACCTTGACTTCCTCCTGCGCCGCAACGGCAGCCGCGCCGGGCGCGACGAGGGTGGCAACCATGAACGCTGTCGTCATCATCATGGTTGCCAGCCTGGTCGAACCCGGCGCGGCGGTAATCCGTCGTGGCGCGGCCTCTGGGCTACGCCCGTTTGCGTATGCGCTACGCCCAGCCCGGCATCGGGTAGCCGTCGAGCAGTTCGCGGATCTCGCCCGCGATGCGCTCGACCGTGGCCTCGTCACCGGCGTTCTCGGCTTGCACGGTCTGGTCGATCCATTCGGCGACCTTGGCCATGTGCTCGGTGCCGAGGCCGCGGGTGGTGATCGCGGCGGTGCCGAGGCGCAGGCCGGACGGGTCGAACGGCTTGCGCGGGTCGAACGGCACCGAGTTGTAGTTCAGCTCGATGCCCGCGCGGTCCAGCGCCTTGGCGGCGGGCTTGCCCGCGATGCCCTTGTTGGTCAGGTCGATCAGGATCAGGTGGTTGTCCGTACCGCCCGACACCAGGTCGAAGCCGCGCTCGACCAGCGCTTCGGCCAGCGCCTTGGCGTTGGCCACGATGGCGTGCGCGTACGCGGAGAACTCGGGCTTGCCCGCTTCGCCCAGCGCGACGGCGATGGCAGCGGTGGTGTGGTTGTGCGGACCGCCCTGCAGGCCGGGGAAGACGGCCTTGTCCAGGGCTTTCGCGTGCTCGGCCGTGGACATCAGCATGGCGCCGCGCGGGCCGCGCAGCGTCTTGTGGGTCGTGGTCGAGATGACCGGCGCGTGCCCGACGGGCGACGGGTGGGCGCCTCCGGCGATCAGGCCGGCGATGTGCGCGATGTCGGCGACCAGGACCGCGCCGACCTCGTTGGCGATCTCGGCGAAGGCCGGGTAGTCGATGGTGCGCGGGATGGCGGTGCCGCCGCACCAGATCAGCTTCGGCCGCTCGGCCAGCGCCAGCTCACGGACCTCGTCGAGGTCGACGAGGCCGGTGTCCTTGCGTACGCCGTACGCGACGCTGCGGAACCACTTGCCGGTCGCGGAGACGTTCCAGCCGTGCGTGAGGTGGCCGCCCGCGGGCAGCGCCATCCCCATCACGGTCTCACCGGGCTGCAGGAACGCGAGGTACACGGCCAGGTTGGCCGGTGAGCCGGAGTACGGCTGGACGTTGGCGTGCTCGACGCCGAACACCGACTTGGCGCGCTCGATGGCGAGGTTCTCGATCGGGTCGACGAGCTGCTGGCCCTCGTAGTACCGCTTGCCGGCGTATCCCTCGGAGTACTTGTTGGTCAGCACCGTGCCGGTCGCTTCGAGGACCGCGGTGGAGACGTAGTTCTCCGACGCGATGAGCCGGATCTTCTCGTACTGGCGCTTGGCTTCCTGCTCGACGAGACCCGCGATCTCGGGGTCAGCGGCGGCGAGTTCGGTTATCGCGGGCTGATGCACGGTGACGGATCCTATCTTGCGGCTAAGTTACCGACGAGTAATATCGCGGTATGGACTTGAGCATGATCGGCGAAGCGATGAAAGCTACCGTCCCCTGGGTGAACACCGCTGGAATCCAGTTCAAGGAGATCACCGCGACCCGCGTGGTCACAGTCCTCCCGGACAACCCGGCGAACCACAACCACGTCGGCGGTGCACACGCTGCCGTCGCGTTCGGCCTGGCCGAGACCGCGTCCGGCGCGGTGGCGCTGGCGTCGTTCAGCGAGCAGATGGCCAAGGCGACCCCGCTCGTGAAGCGTTCGGAGATCAACTACAAGAAGGTGGCGACCGGCGACCTGACCGCGGAGGCTGTGCTCGGCCGTGCGGCCGATGAGGTCGTGGCCGAACTGGACGGCGGCACGCGCCCCGAGTTCCCGGTGAACGTGACCATCCGCAACGCAGGCGGCGAGACGACCGCCGAGGTGACCGTCATCTGGACGCTGCGCCCCAACCGCTGACCCGGCTCCAAGCTCAATTCCGATCGACCGCAAGGAAAGCGGGCTGCCCCGGCAGCCCGCCTCCGTCAGGAAACCCGTACGCCCATCGAGCGCGCGGTGCCTTCGACAGTCCGCATCGCCGCGTCGATGTCGACGGTGTTCAGGTCCGGCAGCTTGCGTTGCGCGATCGCCCGCAGCTGGTCGCGGGTGAGCGTCTTGCTCCCGTTCACCGCCTGCTTGATCAGGAACGAGGTCGGCGGCGTCTTGAGCTGGAGCTGGAATGACCGGTCGTCGTAGATCGTGATCACGGCTGGCACGATTTCGCCGCGCTGCGCCGCGGTCAGCGAGTCGTATTCCTTTTTCAGCGCGACCAGGTTGACCCCGGTCATGCCGAGCATCTTGCCGAGGTCGGCGACCGGCGCCTCACCAGCGGGAAGCGCCATCGTCACCTGATGGCTTTGTTTCTTGGGTGGCATCGCTCGCCGTCCTTTCTGCTGACGGCGAGCGACGTTAAAGTCTCCGGTCGCTGGAGAGTCAAAACTGTTTCTTCAGCCGCCACGTCTTGCTGTCGAACAACAGGCAGATGCCGGGCGACAGCACGACCACCCGGAGGGTGCCGTCGCGCTCGTCGTAGTCGATTCCCTCGACCTCGAAACTCCCGCCGCAGCCGCTTTCCAGCGGCAGCCGGCCGAGCGCGGTGACCGTGCCGCCGACGTCACCACCGGTCAACGGGGACGTCAAATCCACTTGCAGCAAGGGTTTCGTGACACCGAAGAGCGTCCCTTCGGGATCATCCGATGAGCACAACAGTTGCGTGGGCGTGGTGAAGTCGCAGCCCTGGACGTCCCTGACCGGCTTGTCCAGCCGGACCTGCCCGGCCAGCGGCAGGTTCTGGCCGGGTGTGGTGAACGCGATGCCCGGCATCGGGTGCACGAGCAGGCGGCTCATCGTGCCCCACTCACCCGCGACCATCCATCGCCCGTCCGGTGACACGGCTGAGAACGAGTTGTTGCTGGCTTCCCACGATTCGAGTGCGTGCGTGTACTCCGACCACGAGTTGTCCGGCGCCTGCACGCGGAAGAGCTTGGCGCCGCGGTCGTCGCGTTGGTACGGCTCCACGTAGAAACCGTGTCCCGCACCGGGGTCGCCGACGTGGTTCCAGCCGCGGCTGGACACGCCCGCCGGGATGGTGCCGATCCCGGTGTAGCGGAAGGTCGTCCCGCTGGGACGGACGACACCGGCGAGGCCCTGGCTCTCGTCGAGCGGGCGCGCCCGGTCGGAGCCGACGGGGTTCCACGGGCCGACCGGCGGGGCGGCGGTGGCTACGGCAGGGACCAGAGACATGCTCACGGCCGCGATGGCGGCGATTACAGCAACTCTGCGCATGCGCCCCTGCATACCGGGGCGCACGCACAGCCGTCAGCCACCACATGAACCAAATTCACGTTTTATCGAGCTGCCGGGCGAGCTACTGGGGCGAGCTCGGTCGCGCCAGCCGCAGCGCCGCGTCCAGCTCGACGTGCGCCTCCGGGTGCTCCGCCCACCACTTCGTGAAGTGCGGATTCCGGTCGACCACGGCGCGGTACGCATGCGCGGCGCACGCGAACGCCTCGTGCGCCCGGCCCGCGACCAGGCCGTCGTTGCGGGTGGCGACCATGACCCGGATCGAGATCGGATCACCGACCAGCGGCCGGATCGCGATCCCGTCCCAGTTGCGCGACGCGGGCGAGGCCAGCGACACCGCGCCGTTGGCGACCAGCGCCCGCGCGTTGCCCGTCTCGATCACGTGGTGCGTGATCCGGGGCGTGAACCCCAGCGCGGCGCAGGCGGTGTGCAGCTGCATGCGGGCGCTGTCGTACTCCGGCGGCAGCGCCACCCAGTCGTACTTCTCCAACTCGGCCAGCGGCACGACCTCGTACCCGGCCAGCGGACTCTCCGCCGAGACCGCCACGAACTGTGGCTCGTGCAGCAGCGTCCGGACCTCGATACCGGTGAGGTGCCTGCGGTCGACGCCTTCGAAGTAGTCGAACACCGCCAGGTTGGCGCGTTTGGACACGAGCATGTCCAGCAAGGTCTGCCACGACCAGTCGATCTCGGTGCGCACCTCGGTGCAGCGGAAGCGCGCGCGCAGCTCGTCGACCAGCTGGCTGACCCACAACATGGGCATCGCAGCGGCGACGAACGGTCCCTGCGACGGGACGCTGGCGCGTTCCCGCGCGGACGACAGCAGCTGGGACAGGTCGTCGAGGACGACGTGCGCCGAGCGGATCACGTACCGGCCGAGATCCGTCGGCACGCTGCCCGCAGGCGTCCGCTCGAACAACTGCCCACCGACCAGCCGCTCGACTGAACGCAACTGGGCGCTCAGTGCGGGCTGGGTGAGTCCGAGCCGCGCTGCGGCCTTCGTCACACTGCCTTCTTCGGCGATCGCGCAGACCGCTCGGAGGTGGCGTAGCTCCAACTCAGCCATAAGGGTTCTTGATACCCCTTTCGGATGAGCATCAGCTAGACCCAACCGTCATATTTTCCTTATCCGATCCGATTCGGCACCGGATCGCGAGCAGCTCGAGGACCACTCCACAGGAGGTTAGGTGCCGGGTCGGCGCCAGCGCGCCGGCCCGGCCCTCGCTGCCGATCACCCTATGTGTTCACATACACCAGACGCGTGAAGTACCGGTTCCGCGCGGTATTGGCTTAGTGACCGTCGGCACCTACATTGGGTATCGACATGACAAGCAGCCGGTGACGGGGAGCATGGGGCAGTTGGCGCAGCAGCGTTCTGGCTTCAGGGCGGCCTTCGGCGTGCGCGAATTCCGCGCGCTGTGGGCGGCTGAAGCACTCTCCCAGATCGGCGACCAGCTCGCCAGGGTCGCGCTCGCCGTCCTGGTCTACGCGCGCACCAACTCCGCCGCGCTGGCCGCGCTCACCATCGCCCTGAGTTACACCCCGTCATTCCTGGGATCCGCGCTGCTCTCCGGCTTGGCCGACCGCTTCCCCCGGCGCGAGGTCATGATCGTCTGCGACCTCGTCTCCGCTTCGCTCGTGGTGCTCATGGCGTTGCCCGGGATGCCGCTCGGCGCTGTCTGCGTGGCCATGGCCGGTGTCTCGCTGGTCGGTGGTCCGTTCAGATCGGCCCGGCTGGCCTTGCTGCCCGAAGTGCTCAGCGGGGAGGCGTACGTCGCCGGTCTCGCGGTCCGCAGCATCACGATCCAGTCCGCGCAGTTGCTCGGTTTCGCCGCGGGCGGTGTCGTCGTCGCCCTGATCAACCCGTATGTGGCCCTCGCGCTCGACGCGTGCACGTTCATCGCGTCCGCCCTGCTTGTGCGCTATGGCGTGCCGTACCGGGCCGCCCCGCAGAACCCGAACGCCAGGCGGCCGTTCTGGGCGTCGTCGCTGCACGGCGCACGCGTGATCGGCAGCATCCCCGGCCTGCCCGCCTTGTTCGTGCTCGGCATGCTCGCCGGTCTCTACATCGGCCCGGAAGGGCTGGCCACGGCGTGGGTCGCCGAGATGGGCGAGACCACCAAGACCGTCGGCCTGGTGATGGGAGCGCCCGCCGCGGGTCTCGTCGTCGGCGCGTGGCTGCTCACCAAATTCGTCCCAGCCGAGACCCGACTCCGTCTGGTCGGGCCGATGGCCGGGCTCGCCGGGGCCACGCTGGTGCTGTGCGCGCTGAAACCCGGGCTGTGGACCGTGCTGGCCATCCTGTTCGTCAGCGGGATCTTCACCGGCTACCAGGTGCTGGTCGGCGCCTCGTTCGGGATGTCGACGCCCGCGGACAGCCGCGCTCAGGTGATGGGCCTGCTCAACTCGGGAGTGCTGACCGCACAGGGCATCGGCGTGCTGCTCGCGGGGATCCTGGCCGACCTCGTCGGCGTGGCCCAGACCGTCGCCATCGCGGGCGCGCTCGGCGCGCTGATCGCCATTCCCGCGGCGGCGGCCTGGTATCGGGCCACCGCCGCTCCACAACCCGCTCCCGGTGGGTGAGGAATTTCAGTACTCGACACCGCGCATGGCCGGTACCTCTTTCAAATACATCGATTCGGCAGTGAGAGTGTAGCTTGAAGACATCCGCGTTCCAGTGGTTGAGCGGGGAGGAACTTTGAGCGAACTCACCCGGGCGACAATCCGCAGGCTCCACCCACGAACGTGGTCACTGTGGCGCCAGCCTCGTGTGCTCGTGAGGTTTTTCCTCACCATTGAACTCACCGTAGCCGCCCTGACAGTGTTTTTCGCTTTCAGTGACCAGGTGACTACAAAACAATGGTGGCAGTTCGGCGTGCTGTGCGGACTGGCGCTGCTGCAGGCGGAAGCAAGCCGGAAGATCGAAAAAGTTCGCCGGCTGATCACCAACGCGCCACACGTCAACATGACGTCGGTCTGGGTGTTCGCCGGAGTCCTCGTGCTGCCGCACAGCCTGGCCGGGCTGCTGGTCATCCTCGTCTACGGCCACCTGTGGTTGCGGATCCAGCGCAAGATGGGCACCAGGCCGGTGCACCGCGTGGTGTTCTCCACGTCGATGATCATGCTGAGCGCGTACGCCGCGGCGGGTACGTACGTCGCGGGCAAGACGCTGCAGCAGACGTACGGCTGGTCGGGCACCATGACCACCCCGGTCGTCATCGCCGTGGCGACGCTGGTGTTCCTGATCGTCAACAACGTGCTGGTGGCCATCGCGGCCTCGCTGCACGGCAGGCCCAGCCACATCATGATCTCGTGGTCGGACTTCGCGCTGGAGATCGCGACGCTGTGCCTCGGCGCGCTCGCCGCCCTGGCGCTGGACAGCGTGCCGTACCTGATCGTGCTGATCCTGCCGCCGCTGCTGGTGCTGCACCGAGCGGTGCTGGTCAAGCAACTGGAAGAGTTGGCGATTACCGATCAGAAGACCGGCTTGCTCAACGCGACCGCGTGGCACGAGACGGCCCGCAACGAACTGTCCCGCGCGGCCCGGCAGAACTCCTCCTTCGGCGTTCTCATGGTCGACCTGGATTACTTCAAACGGGTCAACGACACCTACGGCCATCTGGCAGGCGACGAAGTGCTGAAGGCCATCGCCCGAATGCTCAAGGACGAACTGCGCGACTACGACGCGCCCGGCCGGTTCGGCGGCGAGGAGTTCGCGGTGCTGATCCCCGACTCGAAAGCCGAGGACGTCGTCACCACCGCCGAGCGGCTGCGCAAGCGCGTCACCGAGCTCGAGGTGCTCGCGCAGACCGAGAACGGCGAAACGCTGATCAAGAACCTCAGCGCCTCCATCGGGGTGGCGATCTACCCGTCCAGCGGCACCACGCTCGAACAGCTCATGCTGACCGCGGACTCGGCGGTCTACACAGCCAAGTCCAACGGCCGCAACCAGGTCGTCACGCTGTCGACATAGCCGACCGGTTGCGGCCACCGCCCTTGGCCTCGTAGAGCGCCACGTCGGCGGCGTGCAGCAGGTCGTCCAGGTTGTGGCCGCCGCGCGCGGCGACACCGATGGACACCGAGATATCCACAATGGACTGCGACACCGTGCGGACCACGCTGCGGCGGATCCGTTCGGCCATCGCCATCGCGTCGGCGCCCGTGGTGTCCGAGAGGAACACCACGAACTCGTCACCGCCGTAGCGGCCCACCAGGTCCCCCGCCCGCACTTCGGCCTTGAGCGTCTGCGCGACCGTGCGCAGCACCGTGTCGCCGACCAGGTGGCCGTGCTGGTCGTTGACCCGCTTGAAGTGGTCCACGTCGATCATCAGCAGACTGGCGTTGGCGTCCCGGCCGAGCGCGGTCGACGCGGCCGAGTGCCACGCGTCCGGCTTGAGCAGACCGGTCTTCCCGTCCGACCTCGCTGTTTCCCGCAACTGGCGGATCAGCACACTCCGGTGCAGCACGAGCGTCACGCCGATGATCAGCAATATCGCGGGCGGCCACGCCGTCAACGCCCACGCCGCCAGCACGCCCAGCCCGACGCTCGCCGCCTCGTGCGCGTAGTCGACGCTGCCCGGCGCCACGACCGCGGTCAACACCGCGCCCAGCGCCAGGAACACGACCGCAGCCGCGACCACGACGACGAAGGAGCGCAGATCCCGCGAGCCGAGGAACTGTTCCTGCCCGAGCAGCGTGAGCAGGAGTTTCGCCGCGAACGACGCGATGATCGCCGAGCTGATGCCGAACACTTCCCGGTACGTCAGCCGTCCGTCCACGCGCAGCTGCCGATAGCCGTAGCAGATCACGATCGCCACCGCGGCCAGCCCGGGCGGCAGCGTCAGCACGCTCGCGAACACCCAGATCGCGTGCACATCAAGGTGCGGTGTGTCGGTGAGGGCACGCCATTCCCGCTCGATCGGGCGGGACACCTCCGTGTAGATCAGCACACACGCGACGAGCACACCGAAGACGAGCCACTCACGGCGGTCCGGCGTGAGCCGAATAGCCGCGTTGATCGACAAAGCGGCCGCGGCCACGTCGACGAGCAGCACGTAACCGGCAATCGCTGGTCGCAGTTCCCGCCATATCGCCCATGCTTTGACCCCCGTCATCCCGCCCCCTGCGGTATGGGTCCGATCGGGCAACCCCAGTTCCCGATCCGGACACTTCCAGGATACCCGTGGACGGCCCCGAATGACTGCGAGATCGGCTGACGCGGCGATTACGCTGCGCTCATGCTCGCCGAGGAAGTGGACCGAATCGCCGCGGAGACCGGATTCGCCGGAGTGGTGTCCGTCGACCGCCGCGCCGAGGTCGAATTCGCCAGGGCCTACGGCTGCGCCCACCGCGGCTACCAGGTCGCCAACACACTCGACACCAGGTTCGCGATCGCCAGCGGCACCAAAGGATTGACCGCTCTCGCAGTGATGAGCCTCGTCGTGGACGGCGTACTGGAACTGGACACGACCGCGCGGTCGGTGCTCGGCTCGGACCTGCCGTTGATCGACGACGCGGTGACCGTGGAACACCTGCTCGGGCACCGGTCCGGGATAGGCGAGTTCTACGCCGAAGAAGATCTCGACGGTGCCGAACTGCCCTATACGTTGCCGGTCGGACCACACGAATTGGTGAACACCGAGGATTACGTCGAGGTGCTCGACGGGCATCCGCAGCAGTTCGCGCCGGACACCGGTTTCTCGTACTGCAACGGCGGATATGTGGTGCTCGCGTTGATCACCGAACGCGTGACCGGGACGCCGTTTCACACCCTCGTCCGGGAACGCGTCTGCGCTCCGGCGGAAATGACGTCGACCGAGTTCCTGCGCACCGACGAACCAGGCCCGCGAACGGCGGTCGGGTACATCGGCGAACGGACGAACGTCTTTCACCTGCCCGTGCGCGGCAACGGCGACGGCGGCGTCTACTCGACCACTTCGGACTTCACCGCGTTCTGGCCGGCGCTGTTCGAAGGCGCGATCGTGCCCATCGACCGGGTCGCGACGATGACCCGGTCACGCAGCGAGTACGACGAGAAACTCCACTATGGACTCGGCTTCTGGCTGCCGGTCGGCACCGGCAACGTGATGCTCGAAGGCTACGACGCCGGTGTTTCGTTCCGCAGCACGCACCAGCCGGAATCCGGCCTGACGTACACGGTCGTCGCCAACGATTCCGAGGGCGCGTGGCCGATCACCAGGCGGCTCTCCGAACTGCTCGATCACAGTTCGGGCAGCGGATCGGGCGGCAGGTAGTCCGCGGTCAGGATCTCCGCGTCCGCCGCCCGCACGACCGACACGTACTCGTCGTCGATCTCCAGCAGCAGCGGCCCGATCGTGACGGTCGGCGACAACGACCCGTACAGCTCGACCGGGCCGAGCTTCGTCCGCCGCGGGTACGTCGCCTGGACGGTCGACGGCCTGTGACGGCTGAACCACCGGCACCCCAGCACGGTGACAGTGTTGTCGGTGACCACGATGAAGTAGTCCGACAACGCGGCGACCGAACTAGCCGGGAACAGGTACCTGATCTTCTCACCGTCGGGCAGCAGATCCCGGCACCGGCCGCGCACCACCGAGGACAACGGCATCCTCGCACCCCCTCCACATCCTGCTCCATCAGTCTGCGGGTGGGCGTGCTCCCGTCAAGCCCCCATTAGTGCTGGTCACACCCAACGTCAGGTCGATCATCCGACGACGGGCATGGATCCGGGGCCGTACCGCCACCGGCGGCACGGCCCCGGGGGCCACTGTTTTCTCAGTTGTTGACGGTGATGGCGAAGGTGGTTGTGGTGTTCTTGATGTTCTGGTGGTTGTTGGCGAACCGCAGGTTGTTGAACGTCACCGCGCCGACCGCGGGGCCCTGCCCCGGCTCGGGCATCTCGTTGGCCCACAACCCGAACCCGGACTTGGCCTCGAACTGGTCACCGGACAGCCGCGCGCCGCTGATCGAGATGTCGGTCAGCACCGTGTCGGTGATCGGGTTCTCCGGCTGGCTGCCGGTGTACTTGGTCTGGAACATGATCCCGCTGTACGTGGGATCAATGATGTCCACATGGGACACCCGGATTCCCCGGTAGGCCTTGCTGGCCGAGAACATCCAGATCGCGCCGAACGTCTGCGCGCCCCAGAAGTGCCCACCGGCTCGGACCAGTGAGATGTTCTCGAACGACGTGACGCCCGGCCCGAAGCCCTCCATCGGGTAGCCGAAGTCCAGCGAGCTGATGGTGACACCGGAGTACGTCAGCGTGTCGGCGATGTACAGATTCCGGAAGGTGTTGTTCTGCCCGCCGTACACCGCGAGACCAGCCGCGCGCCACGTCGTGGTGGACGACAGGTTCTCGTACACGTTGCCGCTCTGCCCGGTGCCGCCGGCGTCGGTCGCGGCGAACAACGCGAAGCTGTCGTCACCGGTCGACCGGGCGTCGATGTTGCTGAGCCGGTTGTTCTTGCTGCCGTTGGTCATGTTGACGCCGTCGGCCCACATGTTGCGGATGCGCGAGTTGGTGATCGAGAGGTTCTGCACGTTCGCGCCCCAGAACAAGCACACCATGTGCTCGGTCCAGATGTTGTCGATCGTCAGGCCGCTGACCCCGTTGGCGTCGAAGACCTTGCCCGGCCCGTCGATCCGGTTGACGTAGTTGCCGAAGTAGGCGAACCCGGAGAACTTCGACGCGCCCGCCGCGGCCTCGACCCGGAACCCGATGTCGGTGCCTTCCTGGTTGCCCGGCGCGAGGAACCGCGAGAACCACGGCCCCGCACCGACCACCTGGACCGGCTTGCCGTACACCTGGAACTTGCTGCCGGTCTGGTAGTCGCCCTTCGGCAGGTACACGCCGACCAGCGTGCCCGTCGTGTCCATCCGGACCTTGTCCAGCGCGTTCTGCACGTCCTGGTGGCCGAACCCGGCGGGCACGGTGAACTTGGCCGGATCCGGGTTCGGCGTCTCGGCCACCTGCTCGAAGTCCACGAAATCGATCGCGTACGTGCTCGTGTTCGACGCGCTCTTCTGCAGCTGGATCCTGCTGTTCGCCGGGATCGTGCTGTTGAGCAGCACACTGGCCTCGTCGTAGATGTGCCGCGGGCCGCCCGCGCCCGGGCTGTTGCCCGGACTGGCCTCGTTGCCGTACACCCACGAATACCGCGAGGTCAGGTCGATCGCCTTGTGGAACGCGCCGTTGACGAAGATGTCCAGTGTGCTCTGGATCCCGCCGCCACCGGCCGAGTCCGGCATGGAGAACCGCGTGACCAGCGTGTTGGTCGGCTGCCGGTTGGTGAACTCCACCGAGGCGCCGGTCGAGTTCAACGTGACCGCCCGCCGCCCGGACGCCTCGCCGGCGAGGTCACCGATCGTCCTGTTCGGACCGACGACGTTCGCGCCGCCGCCCAGCACGCCGGTCTCGGCTTCGTAGTGGTCGTACGGCATGTTGGCACCGCGGCCGATGAACAGCGTCTGCGTGCTGGTGTTGTTGGCCTGTTTGACCGGCAGTTCGTTGCCGTCGTTGGCGACCACGGTCTTGACCGTGAACCGGCCGTTGGCCGCGGTCCACGTGCCGAGGGCCACGGGCGCCGTCGTGGCCCCTGCGGCGATCACGCCGTTGTGGGCACCACTGAGGTTGGCGACGACAGCGCCCGTGTCCGCGTTCGCCACCTGCAGGGTGACGTTGTGCGCACCGCTCGCCGAGGCGATGCTGCCCTGGTTCTTGATCGCGACCGAGAAGGCGACCGAGTTGCCTGCCGACGGGTTGTCCGGTGTCCACCCGACCGGTGAGGCGACCAGGTCCGAACTGGACACCGGGTTGACGGCGAGCGAGGTGGCGTTGGCGAAGGTGTTGTTGGTTTCGTTCTGCTCGATCACGCGATTGGTCTCGTCGACCTTCGCGATCAGCTGGTATGAACCGGCTCTCTGGGCGCCGATGTTCGCCGAGACCGTGGCCTGCGCACCCGCTGCCAGTGCGCTGACCTGTGCGGTGCCGACCTTGTTCGTGCCCAGGTAGAAGTTGACGTCTGTGGCGCCCGCGGCGACCGCGCCCGCGTTGCGGACCGTCGCACTCGCCGTGACCGAGTCCGTCTCCACCGGGGATGACGGCGACCACGACGATGCCGAGATCGTCAGGTCCGGGTTCGGTGCGGCGGCGCCGATCACCTGGAACTCCGCGGCCTGCCCGGCGGGCGCGCCGGAGTTCGCGGTGAACCGCAGTTGCACGTCGGCGACGCGTGCGGCGACTGGGATCGTCACGGAGTTGCCCGTCGCCGGGTCGAAGGTGTACGCCTTCGCGGCAACCAGGCTGCTCACGCTGGAAGCGCCCTGTTCACGGCCGAGCACCTCGATCGTCTGCGTACGCGGGCCCCAGATCGATGCCGGGTTCAGCCGTACGACGACTGAACTAGTGTCCACGTTGGAACCCAGTTGGACGGTCAGCGTGTTCGGATACGAGCCGCCCGCGCCCTCCCAGTAGGTGTTCACGTCGTTGTCGTTGGCGTTGGTCGCGACGAAGGAGTGCACAGTCGACGACGCGGTGATCGGCTTACCGACAGCCAAGTTCGTGCCGCCATTGCCGGTTCCCGCGCGCGTGACACTGTTGCTGTTCGGCGACTGGTTGCCCGCCGCGTCCTTGGCGCGCACGTAGTACGTCACCGTCGAGCTGTCCGGTTGGTTGTCCGAGTAGGACAGTCCAGTGACTGTGCTGCGCAGGACGTTGTTGGCGTACACGTCGTATCCGGTGACGCCGACGTTGTCCGTTGACGCGTCCCACGCGAGGTTGATCTCGCCGGAGCCCGGTTGGGTGTACCGGAGGTTGGCTGGGGCGCTGGGCGGTTGGGAGTCGCCGCCGTCCGGGCCGTAGACCTCGAGCTCGGACACTTGTCCCGCGGGCCAGCCGGTGTTCCCGGTGAAGTTCAGCCGCAGGTACCGCTGGGTCGTCGCGGAGTAGTTGATCGTGACCGTGTTGTTGGTCGCCGGGTTGAACTGGTACCCGGCCGAGGCGACGAGATCGGAGAACGCGCCGGCGTTGGCGCTGCCCTGCACGGACAACGTCTGCGTGCGGGCGCCCCAGTTCGAGACGGGGAGTTTCAGCACGATCCGGGTGGTGCTGACGGACGCGCCGAGGTCGACCTGGAGCCACTGCGGGAAAGTGTTGTTCGTGCTTTCCCAGTAGGTGTTCTGGTTCGAGTCGTTGGTGTTGCCGGGGCCGTAGCCGCCGGCCATGCCGCTCGCGGTCACCGTCTTGCCCAGGGCCAGGTTCGGGCCTGCCAGGATCGTCGGCGTCGTGTCGATCTCGGCCAGCGCGCCGCCGGTGCCGCCGAAGTCGACGCGAACGTACCGGGTTACCGTGGCACCGAAGGGAATCTGGACGGTGTTGCGCTCGCTCGGCTCGAACTTGTAGTCCTTGGCGGACACGATGGTCGAGAAGCCGACGCCGTCGTTGCTGCCTTGCACCGACAGGTGCTGTGTCTTCGCGGCCCACCTGGCGGGCAGTTTGAGCACCACGCCGGAGATGCTGCGGGACTGGCCGAGGTCGATCTGCGCGGGGCGACCGTCGCTTTGCCAATAGGTGTCCTGGTTGCCGTCGTTGATGCCGCCGACGTCACCGCTCGGGCCCGCGACAGCGGGCGTGACCAGGCCTAACAGGCCAAGGCTCGCGGCGACGAACAAGGCTGACAGCCGGGTTCCGGTCATGCTGGGCTGACCTCTCGTCCGGGGGCAGGGTATGCACGAGAAGTTGGATCTTCCGGCCATCTGTTGCGTAATTTTCGGCCGGGTGTCATTTTCTTGCGGTCGGGAGCTCAAGCGTTACAGACGTGCTACGGCCTCGTCAATGGTCAGTAGCACGAACAGGGCGCACACCGAGGTGTACATCCTGAGCGGGGTGCGGATCAGGACATCAGGCCGCGCAGCCGCACACCGGCGCCGTCAGCGACAACCTCGCCACCCGACTGGGCGAACTCGACCTTGCGCACAGCGCCTCCGGCTGTTCGCTTCGCTGGCCGAATCCGATGCGTATTCCCGCCCCGAAACGATCAGTCGCAGGGTCCGTGACCTGGAAATTCCCCGAAGCGTGACATGCCCGAGGTGTACAACGTATACGCGTGGCGTGTACGTTGTACACATGACACCGACCCCCGCCAGGCTCACCGCCGCGGCCCTGGCGATCCTCCTGGCCGAAGGCGCACAGGCGGTCACCATGCGCCGAGTCGCGGCCGACGCGGGCGTGACGACGATGGCCACGTACCGGCACTTCCCGAATCGCGAGGCATTGCTGCACAAAACTGTCGATGAAGCCGTCGCGGAGATCACGTCCGGCTGGGCGACCGTGGAAACGGATGGTGATTTCGTCACGCGAACGGAGCAGTTGTTGAACCTGTTCCTCGACTTCGCGCTCGGAAAACGAAATCTGTACACGTACCTGGTCGCCGAGCGGCGGCCGGACGCACGGCAGTTCCCGGACGACTTCCGCACGGGCGGCTCCCCCGCCTTCGCCCCGGTGCTCGACGCCGTCGCACAGGCGATGCGGGACGGCGCGTTGCGCCAGGACGACGTCCTCGAGGTCACGCTCGCCATCACCAGTCCGGTGGTGGGCCTGCTCCAGCAGTACCACGGCGGCCGGATCGACCTGCCGGAGCCGGAGTTCCGCGCGCTGTGCGGTCGAACCGTCGAAAGGGTGCTCAATGGGCTCCGCTAAATGGCTCCCCGCGGCGGCGACCGTCGCGTCGGCCGCACTGCTCTACTTCGGCACCGGTCTGTCGCCGATCCCGCTGCTGGCATGGCTTTTCCCGTTACCGCTGCTGCTGGTGGCCAAGAAGGTGTCCGGTTGGGCCGCGGCGGGCGCGGGCTTCGCCGCCGGTTTCGCCGGCTCGACCAACTTCTGGTACTGGTCGGCCCAGTCGCACGACCTTCCCCTGTGGCCGTGGGGAGTCGTCATCGCCACGGCTTTCGGCGTCACGTTCGCACTGGCAGTCACGGTCTTCCGCCTGCTGCCCCCGGCGTTCGGTGTCCTCGCCGCGCCGGCCGCGTGGGTCACACCGCTCTACCTGGCAGCCGCGTTGAACCCGATGGGAATCGAGGGAACCCTCGTGACCAGCGAGGTCGAAGTGCCGGTGGTCATGCAGGCCACGTCGGCGCTGGGCCCGTGGGGAGTGGAATTCCTCATCTTCTTCATCCCCACCGCCGTCGCGACGTGGAGGCCCCGCATCGCGCTCGTCGCAGCCGCCGTTGCCGCGCTCGTGGTCGGCGGCGGAGTTCTCCGGTTGACCGCCGACCCCGGCCCTTCACAACGAGTCGCCCTCCTCGCCAGCAACCAGAAGGGCTGGGCCACCGACCTGGACACCGCAGCGGGCAGGACACTGTTGGCGGACTACGTCCAGCAGCTCTACGCGCTACCCGAGGGCGTCGACATGGTGGTGCTGCCCGAAGCGGCTTTCGCCTCGGCTCGGGAATGGCCCAGCGAACTCACCGAGTTGATGCGACGGATCGCGACCGGTCGCGCCCTCACCATCGTCGTCGGCTTCCAGCACGTCTCACCCACAGCGAAGTACAACTACGCCTTGTCGTTCCCCAACGGCGCACGGTATTTGAAGCACCATGACGCGGTCAGCCCGCTGGGCACCGAGCTGGTCTTCGCCGAGCCAGGCCGGGTCGGGATGACGATCTGTTTCGACGTGAACTTCCGCTCCCCATCCGCCGACTACGCCGTCGCGGGCGCGAGGATGCTGGCGTTCCCCGCCTCGGACGAGGACCACAACGGCTGGCGGCACAGCCGCACGGCACTGCTGCGTGGTGTGGAGAACGGAATGGCCATCGCGTGGAGCGGGCGGAAAACCACGTTGATGCTCTCCGACGGGTACGGGCGCGTCATCGCCTCGAAGCCGACCGGCCCGGGAACAGACGGCTTCACCACCGTGATCGGCGACGTCCCGCTCGGCCCCGGTGCGACGCTGTACAGCCGCTTCGGTGACTGGTTCGCCTGGCTGTGCCTCGCGGTGACGGCCCTCGCACTGGTCAAGGCATTCGCGCGAAAGAAAGACAGGCCAGCCGCGGACCACGGCTGACCTGCTCTTCGGGGAAATCGGTCAGCGACCGACTTTGCGGTTGGCCCACTGCGCGACAGCCTTGTAGAAGTCGCGGGCGTTGGGCGCGTAGTTGATGACGTGCCCATAACCCTGCAACGCGTAGGCGTGCAGCTGTGCCTTCGACGAGTAGTACAGCGACTCAGTGCGCTTGATCGCCTCGCCGGACGAGCAGTCGGTCGCCAGCAGTCCGCAGAAGACGGAGTCCTGGCCCAGCCCCACCATCACCGGAACGTCGATCAGCCGCGAGTACGGCAGGATCACGGCGACCGGGAACAAGTCGGCCGCCTGCGTGTGCACCGAGGTGTCCTTTGTGGCCTCGTCGTACGCGACGGCACCGTCGATCCTCGGTCCTGGCTTGTGGAAGATGCCATACCGGGTGCCGGGCAACGTGGTGATGTAGAGCGGATCGTGGCCGGTCCTGGAGAACCTCGGGTCGATGCTCACCGGCAGGGTCGCGGCGAACACCGCGGCCGCCCCGATGACGTTGATCCTGTGCGCCAGGCCGGTGATCAGCACGCCGTCGACGTCCTTGAACGTCCCCGCCTCGATGATGGCCACACCGGAGCCGAACGAGTGACCACCCAGGATGATCTTGCCGAACTTCGGGCCCCGCGCGCCGGAGCGCAGCTGCTGGACCACCTCGTGCACGACTTCGGCCTCGGTGATCGCGGTCAGCAGGACGCTCAGCGGGATCGTGCTGCGGCCCGTGCCGAGCCGGTCGAGCGCCAGCGTGGCGTGACCGGCCTCGTTGAGCGCCTGCCGGTACGACCGGGTTTGCGGGCTGTAGCCGATGTCCCAGTAGGAACTGTTGTACGTCCCACCGGGAATCAGCACGTGGACCGTGTTCGAACCGCCCGCCGGGAGGCACAGCCTGCCGTACATGGTCTGCGGTACCACGGTCAGCGTGACCGGGAAGTACACGTCCCGGCACGACGACACGGGCGCGGCCTGCGCGACCGGCGTGGTCAGGAAACCGACTCCGGTCACGGCGAGCGCGACGGCGAGGCAACGACGGGCGACGGAACGTTTAAGTCCACTATGGAACCAGCGCACAGGTGACAACCTCCAGGAAGACTATTGCGCCAGAGCGATCTCAGGTGACCGGGACCGCGGTCATCGGCATCCGGTTCGGATATGCCGCCGAGGTCACGGTGACGCGAACGGGTTTGCCCGGTACCGGCACGAGCCGCCAGCGGGCGATGATGGTGGCAACGGCGATGGTCATCTCCGTGTACGCGAACGAATTGCCGATGCACTGCCTGTTGCCCGCGCCGAACGGGATGAACGCGCCCTTCGGCAGGGTCGCGGCCCGCTCGCCCGTCCAGCGGTCCGGGTCGAACCGGCCGGGCCGGTCGTGGAACCGGGGGTCGTGGTGCAGAGCGTGCGGGCTGAGCATGAACTCGGTGCCCGCGGGCAGGTGCTCGCCGGCCAGCTCGACGTCCACCCGCGCCCGGCGCATGAAGATCCAGATCGGGTACATCCGCAGGACTTCGTTGATCACCTGCCGCGTGTACCCGAGCTTCGGCACGTCGTCGAACGTGATCGGTCGACCGCCGAGCACCTCGTCCACCTCGGCCCGGACCTTGCGCTCCACCTCGGGGTGCTTGGCCAGTTCGTGGAACAGCCAGGTCAGCGCGACACCGATGGTCTCGCTTCCCGCGGTCAGCAAGGTGATGACCTCGTCGAACACCTGCTGGTCGCTCATCCGCTCACCGGTGTCCGCGTCCTCGGCGAGCAACAGCATGGACAGCAGGTCACCGCGGTCCTCGCCGTCGGCCCGCCAGGCCGCGACGACGTCGAGCACGATCTCGCGCAGCCGGTCGACGGCCTCGTCGAAGCGCCGGTTGGCGGGAACCACCGGCACGCGTTCGAGGATCGACGGCGTGAGCGCCCGGACCATGCCGTCCTTCAGCACGATCGGGATCGACTTGCACGCCTCGGCGGTGGCACGTCTGCCCAACTCGGTGGAGAACAACGTCTCGCCGACGATGGTGACAGCCATCCGTTGCATGTCACGGTCGAACTCGCGCACTTCTCCGGGCTGCCACGCGCCGATCGTCTCGTTCGCGACGCGCCGCATCGTGTCCGCGTAGTGCTGCAGCCGGGCGCGGTGGAACGCGGGCTGCACCAGCCTCCGCTGCCGCATGTGGAACGCACCGGCCGACATGACCAGCCCGTTCCCCATGAACGGGCGGAATCTGTCGAAGATCGCGCCCTTCTCGAAACTGTTCGAGTCGGTGACGAGCACCTGGTGCACCAATTCCGGACTGGTCAGGAAATAGGTGTGCAGCGGACCGAGGCGCAGCTGCACGATATCGCCGTGCTCGTGCAGCGTCTGCGTGAAACCGGTCCTGCGACGCAACATCGGCACGGTGTGCCCGAGGAGTAGCCATCGGCCGGGTGCGACCGCGATGGTCATTCCCTCTCCTAGACTTGCCGAAACGGACGGCCCACCCTAGGCGCCGGATGGCCGATTACAACAGCACCCGATCGGGTGGCACATTGTCATGCCGATGGTGCAACGTCCGGCGTTTCCGGACGGGGGTAAGCTCATTGACCTTTCAGTCGGCCGGAAGGGGACGCGGCAGTGGTGAAACAGCAACAGGACTGGGTCCCACCCGACATCGACACGGACAAGCCGAGTGGCGCACGGACATACGACTACCTGCTCGGCGGCGCGCACAACTTCGCCGCGGACAGGCAGGCCGCCGTGATGGCCGAGCAGATCATGCCGGGAATCCAGAAGGTCGCCAGGCTGAACAGGGCTTTCCTCGGCCGCACAGTGCGTTTCATGATCGATGCCGGGGTGCGGCAGTTCCTCGACCTCGGCTCGGGAATTCCGACCGTGGGCAACGTGCACCAGGTGGCCGACCAGGCAAGTCCGGGCTGCCGCGTGGTTTACGTCGACCGTGATCCGGTCGCGGTCGCGCACAGCGAATTGATGCTCGCGGCCAACGACACCGCGGCGATCGTGCACGCGGACTTCAGGTACCCGGATCACGTTTTCGGCAACGCGGCCGCCCGCCGGTTGCTGAACCTCGACGAACCGGTCGGTGTGCTGATGATGGCTCTACTGCACTGGATTCCCGATGACTGGGACCCGCCCGCACTGGTGCGGGAGTACTGCGCCCGTGTGCCGGTCGGCAGTTATCTGGCGCTTTCCCACCTGACCACCGACCAGCACACCGAAGAGATCACCGGCGCGGTCGACATGTTCAACCGCGCCAAAGGCACCGACCAGGCCACGCCCCGGCCCTATTCGGAGGTCGCGGAGATGTTCGGCGACTTCGAACTCGTCGAACCGGGCCTGGTCGGCTGCGCGGTGTGGCGTCCCGGCGGAACCGGTGACGTCACGGAGGATCCGGAAATGAACGCGCAAATCTACGGCGGAGTAGCAAAAAAGGTCCGTTAGCGGCTGCCGAACAAAGACGAGAGCACCGACCGGCGAGCGGGGGCGGCGCGGCCGATCAGCCCGGCTGCGGCGTCCTCGATCAACGCGCCGACGGTGTCCTCCGCGCACGTGCGGTTCGCACCGATTCCCCCGGACGAGCCGCGTTTGATCCAGCCGACCACATAGGTTCCCGGCATCCCGTCCACGCGTCCGCGCGAATTCGGGACGGTGCCGGACTTGTCGTCGAACGGCAGACCGGGAACCGGCTTTCCGCGGAATCCGACCGCCCGCACGACTCGATCCGCCTTCATCGCCACTTCGCCGACGTTGCGGGTCACCCACAACCCGCTCACCTGCGCGTCGCCCAGGATTTCGGCGGGTGCGGAAGCGAACCGGAACACGATGCGCTTCGGCCCGTCCGGCGGGGACGCGGACCAGTCGATCGACTCGCGGCGGATGTCCCGCAGCAGCGCGGCTTTCCCGGTCGAGCTGTCGACCGCGGCGAGAACGCCCGGGTCGTGCGCGTCGAGAACCAGGTCCACGTCGGTCCGCCTGGTGAGGCCGAGCAGTTCCGGCGTGGTGTACGCGGCATCGTCCGGACCGCGGCGGCCGAGCAGAACGACCTCACGGACCTTGCTCGAACGCAGGCACAGGAGCGCCTCACGCGAGATCGACGTACCGTCCAAAGTGTTCGGATCGGCGGTCAGGATCCTGGCGATGTCCAACGCGACGTTGCCCGTGCCGATCACCACGACCCGCTCGGCCGACAGGTCCACCGCGTTCGGCGCGACATCCGGATGGCCGTTGTACCAAGAAACCACGGTCGTCGCCGCCAGGCTGCCCGGCAGGTCCTCCCCCGGGATCCCGAGCCGGCGGGCCTCCGACGCGCCGACCGCGTAGATCACCGCGTCGTACCGCGCGGCGAGTTCGGCGACGGTGACGTCCCGTCCGACCTCGACACCGAGCCGCATGCGAACCCTGGGATGCGTGTGGAAACGCGCGAAGCTCTCGCCGATCCGCTTCGTCGCCCCGTGGTCGGGGGCGACGCCGTAGCGGACGAGCCCACCGGCCACGGGCAGCCGATCGATCAGCGTGACCCGGGCACTGGTGTGCAGCAACAGGTCCTCGACGGCGTACATGCCGGCCGGACCAGTGCCGACGACCGCGACATCCAACGCGGGCAGATCGCTGGGGATGATCCGCGTGAACACCGTCGGCGCCCAGGTGTGGAAGTTCGGCGCGGGATCAGTCCGCGCCTGCTCCTTGTCCTCGTAGTACCCGGCGTTGAGGTCGGCGTAGATCCGCAGTGGATCAGGCAGGTCCTTCGCCTCGTAGATCGCGTCGACCGGGCAGGCGTCGGCGCACGCACCGCAGTCGATGCAGGTGCGCGGGTCGACGTAGAGCATCTCGGTGGTGCCGAAGTCCGGCTCGTCCGGAGTCGGGTGGATGCAGTTGACGGGACAGACCGCGACGCAAGTCGCGTCGTTGCAACAGGTCTGGGTGATCGCGAAAGCCATGTGCGTCAGATCAGGTTCGCGCGCTGGTAGAACCAAGTGGACGCACGGGTGAGCAGGCCGCAGGAGCCGAGGAACTCCATCAGACCGGCGCAGCTCGACCGCATCATCGCCTTGTGGTGCTCATTGGACTTCGCCTCACGCAGCGCACGACGCGTGTCAAGACCGGCGTTGGCGTAGACATCCTTGTGCACCATGCTCGTGACAATCGCGTAGGACGCAATGGACACGACCAGCGCGTTGATCTGCTTACGCAGCCATCCGGCACCCTGCAGCCGCTTGCGCGTCTCATCCCGCGCGAACGCCATATGCCGCGACTCCTCAACGACATGGATGTTGGTGATCGTGCGCACGAAAGGAGCGACCCGGTCGTCCCGCATCCAGTCCCGCTGCATGACGTCGAGGACCTCTTCGGCCACCAGGATGGCGGCGTAGGCGGCCTCGCCGAAAGCGATGGTCTTGAACGCCCGGCCGAGCTCGATGACCAACCGCCGCGGCCGGTACGCGGGAGCCCCGAGCTTGGCGGCGCCACGAGCGAACATGATGGAGTGACGGCATTCGTCAGCGATCTCGGTGAGCGCCCACTGGAAGTCGGGGTCGGTCGGATCCTTGGCGTAGAAGTCCCGGAGGACCATCTGCTGCAGGATCATCTCGAACCAGATGCCCGTGCTCGCGACGGAGGCGGACTCCTGCCGCGTGAGCTCCCGCTGCTGCTCGGGCGTCATCTCAGCCCAGTACTTGGTTCCGTAAAGCGTGCACCACTCCGGGCTGGCACCATGAAAGTCCTTGTCGAGTGGGGTTTCCCAGTCGACCTCATGGACGGGGTCGTAGGACAGTATCTCCGACGAGTGCAGCAGCCGCTGTGCCAGCGCTTCGCGGCCAGAACCGGCGGCCACGCCAGTGTTGACCATGGGAAACCTCCTGGTAGGGGACCCGCATCTAGGTGTTACCTCAAGTTACAGTTACCTAAGGTAACGCATACTCGGCAGATCCGCACCCACCAACCCCGAACAACCTGAGATTCACGCGCAACAGCACAAACCACCCACGAAACCCACTAACGAACTGACAAGCACCACCCACCCCTGCCGCGGCGAGGCCGCTCAGGCGAAGTAGGACCCAGCACGCTCGTCGAAGCCGTGCTGGATACGCAGCCGAACAGACGGGTGGATGGTCAGCTCAGGTAGTAAAGACCGGTCGACCCACAGGACTTCCACGTTCCCATCGGCGCTGGTGCGCAGCTCACCGCCGATCGGACGACCCCGGAAACAGACGGAGAACTCCTGCCGGACCGCACCACCGCTGAACTCGACGACGTGCTCAGGGTCGGAGTAGACGCCGATCAACCCGCTGACCGCGATGTCGACCCCAGTCTCAGCCGCGGTCCGACGAACAGCGGCAACGGAGACAGTCTCCCCAACCTCCTGGACACCCCCGGGAAGGGCATAGAGGTGGTCATTCACACTACGTCGCACCATCAGCAGCCGCCCATCAGCGTCCAGAACAAACGCAGCGACCTCGACAACGATGCTGTCCGCCTTTGGAGCAGCCGGGTTTTGATAGTGCTCAAGACGCGCCATGCGCCAGTGCCTACCACCTGCACAACGCAAACGCGTATCACCGCACCCACAGCCTCAGCCGAACGCACACAATTCCCCAGGCAGAGACGCAAAGCAAGCCAAAAATCGCATCGCCCCCTCGAACACGCGACAACGCTCGCCGAGCGAAAAAGCGCGCTGATTCAAGAATCCGGATCCCGACATTCAGGCAGCGGACCACAGGCCAGAAGACGGGCACCGAAACAGCGCGGCAGCTACACCCGTCCGATGCCATACGCGCCGCATGCCCGACCAGCCTGTGTCCCAAGCGTTCCCAGCACGTCTGGTCGCCCTACGCGAGCAAGTAGCCCACCTCCTGTCCACACAGCAGCATCAGTGGCACCGCGAGTACATCGAAGCCGGCGAATCGGGCTTGGCCCTGGAGATGCTTGCGGACTGGCTGTCCGAGGACGAGACGCCGATACCATCAGCTGTGCGCGCCGAGATGGTCGACTTGAGCCACGCCGTGGGGATCAACGGACGGGTATCCCGCGCGTTGGCCTACTGCCCTGATCGCTGAGGGACCTGCGACCCTCAAGACTCAGGCCCTTCCGAACGCCGGCAAGGGCCTGGTCACCGCCCGGCGACCAGCAGGCAGGTTAGAACCGAGCAACCGAGTTAGATTCCTAACCCGGCGGATTGGGTGTCCCGATTCAGGCCCTCAGCTACACGAAGTCAGTAGGTTGGGTGGGTTAGGCCCACGTGAGGCACCCGCCACAGAGGGCCAAAGCGGCCGTGTCCACATGTGCCTTGCTGGACCTAACCCACCCACTTTCAGCCGTCCAGCCGCCGAAGGGAATCGAACCCTTGACCTACGCATTACGAGTGCCCCAGCGACCCGTTCAGCACGGTCCCAGATCGTTCATCCCCAGGTCAGAAGGGGTGCACCGTCTGGCCTGAACACCCCCGAACGCGGGAAAACTGCAACCCAAACTGCAACCCTCCACAGTGGGCTCCTGACACTGCCAGTCCCGCTTCGCACCTCGCCAGATCGCCCACATACCGGCGGCGGTGGCGGTCAATCGGCCCCTCGGCCTTGCTGCGTTCCCTTGTCCGGCTTCACGCCTGGCGGACCGGGCTGTCCCTCTCGCTCCCTGAGCTGCTGCAGCCGGACCTTGTAGTCCCAGTACCGAGGGTGCCCGCAGTAACAGACGCTGGTCCACATCCGCTTCGAGTCCGACGACTGCTCGGGCCCCACACCACAGACCGGGCAGGGCGACGGCGTCTCGTCGTAGACCCACGCTTCCTCTTCGGGGCTGAGTTCCACGCCCTGACGGTAGAGTTCGCCGACCAGGTCGCCCACTGAGTTTCGTTGGCCGTTGGCGCGAAGCGTCTGCGGGCGCCGATCGCCGTACCCAGGTCGACCAGGTCGACCACCCGGCGATCGTCACGGTCTGGCGTCGGCTGGTCGTTGGTTCTCTGCGCGCCGCCGCTGGCTTACCTACTCACGCGGCGGCGCGGGCCTGTCCGGGCGACCGACCGGGTGTAGCGAAGCGGGAACCCGGTCGTGTCGCGATGGACGGCGCCCGCGCCGCGAGCGTGACACGCGCCGCCAGCGGCGGCGCGCCTTGATCCTCTAGAGCCTAATTCGGCAGCAACTCGTAATAAAAGCACAACAAGCGTCGGAGTTAACATATTTGGATGTCATCAAAGCAGCTGAAGCTCGCATTAGAGAATCTCAAGAGCACCGACTGGGCACTGTTCGAGGCTTTCGCCTCTCAGTTCCTAGCTTCAGAACTTCCTGAATATCGCAACATGGCGGCAACATATGGCGACCTAGGGCGAGATGGGGAAATTTACTGCGAAGGTCGCCAAGCCGACACTCTTTTTCAAATGTCGGTTACGAGCTCATGGGATGCCAAGATCTGCGCAACTGTCAAACGACTTCGAGAGAATTTTTCTAACATCAAGACCCTTGTCTACGTGACCAACGCCAGTGTTGGCCCAGCTGCAGATGAACTGAAAGGGACGCTAGCGCAAGAAGAAGGCATCAACCTGGACGTCCGTGATGCCTCATGGTTCGTCGATCGACAATTCACAAACACGCAGCGCACAAGCGCCAGTGAAGAGCTCGTCGACATTGTGCTGGCACCACTCTTCCAAGCTTCCAAAGTTTCCACAAGAGTGGGCACAGTATTAAGCGAGCAAGAGGCGCGTGTGGGACTCCTTCACCTCGCTTTAGACGCCTCGGATCAAGCTAGCGAGAAAGGCCTCACGAAGAGCTGCTTTGAATCGCTAGTAATTGCCGCGCTTCATGACACAAACCTGGATGTGAGAATTTCCAAGGAAGAAGTAGTCAAACGTGTGGAGAGCATGCTGCCAGCAAGCCCTCTCGACCAGGTGTCAATGTACACAGAGAATGCGTTGGCTCGACTTTCAAAGAAGAATGGGCGGGTTAAGCACTGGCGACACATGGATCAATTTTGCTTGTCCAATACTGAGGTGCAAGCAATGAGATCACAGCTAAGCGAGTTCCTTGAAAACGAACAGAAAGTGCTCAACGAACTTGGCAGAAAGCTGGCGACATACGTCGATAATTTGAGCGAGAATCAGCCACGTTTCACATCGGTTGTACAAGCCGTAAAAGAATCCCTAGAGGAGGTGCTACTATCTCGCGGCGAGGCTTTCGCTTCGACAGTAGCAGGCGGACACTCGCACACCTTGAACGGCGATGAGCTTCGCAGTGTAATCGTTACGCGAAAGGACGGGTCACTAACGGGGTTGAAGTACGACCAAGTTATAGATGGCGTGTGCGCGTTTATCGCTGAAGTCGACGACAACATCTCATCACATTTACGCCGCTTGGCAGATGCGTATACGCTTTTCGCGTTTATGCGGCAGACCCCAGACGTCCAGAAAGCAGTAGTAAAGTTATTTTCGGATGCCGATATATGGCTGGATACCACCGTAATCCTGCCCTTGATGACAGAACGGCTAGCACCAGACGAGTCGGCCAAAACGTATACAAGCTTGCTAAAGGCAGCCCGACAGGCTGGTTTGAACTTGTTCGTAACAACTGGGGTGATCGAAGAAGTAGACGCGCACTTGACCAACGCAGTCAACTGCTCCAAACAGCCTGCGATCGCATGGCAATCACGTATCCCATTCGTCTACTCCGAGTACGTTCGATCCGGATTCCCTACGTCAACTTTCATTTCCTGGGTTCTTGACTTTCGCGGCCCCATTCGACCAATTGATGACATACTTGATTTCCTGGACGATGAATTTGGAATCAAGAATAAGGATCTGACCGAACGGGTCGACAACGCCCCCGAAGAACTCCGACGCGCGGCGACAGAGTACTGGCACTCTGTGCACGAACGGCGCCGTAACGGCAAGAAGGTGTCACACGGATACGTCAACCCAGACATTGTTTCAAAGCTGGTCAAGCATGACGTTGAATGCACAGTTGGCATTTTAGCCATGCGAGACGAGTCACCGAGTTCGCCATTAGGATACAAAGAATGGTGGCTCTGCATGGACAGAGCTGCCTTCGGCTTCGAAGAACGTTTAAAGGAGCGGATTCCCGACTGGCGCGGAAGTTCGCCAATCTTTGACCCTGACTTTTTGGCAGAGTATCTTAGAATTGGACCGCTGCGAACAGCGCTTGACGAAGGACACCGTGTCGCGATTCCCGTTCTAGTCGATGTTGCTCATCGCAGAGTTATCGACCCGAAACTGGTCGAGTTGGCGGACAAAGTTCGCCAAGACTACTCCAATCTTGGCGAACGCCGAATTCGGCGCGAGGTTAGGGACGCGCTGGATAAAGCACGGGCGTTTTCCAGAGTTGATGACGAAGTAGCGATGACAGGATTGGACAGCGAACTTGAAGAGATCCCAAATGATGTGAAGATCTAGATAGACTTGAACGCGACGTTAATACTATCGATCAAAGACATGCCGTATGCGCCCTACCGGTTAACGGTAGTATGGAGTTGATAAATGCACCTGTTGTTGGCCTCGTCGGATGTGCTGCCGGTGGGCTGGAAAAGCTTGCCTCGAAGCTTGTTGAACCAGCGCTCGGGCACGGTCTACGAGTTACGGTGACGTTGACTCCGACTGCACAGACCTGGCTGGATGCGACTGCCGAGGTCGATAGGCTCAAGGAGCTGACCGGACTACCAGTAAGGCATAACCTCGGATGCCATGGGAAGACAAGCCCCTATCCGAAGGTCGACTGCTACGCGGTAGTGCCTGCGACGGCCAATACGGTGGCCAAGATGGCCCAAGGCATTGCTGACAACCAGGCACTGACTCAGGTTTGTGAGGCGATCGGGCTCGGTGAAGTTCCTGTGGTGGTGTTTCCGCGAGTGAACGCGGGTCACGCGAACCACCCTGCCTGGGATGGCCACATAGCCACGCTGACGAGGGCTGGTGTGCGGATGGTGATGGGTGAGGACATCTGGCCTCTGCACAAGCCGCGATCGTCGCCTGGCAAGGAGTTGCCGTGGGGTGCGATCCTCGACGCCATCGTTTCCGCAGTTGAGGGACGGGCGTTGACGAGCACCAGGCGCTAAGTCATCTCAAGTGAACTGGATAGACCGGGCATTTGCTCCTTCGGCGGACGAACTGCCCCAGGTGTGAAGTGACATGCGGGAATCAGATTCCTGATCGTCGCGCGATACGGTGACCTGGTGACTGACCTGGTCGATTGGTCCTCGTCCATCGCGGAGGATCGTCTGGCGGTGTCCTTGCCTCGTCGGTGGAATCATGTGCAGGGGGTGCGTGACAGGGCGAGACTGGCTGCGGCCTTGTTCGAGCATGACGAGGGTGAGCTGCTGGTGGCGGCTGCGGTTCTGCATGATGTGGGGTATGCCCCTAACCTCGCCCACAGCGGCTTCCATCCGTTGGATGGTGCTCGGTACCTGCGCAAACTCGACGCCTCGAGGCGGTTGTGTGCTCTGGTGGCGCATCACTCCTGTGCGTATCGGGAGGCCGAGTTGCGGGGGTTGTCGGCGGAGTTGGCGGAGTGGGCCGACGAGGAGACTCCACTGCGGGATGCGCTGTGGTGGGCGGACATGACGACGTCGCCGGATGGGGTCACGGTGCCGTTTGAACGGCGGATCGGGGAGATTCAAGAGCGGTATGGACCTGATGACCTGGTGACGTTCTTCATTCGGCAGGCCAAGCCGGAGTTGGGAGCGGCGGTGGAGCGGACCGAGGAGCGACTGCGGGCTGCTGGGATCGACTTCGAGTAGAGGACGTGCGGCCGTGACGTGTGCTGGACGGCTCGGGCGTATGACGTCCTGAGGTGTCCCGCTGTGAGGTGCTCGTGTCCTCGTGAGCTGGCGATTCTCCTGGTCGAGAGTCTGAAAGTGCAGACCTGACCGAGAGGTAGTCGTTCATGTCGATCAGCCCGGCGCGAGATTCCCATGAAGCCGCGGGCGGACCGCCGGCCGAAAGCTCGTGGGATCGGGTGACCGTTCCCTATGTGGCCCGGTGGAGCGAGGAGCAGGATCTGTCGTCCGCACTGGTGATACGGAGGCGTGGTGGCATCGGGTACGTGGACGAAGTCATCGGCGACCGGGACAAGCGGGGAATCCTGTGGCCTCGGTTGGCGTCACGGCCACGGCATGGGCGGCCGTTGTTCGGGGCGGTGCATTCGCTGAGGCAACGGCGGGCGATGAGCAAGCTGCTGTGCCAGGTGTGCGCTGGGCCTGCTGATCGGAACGACGATGGCGTGCTGTGGCTGCTGACGGACAACCGGGACAAGTGGGCGGACTGGCCTGAGGAGATGGCGGTCGACGAGCCACCCGTGTGCAAGGCGTGCGCGGTACTGGCGACCAAGTTGTGCCCGGCGCTGCGGGGCGGTGCGGTTACCGTGCGGGTGCGTCAGTGCCCCATGGTGGGTGTGCGTGGTCGCATCCACCAGGCTGCGGGCCTGCTGCCGGTACCGACTGACGAAGACGTCGTCGCCTTCGATGACGTACGCATCCGGTGGACGTTGGCGTCCAGCCTGCTGCGGGAGTTGCGCGGCTGTTCGGCCGTGGAGTTGAGCTAGGCGTAGTAGGGCTCGGCGCGCTCGTCGAAGCCGTGTTGGATGCGTAGCCGGATGGACGGGTGGATGACCAGCTCGGGCAGCAGGGACTGCTCGACCCAGCTGACTTCCTTGCTCTCGTTGCTGGTACGCAGTGAGCCGCCGACGGGGTTGGCGCGGAAGCAGATGGAGAACTCCTGGCGAACCTCGCCGTCGGTGAACTCGATGACGTGCTCGGGGTCGGAGTAGATGCCGATCAGGCCGGTGACCTCGATGTCGATCCCGGTCTCTTCCTTGGTCTCCCGGACGGCGGCGGCTGAGATGGTCTCACCGACTTCCTGTGCGCCGCCAGGGATGGCGTACAGGTCGTTGTCGGTGCGGCGGATCATCAGCAGTCTGCCGTCGTCGTCCAGGACGAACGCGGTCGTGGCAACAACGATGCTGTTCGCCTTCGGGGCGGCGGGGTTCTGGTAGTGGTCAAGGCGCGCCATGCGTACTGCCTACCACTTGGGCGGCTTGGCCGCGTTCCAGACGTTCTCGTAGCTCTCCGAGTAGGTCTCGAACAAGTCCCCTGCTGACAGGCGGCGAAGGTGCAGAACCGGAGCAACAGCCGCGCCGAAGCCGTACACGTGAGTGTTAACCAGCATGTCCTCGTCGAAGCGGTAGAGCGAGTTGTACAGGATCGTGCCGTGAATCCGGATTTCCACATTCTGCAAGCCATCCAAGGGCTTGTAGAACACCAACGCGTTGCGCGCCTTGGCAGGCAGAGTCGCCTTGTCCAGTCCCTCCTCCGCGCTGCGCTTGGCAACTTCCCGGCTGGCGGGGTCGCCGACGAGGATGCGGATCTTGACGCCTGCTTCGGCCTTCTTGCGCATGAGCTTGATCAATGCTGGGTTGTCGGTGAGGAACATGCCTGAGTAGATCAGGATTTCGATCTGCTCCGTGGCCTGGTCGAACAGGCGCGTCCAGACGTCGCTCGGGATTGAGTACCGGTGTGGGTAGACCTGGATGACCTCGGACTGCGCTACCTCGGCAACCCGTTCTGGCGCAACGGCATCCGGCCACAGGTAGTTCTCGGTTTCCCGGACCATCGCAGCGATGGCGTGGCGGTGCCGTTGGTAGGGCGTGCGGCCCTTGGTGATCCACCGCTCGACTGTCTTCGGGTCGACACCCATGGCCGCGGCCAGCTGTACGGGCGTCAAACCGTTGCGCAACAATGCGTCTCGTAGCCGATCGTTCGGCATGAACCCCTCCCCCGGGGACTTTATGGGACGTCTTCACTCTAGCATGGGACGTCCTAAGAAGTCCCGTCATGCGGTACTTGCGTCCTCCATATCGGACGAATCTGTATCTCGAAGTCAAGGGTCACACAGGCGGCCTGACCAGAACTGGAGACAACGAGATGCCGATCATCCCAACCAGGTTCGCCGCAGAGTTCGGCGAAGTCTTCCCCTTCGGCGCGTTCGTGCTCGGAGTTGAGCCCTCGATCGAGTTCCAGTCCGACCCGGCGGCGCCCAAGCGGCAGGAGCGGGACCGCGAGACCAACGAGCTGGTCTGGGTCGTGCGGGCGCTGGACGCGAACGAGGAGGCCGCACGGTTCGGTGCCGAGTTCAAGGTGAAGGTTGCCGCACCACAGCAGCCGGTTCCACCGCCCAAGATTCAGGGGTTCCCGTACGCGCCGGTTGAGTTCGAGGGCTTGACCATCACGCCGTACGCCAACAACCGGGGCCGCATCGCCCACAGCTTCCGCGCCAAGGGCCTGAAGGCTCCGGGTGGGAGCAAGGCAAGTCGAAGTGCCAACAGTGAACAGAAGTCGGCCGCGTGAGCCAGCAGGAGACTGACATGCGCGACCTGGTGAGCGTTCACGTGATGGAGGGCCTGCCGATCCGCTCCCGCGCTCTGCCGTTCGCCGACCGGGTGGAGATCCGCTTCGGCAACGCCTTCCCGCTCGCACTGCTGATCGATCGGGACGCGGTGGAGGAGCTGCTGGACGCGATCCAGTCCGGCTACGCCGCCCTGGAAAAGGCCACCAGACGGACTGAGGAGGCGTGAGCGATGGGTTTCAACGTCACGTGCTCGCCCGGCAAGGACGCGACGGCTGGCCTGGTGATGGTCACGCCGGAACTGCCGACACTGATTCTCTACCTGGACCCGGTCAACCTCGCGATCCAGCTTCCGGCATTCCCGGACGGCGCACAGGTGCTCACGCGATTCTGCCGAGAGCTGTCGCGCGAAGCCGCGCGGGTCGCTGACGCGATCGACGGAGGCGAGAGGTGATGACCACGATCTGGCCAATCCCTGGGCCTGAGGCAGCGGCTCAGGACGTCGTGGGATCACTGCGGACGCAGGCTGCGTCGTTGACGGTCTTCGCGGACGCCCTCGCTGATTCCGACAGTGCGGGTGCGGCTGCGCTGCACGAAGAGGCGCTACGGCTTCGGTGTCAGGCAGCAGTGATCGAGGGCCTGGCCGAGCTGCACGACGAGCTGACGCTACAGCTCTCCGCACTCGATGAGCCCACGACGATTCTGCGGTGGCTGGCATGAGAGGGCCGTGGACACCCAACGCGCACGGTGAAGAGCTGGCCAGACGGCTGCGTCAGCTGCGTGAGGAGACGGGGTTGACGCAGACGCAGGCCGGTGTGCGTCTGGGCCGGTCGCGGTATCGGGTGCAGCGGATTGAGGCTGGGTATCTGCCGTGGAGTGACGAGCTGTCGGCGATGCTGGCCCTGTACCAGGTGCCAGCGGACGAGCAGCTGGTCTTCTTCGAGATGTGGGACAAGGCGTGGCAGCCTCGTCGGGCTCGTGCTCTGCGGGTTGTGGAGGGCGCCCGACCATAGCCATCTGATTCCACTTTAGACGTTTTAACGCACGACGGGTCGTGTGGCGATGACGCACGTCCTGTTGCGGGACAACGATTCCCGTGGGCACAGAAGCGGACACCTGGCTACCAACCTGATCCGCTTCTGTGCTGCCTACCCACCTGGAGTAGACAGTGGAAAGCGTAGAACACACCCCTGTGGTGTCCGCAAGTGAGGTCACCCGGACTCGGTGTGCCAAGTGCAAGAAGTACGCCAAGTTGCTGCCCGGCGACATCCAGTGTGCGAAGTGCCTGGGCACCTTGGCCCTGAAGTTCGGCGACATCAGTAAGCCCTCGGACGCGACGGTTCGGGGTGGTTACTGATGAACGCGCATAAGGGTTCACGTTGGATCGACCCGGCCCCGTTAGAGGTCGCTCGGCCTCGGCTGCCGTGGTGGACCATGCTCCCGGGCTGGGTCAAGCTGGTGATCTTCCCGGTCGTGCTGGCCTGGGTCCTGGTGTGGCTGGTCGGCAAGCTGGCTCGGCTGTGCTGGTACTACCCCATCCTGGTCACGATGGTGGCTGGCGCGGTGGTGTTGGACTGGTGGGCGGGTCACTACCTGGTCGGCTCGGTGGTCTCGGTGCTGCTGGGCGGGTTATTGACGTGGTGGTGGCGGTCGGTCGATACCTATCAGCGGTGGATGCGGTGGCTTCGGACTGAGGTTCGGCGGCTGTGGGTGTACGCGTGGGACTGGCGCACGGTCATGCGGTTGTCGAACCTGACCGGTACCGCCAAAGGACGCGAGTACCGACCGAAGCTCAAGCGGGTCCGCGCGGAAGGCTGGCGCGACAAGGTCCGCGTCAGGATGATCAAAGGGCAGGCTCCGGAGCAGTGGGCCGAACGAGCTTCCGGCCTGGCTCATTCCTTCCATGCGAAGTCATGTCGGGTGCGGGTGCTGGGGCCGGGCAAGATTGAACTGGATCTCATCCACTCAGACCCGCTCACCAAAGTTCTCCCGCTTCCCGTCATGCCTACCGACGCGTCTGCCGTGGACCTGAAACGGATCACCATCGGCCGCACAGAGACGGGTAAACCGTGGCGGATTCGCTTGCTGGGTAACCAGATTCTCGTCGTCGGTGTCCAGGGAGCGGGCAAGGGATCTCTGTTGTGGTCGACGGTGTGGGCACTGGCTCCGATGATCAAGACGGGCACGGTCCGGCTGTACGGCATCGACCCCAAGGGCGGAATGGAACTCGGCCAATGCCCCATGGCCTTCCACAAGGTCGTGTACGGCAACGGCGTGGAAGCTGTAGAGCTGCTCGAAGAGATCGCCGAACAGGTCCGGGAACGGGCGAGCCGGTATCGGGGTATCAGGCGGCGGTGGACGCGGGACAGTGGTGAGCCGTTCACGCTGCTGATCGTGGACGAACTGGCGGACGTGATCGCCTACCAGACCGACAAGAAGCTCAAGGAACGCGCTCAGGCGGCGTTGCAGACGATCACCTCGCAAGGGCGGGCTCCGGGTGTCGGCACGCTCTGTCTGGTCCAGGACCCGCGCAAGGAGATCGTGCCGTTCCGCAACCTGTTCAACACACGCATCGCGATGCGCCTCGATGAACCGGCACAGGTGGACATGGTCCTCGGCGACGGGGTCCGGGAACGCGGCGCGGAAGCCCACGAGATATCGGAACTGACTCCTGGCGTGGCGTGGGCCAAGGAGGACGGCAAGCGAGAACCGCTGCGCGGCAGGGCCTTCTACGCGACCGACGAGAACCTGACCGAGTTGGGCCACTACCTCACCGGTGGAGCTGTGGTGCCGTTCGAGGGTGGTGTTGCGGCGTGAACACGAGCGGAGAGTTCTACGGGACCTTCGGTGTTCTGCGGGAGCACCTCACGGTGCACGAACTGCCGGAGACAGCCTCGATCGATGTTTGCCGCCATCTGCTGGACGGCATGGTGGTCACGGTGCAGATCGGCGCGTCCGGCCTGGCCGATGTTGCCGCCGGTCTGGTCGTGTGGGCGGACACGCTGACCCGGGTGAGGTGCGTGGTGTGGAGGGCCTCGGGCTGCTCGGTGCATCTCCAAGTGCATGGGCGGCTGCCGGACGAGACGCCTGTGATGGTGTTCAGCGGCACGAACTACGACGCTGAGGTCTTCGGGCCGGACCTGGCTGTTGGTGAACGGCGCACGATTCTGCTCGGCCTCCTCCGCGAATGGGCCGCACCTCAGGAAGTGGTCGCATGAGCGCCCCCGCGACGAGTGTGGTCAAGGGCCACCAAACACGTGCTGACCGCATGCGCGTCCCCCTGGCGGCCGACGTGGTCAAGGCAACCGCCGAACAACATGGCGTGTGTACCAGGCCCTTCACGATGGAAGTCGGCGACCAGGACACCGGTGAGCTGCGGTACGTCGCGGTCCCCTGCGGCTCGACGGTCGAATCGGTGTGTCGGCCGTGTGCGATGAAGGCCCGGGCTCTGCGGATCACCCAGTGCCGGGAGGGCTGGCACCTGGTCGACGAGCCCGACTTCACACCGGAACCGCCAACGGCCGATCAGAAAGCGCTGCTGACGCTGCGGGCTGACCTGTTCAACGCCTACCAGCAAGCCGTCACCGTTGGAGACCTCGACGAGGCCGAAGACCTGCGGGAGGAGATCGCCCGGACCGACGAAGAACTTCGGCAACTCGGCATGCGGGGCCGACTGCCCTCGCCGGATGCTCCGGCCAAGAAGGCGGTCAAGCGGTCGACCAAGCGGCGCCAGGATGCCCCTGACCTGCCTCGACGCAGGGTCGAAAAGCGGACCGTGGGGCGAGAGTTCGCGGGCAAGTACCGGCCCTCGATGTTCGTCACGCTCACCCTCGACACCTACGGCCGTGTCCTCGACGACGGCACACCGGTCAACCCGAACACCTACGACTACCGACGAGCAGCCCGCGACGCAGTGCACTTCTCCTCGCTGGTCGACCGGTGGTGGCAGAACCTGCGACGGGTCGTCGGCTGGGACGTCCAGTACTTCGCCACCGTCGAACCGCAGAAGCGGGCAGCTCCACACCTGCACGCCGCAATCCGTGGATCCATCCCGCATGAGCTGCTGAAACTCGTCACCGCGGCCACTTATCACCAAGTGTGGTGGCCAAACCATGACGAGCGCGTCTACCAGGACGGCGAACCGCTGCCCGTGTGGGACACGCAAACAAAGACATTTGTCGACTCAGCGACACGGATACCTCTGACAGCTTGGGATGACGCGGTGTCCGCTGTAGACGAACCTGCTCACGTCGCCCGATTCGGCGTACAGGTCCATTCCAAGGGAATCCTGGGCGACACCGACGAGGCAGGCCGTCACATCGGCTACCTGACCAAGTACCTCACCAAGTCCACTGGCGAGGTCATCGAAGCGACCAGCGAACGCCAAGCGGCACACCATGACCGTCTCCAGGCAGAGCTTGCGGTCACACCGTGCTCGCCCGAGTGCGCGGTCTGGCTGCTCTACGGCATCAACCCCAAGGGCGTCACCAGCAAGACGATTCCCGGGCACTGCAAGGGAAAAACGCACAAGCGGACCACACTCGGCCTGCCCGGTCGCAGGGTCCTGGTGTCCCGGAAGTGGTCCGGTAAGACGCTGGCCGACCACAAGGAAGACCGGAAGGCGTTCGTGGCCGAAATGCTCGCGGCCGTGGGGATCGTGAAGCCAGTCGTGGACACGTCCCGACTGATCTGGCGCAAGGTCGACCCAACCGACCAGAACGCACCACCACGCGATCACCTGCTCATGCACGCGATAGCCGAACGCATCCGATGGCGGGCGGAATACGACTCGGCACTACTCGCGGCAGATCTTTCGGCAACCGGGGCGGCGGCATGAACGAGGGGGCGCAAGACATGGAGAGGCAGCTGTACCGAGTCGAAGAGGCGGCGAAGATGCTCAACATCGGACGCACCCGCGTCTTCGGTCTGATCAGGTCGGGTGAGCTGGAGTCCGTGAAGATCGGGGCCAGCCGCCGTGTGCCTGCCAAGGCCATTCAGAAGTACCTCGATGGCCTGATCGGAGAGGCGGCGTAATGGCGACCAGGAAGCCCAATGGTCGGTCCTCGATCTACGTGGACAAGCACGGCGTCTGGCACGGCTGGGTGACCATGGGCGTGAAGTCCGATGGCTCGCCGGACCGTCGGCACGTCAAGCGAAGGTCCGAAACGGACGCCACCAAAGCGGTTCAGGTGCTGGAGCGTGAACGGGACGCGGGCACGGTCAAGAAGGCCGGTAAGGCCCCGACGGTCGAAGACTGGATGACCATCTACCTCGACACCATCGCGGTCCAGAAACTCGCTCCCAAGACGCACGATGACTACTGGTCGAAGGCGCGGAACTGGATCCTGCCCAACCTGGGCAAGCACCGGCTCGACCGTCTTCAGCCCGAGCACCTGGACGCGCTGTACGCCGTGATGTTCAAGGAAGGAATGGCGGCGTCACACGTCTTGAAGGTGCATCGCATCCTGTCGCGCGCCCTGAAGATCGCCGTGCGGCGCGGCAAGATCGGCCGGAACGTGGCGGACCTGATCGACGCCCCGTCGGCCGAACCCATCGAACAGGACAGTTTGGACGCTGACGAGGCCAGGAAGGTCCTGCACGTCGCCCAGAAGCGGCGGAACGGGGCAAGGTGGTCGGTCGGGCTCGCCTGCGGACTGCGGCAAGGTGAGGCCCTGGGGCTGCGGTGGAAGTACGTGGACCTGGAGACGGGCGCGTTCAAGGTCTGGTGGCAGATCCAGCGCAACAACTGGAAGCACGGCTGCGAAGACCCGCACGCCTGCGGCGACCGTCTGCACAAGCGGAAACCGTGCCGGAAGGGCTGCAAGCTGCACAAGAGAAGGTGTCCACCTCCCTGCCCGGCGAACTGCACGCGACATGCGAGGTCATGCCCGGAACGCACGGGCGGCGGGATGGTCTTTCGGAAGCCGAAGGGCAAGGGGCGGCGGACCGGTGTACTGCCCAAGCCCCTCCTGCTCGCACTTCGGCAACAGAAGATCGAGCAGGACAAGGAGCGGCAAATCGCTGGTGACCTGTGGGATGACTGGGACCTGGTGTTCTGTCAGCCGAACGGCAAGCCCATCGACCCCCGGGACGACTGGGAGGAGTGGGGCGAGCTGCTCAAGGCCGCCGGGGTCCGCTACGTCCGGGTCCATGACGGTCGGCACACGGCCGGGACGCTGCTGGCTGAGCAGGGTGTCCACATTCGAACGATCCAGGAAATCCTCGGCCACGCCGACGTCCGAACCACCCAGATTTACACGCACGTGAGCGACCCGGCGAAGCGTGACGCGGCCGACCTGATGGGCTCCGCGCTCTGGGACTGAACGGCCCCGTACCGATGAGAACTGCAACCCAAACTGCAACCCTCAAGACTCAGGCCCTTCCCGAAATCCCGGGAAGGGCCTGGTCAGTGATGGAGCCGCCTAAGGGAATCGAACCCTTGACCTACGCATTACGAGTGCGTCGCTCTAGCCGTCTGAGCTAAGGCGGCGTGTGCTTGTCCAGTGTAGCGGGTGCCGTCGACGGGTTTACGACCACCCGCGTGGGTGAGTCACCTATCCGCTGGTTGGTCGTTGGGTTATGTGACGGCGGTCGCAAGGAGGGGACGTTTCTATGCGGAGAAGCATGCCGGTTGCGTTGGCCATGCCGGTGGTTGTCGGCGTGCTCGCGCTGGTGGTCGCCCCTGCTGCTGCCGCTGCTCAGCCGCCTTCGACGACGCCTCTTCCGCCGCCGAAGGACCCGAACTCCCCGCCTGCTTCCAGCCCTGTCGGGCCGCAGCCGCTCGGGCATGCCATCGGGGACGCGGGCACCGCGCTTTCGATGGTCCGCATCCTTCCGTCGTCCGCCCCCACCAACACCATCCTTCCCGGGTACTCCGAGAAGTTGCCGAAGCAGTCCGCGCTGGAGGTCGGCTTCGGGCTGTCCAGCGCTCAGGTCAACTCCGAGTCCCTGCTCGTCGCCGAACGGGCCATCGCGCAGGCTTCGCCTGGTGGGGTCGCTGTTCAGGGCAAGAGTCCGCAGGCGCCTGGTTCTGTCGCGCAGACCGCTCTGCCGGACAACGAGAAGCCGACGACGTTCGGGCTCAACCCGCCGAAGACGCCGCTTGACGCGCTGGTCAAGGTCGGTTTGCTGAACGGCAGTGCGCATGCCCGGTGGAGTGAGACGCTCGGTCCGTGCGTCACCCCGCTGTCCGACGCGAGCACGTCCTTGGCCAGCTTGTCGCTGCTCAACGCGATTCCGACGCTGCCGGGCATCACCGACCTCTCCGGGAAGCTGACCGAGTCGAAGCTCAGCCCCGACCAGCTCACCGCTCTCACCGACCAGCTCAAGGCTTTGCCTGGCCCGCTCGCCGAGCTCGGCGGGCTGCTGCCCGGCCCGAACAAGGCTGATGGCGCGGGTTCGCTGATCAGCCTGCCGAACACGTTGTCCACGCGCTCGGTCGTCGAACTCGTCGACATCCCGGGCACGGCCAACAAGGCCGTTCGCTCGACTTCCACGCTGCAGGTCGCCAGCCTCAACCTGTTGGCGGGCACGCCGTTCTCGCTTTCGCTCAACGTCGTCAGCCAGCCGACCTTGCAGGTCACGTCCACTGGCGACGCGAAGACGTCCACCGTCAAGTACACCGCCCCTGTGCTCGAGGTGAAGCAGGGCGACAAGGTTCTGTTCAAACTGGACGCCGCCAACCCGACTTTCGACGTGCCCATCGGCATTCCGCTGCCGGACCTGACCAAGCAGTTGCCGGACGCGCTCAAGAAGCTGCCGTTGATCGGCGACTTGGCCAACGCGTTGCCCAAGGATTCGCCGTTGCAGTCCAACGCCGGTGAGTTGAACAAGTTGAAGCTGGACATCGGTGTGCTGCGGCTGTCCATCGCCGGGTTGCAGCAGAAGGCCGAGGACATGGCTCAGCCGTTCAAGGGCCACCAGCTCGCTGCCAGTGCGCGGATGCTGGATCTTCAGGTTCTGCCGACGCAGGCGCTCGGCCTGCCGGGTTTGCCGTCGGCGCTGGCTCAGGTTTCCCTCGGTGAGCAGGTCGCACGGGCCGCGGCGCCTGCCGGTGGTGTGGTGTGCGGGACCGCGGGCGGCCCGGCGCAGCCGCCGGCCAAGGCTCCGGCGCCGAAGGAACCGCCTCTGGCGTACACCAGCGCCTACCAGGCCATCCCGATGTTCTGGACGGGCACGACCATGTTGCTGATCGGCGTCATCCTCGTCGCCGCGCTGCCCACGCGCCGGATCCGCCGGATGCGTCCCGCCGAGGACGTTCAGCCGTAGTAGAGCGTGGTCACCATCGCCTCGACGGCGATGCGTGGCTTCACGTTCAGCTCCAGCGCCTCGCGGCACGACAGAACTGCTTCGAGGCGCCGGAGCGTCGATTCGGGCGACCATGAGGCGGCGGCGGTACGCGCGTCGTTCGCGTGGTCCGGGTGGTTGAGCGCGGCTTCCGACCCGCTGCCGGTGACCAGCACGTCCCGGTAGAACCCGGCCAGGTCGACGAGCGCGAGGTCCAGCGTGTCGCGCTGGGTACGGGTCGCGCGGGATTTCTGCCTGCGCTCCAGCTCTTTCAACGCCCCGGCCGATCCGCGGGTCGCCGACGCGGTGCCTTTTCCGGTGCCACCGGCGCCCAATGCCGTCTTCAGTGCGTCGCGTTCGGCTTCGTCACGGGACCCGCTCTGCTCGGACGCCTCGTTCTCAGCGGCTTTGACCAGCTCGTCGGCCAGCGAGAACACGTCTCCGGGCCGCCGCAGCCCCAGGGGGATCCGCAGCACGGCGGCGCGGCGGTCGCGCGCGGCCTCGTCCGTCGCCAGGCGACGCGCGCGGCCGACGTGCCCGCCGCACACCGACGCGGCCCACTTCGCCATGTCCGGCTCGACCGAGTCGCGGCCCATCAGGACTTCCGCGATGGCCGGAGCCGGGGGAATCCGCAAGGACACGCCTCGGCACCGGGATCGGATGGTCACCGAGACGTCATCCGGGTGGTCCGACGGCGCGCACAACAGGAAAACCGTGCGCTCCGGCGGCTCCTCGACCGCCTTGAGCAGCGCGTTGGCGGCGCCTTCGGTGAGCCGGTCGGCGTCCTCGATGATCACGACCTGCCAACGGCCACCGGTCGGGCGCCGAGCCGCTGTCTGCACGAGCGCACGCATCTCGGCGACCGAAATGGACAATCCCTCGGGTACGACCAGTCGTACGTCCGCGTGTGTCCCGGCCATGGTTGTGCGGCAACCGCTGCACTCACCACAACCCGTCCCGGAATCGCACTGCAACGCGGCCGCGAACGCCCGTGCCGCGGTGGAACGGCCTGAGCCAGGTGGGCCGGTGAACAACCAGGCGTGCGTCATACCGCCTGACGCGGCCTGCTCGCCGCGCACGATCAACGCCGCCGCTTGAGCTGCTTTGGTCAGTACCTCGACGGCGTCTGCCTGCCCGACAACTTGCGACCAGACGGTCACTAGGCCTCCACTGGCGTCCGTTCACCTTCGTCGAGCCCGAGCTTGCGGGCCGCTATCGCGCCACGCACGGCCGTCTGCACGCGCTGCGCGGTGGCGTCGTCATCGTCGTCGGTGTCGACCACGACATAGCGGTCCGGGTCGGAGGACGCCATGTCCGTCAGGACGTTCTGGACACGCCAGTGGTGGTCGCTCGACTGGTACTTCGTCTGCGGCAACGTCGCCGGGTCACGGTCGAGCAGCACCGTCAGGTCCGGCCGCAGCTTCGCGGTGGCCCAGTCGGTCAGCCCTTCCATCTCCTCCGGGTCGAGCCCCGCGACGGCGGACAGGTGCGCGAACGGGCTGTCGACGAACCGCTCCATGACCACGATCGCGCCGCGGTCCAGCGCGGGCCGGATCTCCCGTTCCACGATGTCCGCCCGGACTGCGGCCGCCACCAGCGCGTGCGCCCGTGCGCCTGTCAGTTCGGCGCCGGCGAGCACGGCACGCAGCCGCCGGTCGTTGAGCGTCGGGTCGGTCGCGAGCATGATCTCCCGGTTGCCGAACCTCCGCAGCCAGTCGGTCAGCAGCCGGGACTGGGCCGCGGTGTCCTGTGCGGTGTCGCCTTCGACCGCGATCAGCAGGCCGGTGTACCGGCGGGGCTTGCCCCGGATCGCGGCTTTCAGGTCGGCCAGGATCGTCTCGGAGCGGCGGTCGTCCATCTGCCGGTACGCGATCACGCCGACCAGCGCGGCGATCAGTCCGGCGACGAACAGCACCGGCCTGGTGCCGTCGATGCGGACCGCGCTGCCGAAGATCTCCACGTTGCGCGGCCGGACCAGGCCGATGAACAGCGGGACCGTGATCATCGACCCGGCAAGGATGATCTTCATCAAGGACTGGTAGATCGCGTTGATCCGGCCGCGGATGGCGTCTTCGACCTGCGTGCCGATGATCGTGACACCGGTGAGGAACGCGATACCCGCGCATGCCCCGACGAACGCGACCGCGACCAGCGACACCCACAGGTGCGGCGAGGCGGCGACCGGCACCAGGCCGAGACCGGCGAGCACGATCGAGATGCCGAACAGGCGGTTGTGCGGGATCCGCTGCGCCATCTTGGTGGCCGACGCCATACCCGAGCCGATGCCGACGAACAGTGCGGCGAACAGCCAGCCGAAGGCCGAGTCACCGCCCATCAGGCTGGACGAATACGGCTTCGAGCTGCCGACGAGCGCGCCCGCGGCGGCGAACGCCCCGGTCATACCGATCAGCAGGCCACGCACGAGGCGTGTGCTGCGGATGAACCGCAGGCCTTCGCGCAGCAGTGCCCAGAGTCCCGGATTGCCTTCGGGCGCCTGCTCGCCGTCCGGTTTGGCCGCGGTGGTGGAGGCCACGCGGATGGAGAGCTCGGGGATTCGCGTGGCCACGATGATCGCGGACGTCAGGTAGAACAGGGCGTTGATACCCACGATGATCGTGGCCATGCCCATGCCCGTGTCGTCCAGCTTGACGTGGAACACCTGCTGGGAAATGCCGTAGAGCAGCGCGTACAGCCCCGCGCCCGCGATCACCGAGATCCCCCACGTCATCACCAGTGACAGCTGGTTGGCCGTCTCCACCTGGTCCTTGCGGCGCAGCAGGTTGGGCACTGCCGCGTCCTTCGACGGGATCCACAGCAACTGGCAGCAGCCGACCAGGAAGTTCGCGATGAGCAGCCAGATGGGTGAGCCGACGACAGCGATGGACACCAGCAGGGCCGCGCGCATGACGTCGCAGACGACCATGACTTTGCGCCGGTCGAACCGGTCCGCCAGCAGGCCGCCGAACGGCGCGAACAGCAGCCCTGGCAGCAGTTGGGTCAGCACGACACCGGCGAAGGCGTAGTTCTGGATCGCGTAGTCGTTGGTGAGTTTCGTGATCAGGCCGGTCAGCGCCAGCAGCGACAGCCAGTCGCCCATGCTGCAGATGAAACTGACGCCCCAGAGCCTGCGGAACGGCCTGATGGCCAGCACGCTGCGGATCCGGTGCGCCAAGGATGCGTCGGAACGGGCCGAAGGCGTGTCCTCGGCCCGCGCGGTCTGGTCCCCACCTGTGCTGATACGCCCCACCTCATTCCGGCACGCACCAGCGTAGCTCCAGCCGGTGTCACCCGAAGAGCTGGCTGAAGGTATGCACCAAGCTGGTGATCACGAAGTACAGGATCACCACTGTGACCAGCACGATGACCAGGACGACGGCCATTCCGCTGCGCATGCCGGCCGGCTTGCGCTCAGCGGGCGAAGCGGTGATCCGGTTTTTCGTGGCACGGAGTTTGCGGGCAACGGCCGCGGCGGACGCCCACTGCCCGAGCAGGCCGGGCGCCGCGCTCGATGGCTGTGGCGGCGGGGCCTCCTGCGGCGGATCCTCGGGCTTCTCCTCGGCGTCCAGCGCTGCCTCGACGGCTGCCCGGATGTCGTCCGGATCCGGCAGGGCGGGCTTGACCAGCGGTAACTCGTCGCGGCGCTGCGTCGGCAGGTTCGCGCCCGTGACGAGGCCGGAGAGCGGGTCGGTCAACAGCGGCGGCGGCACTGGCTCGTACGTGCCGTCGACCCCGGTCACTGAGTTTTCTGCCACTCCAGGTCACCCTTCGTCGCCAAAGGTCCCTCTTCAGGGTAGCCCGGCGGGTCACCATCCTTGTCCCACAGCGTGAGATATGCGTCCCTCGCGGCCAGGCTGACCGCGAGATCGGCCATCAACGGGTCGAAGAAAGATTTGCGGTACGTGGGATCCGTCGCGTTGGACGCGGCGAAGTACATCCCGGAGAAGCCGGCGAGGAACATCGAGACCAGGATCAACTCGTCGCTCACACCGCGTAGCGGAACACCGAACAGGTGACCGCTGTCGGAGGGCGCCTTGCCGAGCCACCCCTGGATCACGCTGTCGTCGATCGCCATCAGCCCGAACACGACGAGGAACCAGAAGACGACGAAGGCGAAGACCACGGCCTGCAGAGCCAGCGCGAGGAAGACGACGACCGCCAGGTTCAGCTTCTCCCGGCGGGTCAACGGGTGGTTGTGGATGTCGGGGACGTCGTGGTTGAGCGGGGTCTTGTCGAGGACGGCCTCGTAGTCCTTCATGCTCGCGGCCCGGTGCTTGGCCAGCACCTCACGGCCCTCGTCACGCAGGATGGCGATCAGGAAGAGCGAGGCGAGCAGCCCGAACAAGCCGATCACCAACCAGAGGTTGGTCCGGCGGCCGTCCTCGTCCTGCAGCTTCTGCGCGATCTGCCACGTCTCGGTTGCGAAGAACCCGAACAGGATGAAGATCATCAGCAGCGGCAGCGCCCGGCTCGCCAGGTTGCCGACGTCACGAACGTGCCGGACGGCAACTCGCAACGTCCAGGCCAGAACCGACCCGGCGCCGACGAACACGAGAACGAGGACGCCGACCGCGACACACGCGTACGTCCCCATCGTGACCGGGACGTTGTTGATCTGGCCGAGCTTCTTCTGAATCAACGGCAGCGCCACAACCCCGAGGACGAGCACGACGGAGGCGATCAGCAGCCGCTTCAACTCGGACCGCCTGCGCAACGCCCACGACACGAACCACGCAACCAGGACAGGTACGACGAAGGTCGCGAGCGACAGCGCGAGCAGGCCGATGACATAGGGGGCCTTGGCTGTGCTGACGTCGAGCTTGTCCAGTTCGGCGTTGACCCAGTTCAGCAGCGGCTGGAAGAGGACGAGGAACACCAACGCGGGCGTGGCGCGGGAGAGCAACGAGGTACCCCTGACCTGCCGCCGCACGACCATCGGCAGACCACGCCGCCGGAACCACATCTCGACCGCGCGCCGCTCCACCTCACCATGCACAGTGCCCCTCCCCTGGCCACTCACTGCTCACACCCACGCTATCGCCTCACGGGGAACCCGCCCTCACCCGTACACAAAGTTGTCCACAACCACCCTGTGGATCATGCGTTGTCCGTGGTCTCAGCAGGTCAAAGCCAGAAATACCTGTGGATAACTCGGCACCGACCGCGAGTCTCCCGCTGTCGCACTGTCTACACCGGATTCCAGGGCCGGAAGCCGCTTCGAATCCACTTTCGACGCCGCAGGTCCACTTCGCCACTCCACGGGAGCGGATCACCCTGAACCCCAACAGTTCTCAGCTATGCGCAGCCGGACGCCCGTTCTGAGCAGCCCTCGATTCCACGCTACCGGTGGGTGCCGACGAGGACGCCGAACTGCCCACAGGTTATCCACAGGCCTTGGGATAGATCATCGATGCTCAGACGTTTCACCAGGTAGGAGCCCGATGATCGCTGTGGACAACTCAGAGATCCCGGCCCGATCTGTCGTACGTCCCCGGTAGGCTGGTAATCGGGGGCCGGAGGCTACCCCGCGCAGATTCGAGCGGGTCGCAGAAGCTTCACTGTCGACGGTCGTGAGTACCGCCAAGCCATCAGGCATGGGAGCACGGCGAACACAAGACACGGCCAAACCGGGCGGGTCACCGCGACCACCTGGACACAGTCGATCCAAAGTGGACTGGTGACGTCAACGCCGAGTGTCCGCAGAAGTCGCACACCGAGAAGCACGGCGCCGTCGAGCGGCCGAGCGTTGAACCAGCTGGGAAAGGTGGGGCGCGAGGCCCCACCTCGATCCGCTACTTGGACTTGCTGCGAGACGCCGTCGCGCGAGGCTTGGCAGCCGTCTTCGTCGTGGCCGCCTTCGTAGTCTTCGCCGTGGCTGTTTTCGCCGTGGCTGTTTTCGCTGTGGCCGTCTTCGTTGTCGTCGTCTTGCGGCGGGCGGGAGCCTTCTTCGGCGCCGGGCCCTTCGCACGCTTCTCCGCCAACAATTCGGCGGCACGCTCGTCGGTCAGCCCTTCGACGCTGTCGGACTTGCGCAGCGACGCGTTGAACTCACCGTCGGTCACGTACGGGCCGAAGCGGCCGTCCTTGACGACCATCGGCTTGCCGGAGACCGGGTCGTTGCCGAGCTCCTTCAACGGCGGCGCCGAGGCTGCTGCCGCACGGCCGCGCTTCTTCGGCTCCGAGTAGATCTTCAGCGCCTCGTCGAGCGTCACCGTGAAGATCTGGTCCTCGGTGGTGAGCGACCGCGAGTCCGTCCCCTTCTTCAGGTACGGGCCATAGCGGCCGTTCTGCGCGGTGATCTCGTCGCCGGACTGCGGGTCCTTGCCGACCACACGTGGCAATGACAGCAACTTCAACGCGTCTTCCAGCGTCACGTCTGTCAGAGTCATCGACTTGAAGAGCGAGCCGGTGCGCGGCTTGACCTTCTTGTTCCCGTTCTCCTCCGGGAGCACCTCGGTCACGTACGGGCCGAAGCGGCCGTCCTTCGCGACGATCTCGTGCCCGCTCACCGGGTCCGTGCCGAGCGACCGGCCTTCCTGCGGGGTCGAGAACAGCTGCTCGGCGATCTCCAGGGTGAGCTCGTCCGGCGGCAGCTCCTCGGGCAGGTTCGCCCGCTGCGCTGTGACCTCGTCCCCCGGGCCTTCGACCTCGCGCTCCAGGTACGGGCCGAAACGGCCGACGCGCACGACGACCTTGCGGCCTTCCGCGTCGTCGAACATCGGGATCGAGTTGACCAGCCTCGGGTCGATCTCGTCGACGCCCGTGCCGACCAGCTTCTTCAGCCCGCCCGCACGGCCGACCGAGCCCTCCGGCCCCACGTCGCCGCCGAAGTAGAAGCCCGTCAGCCAGTCGTTGCGCTCCTGGCGGCCCTCGGCGATGCCGTCGAGCTCGTCTTCCAGCGTCGCGGTGAAGTCGTAGTCCACCAGCCTGCCGAAGTGCTGCTCCATCAGGCCGACCACGGCGAACGCGATCCAGGACGGGACCAGCGCCGCGCCCTTCTTCCACACGTAGCCGCGGGCCTGGATGGTGCTGATGGTCGGCGAGTACGTCGACGGGCGGCCGATGCCCAGCTCTTCCAGGGCCTTGATCAGGCTGGCCTCGGTGTAGCGGGGCGGCGGGTTCGTCGAGTGCCCGTCCGCGGTCAGCTCGGTCGCGGTCAGCTGCTGGTCCTTGACCAGCTGCGGCAGCCTGCTCTCGGCGTCGTCGGCCTCGCCGCCCTGCTCGGAGTCGACCGTCTCGACGTACGCCTTGAGGAATCCGGCGAATGTGATGGTGCGGCCCGAGGCCGAGAAGGTGCACTCCTCGCCGGACGCGGCCGTGCCGACGATCCGCACGGTCATCGTGGTGCCGCGGACGTCCGCCATCTGCGAGGCGATCGTGCGCTGCCAGATCAGCTCGTAGAGCCGGAACTCGTCGGACTGCAGCTCGTTGGCGACCTGGCCGGGCGTGCGGAACACCTCACCGGCCGGGCGGATCGCCTCGTGCGCCTCCTGCGCGTTCTTGACTTTGCGCGTGTACTGGCGGGGCGTCGGGTGGACGAACTCCTTGCCGTACAGGCTCTCGGCCTGCGCACGAGCTGCCGTGATCGCTGTCTCGGACAGCGTCGTGGAGTCGGTACGCATATAAGTGATGTAGCCGTTTTCGTACAGGCGCTGCGCGACACGCATCGTGGTGTCCGCGGAGAAGCGCAGCTTGCGGCTGGCCTCCTGCTGCAGCGTGGACGTCATGAACGGCGCGTACGGCTTGCGCGTGTACGGCTTCTCCTCGACGCTCGCCACGCGCATGTCGGCGCCGTCGAGCGCCTCAGCGAGGCGGCGCGCCTCGGTCTCGTCGAGCAGACGGACGTCGCCCGCGTTCTTGAGCTTGCCGTCCGGGCCGAAGTCGCGGCCCGTGGCGAGCCTGCTGCCGTCCACGGCGATCAGGCGGGCGCCGAAGTTGCGGGTGTCCGCTTTCTCGCCCGCGTCCATGGTCGCCGCGATATCCCAGTACGAGGCGGAGACGAACGCCATCCGCTCGCGTTCACGCTGCACGACGATGCGCGTGGCCACCGACTGCACGCGGCCCGCCGACAGCCTCGGCATGACCTTCTTCCACAGCACCGGGCTGACCTCGTAGCCGTACAGCCGGTCGAGGATCCGCCTGGTCTCCTGCGCGTCGACCAGGTGCTGGTCCAGGTCACGGGGGTTGGCCGCGGCCTCGCGGATGGCGGGCTCGGTGATCTCGTAGAAGACCATCCGGCGCACGGGCACCTTCGGCTTGAGCGTCTCGAGCAGGTGCCACGCGATGGCCTCGCCCTCGCGGTCACCGTCCGTCGCGAGGTAGACCTCGTCGACGTCCTTCAACGCCTCTTTCAGCTCGGTGACGGTCGACTTCTTGTCCGGCGTGACGATGTAGATCGGCTCGAACCCGCTGTCGACGTTCACGCCGAGGCTGGCCCACGACTCGCCCTTGTACTTCGCCGGCACCTCGGCCGCCTTGCGGGGCAGGTCCCTGATGTGCCCTTTGGACGACTCGACCACGAAGTTGCGACCGAGGTAGGAGGCGATCTTGCGCGCCTTGGCAGGCGACTCGACGATCACCAACCGGCGCACAGCACCGTTGGCCGAACTGTCGCTCTTCTTCGTCCGAGTTGCTGCCACGCTTTCCTGCCCTCTGTCCCGCCTGTCGAGATGCTCGACTTCGAGCATCAGCCCGTCAGTGTGCACTGCCCGGTGCCGCTTGCCGTAGCGGAGGTGGCCCGGGGCACACCGCCCATCGGCGTTCTTCCGGGTCACCGCCGGTGACCCTCTCTAACTCGCCGAGAGCATCCGACTCGTTACCCGAGCGCGTCCCGCCGCATGTGAAGCCCATTGCGCCACGGTCCGCAGGCAACCCACTACTAGCACGGCGACGCGTCCGAGTGCATCACTGGAGGCAACCCTACGCGCGCGAGAGAAATTCACCCATTTGGATGTATCTTCACACCGGCCAGTACGGTTCGGCGGCACCTGAGGGCACCCGGCCGACCAATTCGACCAGGCGGCCGATCCGGCGTCGGCCGGTCAGCCGTATGCCGGGACCATCGGCCCGGGGCCCCAGCAAGGTCGCGGGTAGCCCGATCCGGGTCAAGGCGCCCACGAGCGGCTCGTGCGTTTCGGGCGCCATCGGGTCGAGGCCGAGCACGTACCCGTTGCCCATCCAGCGGCCCGTCGCGAGCGTCCATAACCGCAGGGAGGCGCCATCCAGCGCGAGCCCGGTCGGTACCGCTTTCGAGGTGTCCCGCGTCCACGCGTCCGCCAGGCTCGTCAGGTCCGTCCGGAAAGCGGTCCTGACCAGCGGGTGCTCCTCGTCGGAGACGCCGACCTCAGGATCGATGCCGCGTTCGGCGAAGGCCTCGGCCACCGCGTCACACCGCCAGGATTCGCCGACCACCACCGAGAGCCGCGCGGCGCGACGAGCGAAGTGCGCGACCTGCCCGGACGCGCACAGAAGCCCAGCCAGGTCGGCCACCCCTGGCTGCATCGCCTCGGCGGAGAAGAACGACATCTGCCCCACGTGTCACAGAATAGAACATATGTTCCAGTCCCGCGAGGTCGGCGTGGCGGTCAGAAAGCCGGGGTCGTCGTCTCCGTTGACGGCGTGGACGTGTCCGTGCCGGGGGCCGACGGCGACGTGGACGGTGTCGACGACGAGGACGGGTACTCGACCGAGCCGGACGTCGGCGGCGGCAGAGCGGACCTGCTCGCCCGCACCCTGGTGATCTCCGTGCACGTGTCCGCGCTGCGAGCGGCCGCCTGGAGCTCAGGGAAGCGCTCACCCATCCCTTCGAGCGGGTTCACCGGCGTCTTGAGCCGCTGGAGGTTCTCAGCGACCTCCTTCAGCGTCTGCGTCGCCGTCGTGCGGTCGGCCACGTTGATCTTGCCGAGACTGCCCAGCGACTGGGTCACGATGGCCTTGCGGTCCTCCAACGAGGTGACCAGACCGACCGCGGCCTCGTCGCCGCCCGGCACGGGTGCCTGTCCGACTTCCCTGAGCTTGCCGAGGGTGTCGTCGATCCGGCCGGACATCGTCTCCAGCGACCGCTTCAGCGACGCGACCGCGGTCTCCGGGCTGGTCGCGTCGACCTCGAACTTCACGGGCGTGCCGTCGTACTCGAGGATCACCCCGCACAGCCGGTCGGCCCACTCGACCGCCGCCGGACTGGCAGGCGCGCTCGTCGGCGGTCCCGGCTTGGCCGACGAACTCGGCGGCACCTGGCACCCTGCTACGCCCGGCAGCCCGATGAGAAGCGGTAACGCCAACGCCAGAGCGGCGCGCCGCGCCCTCAGTTCCTCGGGAGGTCTTGGCATCGTGGCGCCTTCTGCATCGCCGCCCGCATCTCGGCGGTGTCGTTGTCCTTGAACGGGTCGGTCATCTTGGCGGTCTCGTCGCCGAGGGTCTCCATCACCTTGCCCGCCGCGTCCTGGTCGCCCGCGCGGATCTTCGCCGCGGCTTCCTTCAGCGCGTTCTGCGAGTTCGTGTACACGCCGATGATCTTGTTCTTGACGTCGTCGCCACCCTTGACCGGCGCGGGCTCCAGCTGCTTGAGCCTGCCGACCGTGTCGCCGAGGCTGCTGGCGATGCCGTCGATGAACTGGCCGAGCTTGGCCTGCATCTGGGTCTGGTCGGCCGCGTTGCCCAGCTCGCTCATCCGGCCCGCGATCGACTTGGTGAAGTCGCTGATCGGGGCGCAGAGGTTGTCCACCCAGACCGCCGGATCGCCGTTGCTCGGCGCGGGCGGCGGCGCGGGCTTCGCAGGCTCGGTGCCGCCACCACCGCCGCCACCGTTGGCCGGCGGCTGTCCCGGCTGCTGCTGACCCGACCCGGCGGGAGTGTTCTGACCTGCGGCGTTCTGCGGATTGCCGCCATCGTCACTCGAGCACCCGCTGAAGGCCAGCACTGCCGCGAACGCGACGAACGTAAGGCGACGACTCATGAACTCTCCCGGCCTCGAGGACATGGCAGACGCGACGGTACCCGCGCCTGGGTTTGGACAGAGTGAGGGCCACCCCACCGATGGCGGGGTGGCCCTGGAGGCTCAACCGGTCAGGCGCTGTTGACCTGCTCGGCGGGGCTGTCCGCGATCGCGCTGCCGCGACGCTTGGACACGATCACCGCCGCCGCGATGATCGCCACCGCGACCAGTGCGATCACGATCCGCAGGGCGTCGGACTTCTCCGCGCCGAACGAGAACGTGATCACGGCGGGCGCGACCAGCACCGAGACCAGGTTCATCACCTTGATCAACGGGTTGATGGCCGGACCCGCGGTGTCCTTGAACGGGTCGCCGACGGTGTCACCGATGATGGTGGCCTCGTGGGCAGCCGAGCCCTTGCCGCCGTGGTTGCCGTCCTCGACGAGCTTCTTCGCGTTGTCCCACGCGCCACCGGAGTTGGCCAGGAACACCGCCATCAGCGTGCCGGTCGCGATCGCGCCGCCGAGATAACCGGCGAGCGACTCGACACCGAGACCGAAGCCCACGGCGATCGGGGCGAACACCGCGAGCAGACCGGGCGTCACGAGCTCGCGCAACGAGTCCCTCGTGCAGATGTCCACAACGCGGCCGTACTCCGGACGGACCGAACCGTCCATGATTCCGGGGTTGTCGTGGAACTGGCGCCGCACCTCGTAGACGACCGCGCCCGCGGCACGGGACACGGCGTTGACGGCCAGGCCGGAGAACATGAACACAACGGCCGCACCGATCAGCACACCGACAAGGGTGTTCGGGCTGATCAGGTTGGCTGCGAAGTCCTGCGCCACACCCAGTGCCGCTGTCTTCGCGTCACGGATCGCCTCGCTGTACGAACCGAACAACGCCGTCGCGGCGAGCACGGCCGTCGCGATCGCGATGCCCTTGGTGATCGCCTTGGTGGTGTTGCCGACCGCGTCCAGCTCGGTCAGGATCTGCGCGCCTTCACCGGTCACGTCGCCGGACATCTCCGCGATGCCCTGCGCGTTGTCGCTCACCGGGCCGAAGGTGTCCATCGCGACGATGACGCCGACGGTGGTCAGCAGACCACAACCGGCCAGGGCGATCGCGAACAGCGCGACGGTCACGTCCCCGGACAGCAGGAACGCGCCGTAGACAGCGCCACCGATGACGAGCGCGGTGTACACCGCGGACTCGAACCCGACCGAGATACCGGACAGGATCACCGTGGCCGCACCGGTCTTCGACGTCTCACCGACGTGCTTGACCGGCTTGTGCTCGGTGCCGGTGTAGTAGCCGGTCAGCCAGAGGATGATGCCGGCCAGCACGATGCCGATGATCACGGCGATCGCGGCGATCAGGCCGGGGTTGCCCGCCAGTGCCACGTTCTTCGCGCCTTCCAGACCCGCGAACGAGGTCGGCAGGAACGTGAACGCGGCGATCGTGCACAGCACCAGCGAGATCAGCGCGGAGATGTAGAAGGAGCGGTTGATCGCGCTCAGGCCGTTCTCGCCCGGCCGGGCCTTGGTGATGAACACACCGATGACGGCGGTGATCACACCGATCGCCGGGACGATCAACGGGAACAGCAGGCCCTGCGTGCCGAACGCGGCACTACCCAGGATCAGCGCGGCGACCAGCGTCACGGCGTAGGACTCGAAGAGGTCCGCGGCCATCCCGGCGCAGTCACCGACGTTGTCACCCACGTTGTCGGCGATGGTCGCCGCGTTGCGGGGGTCGTCCTCGGGGATGCCCTGCTCGACCTTGCCGACCAGGTCGGCGCCGACGTCGGCGGCCTTGGTGAAGATACCGCCACCGACACGCATGAACATCGCGATCAGCGCGGCACCGAAACCGAAGCCCTCGAGCACCTTCGGGGCCTCACCGGCGTACACGAGCACCACCAGCGCGGCACCGAACAGACCGAGACCGACGGTGGCCATACCGACCACGCCGCCGGTGCGGAACGCGATCCGCGTCGCCTTCTCGCGTCCACCGTCCTCGTTGGCCGCCGCGGCGACGCGGAGGTTCGCCTGCGTGGACAGCCACATGCCCAGATAGCCGATGGCGAACGAGAACACCGAGCCAGCCAGGAAAAAGATCGACCTGCCGATCCGTTCGTTGACGGTATCCGCCGGTAGCGCGAACAGCAGCAGGAACACCACGACGCCGAAGATCATCAAGGTGTTGCGCTGTCGTTTGAGGTAGGCCGCCGCGCCCTCTTGGACCGCCTTGGCGATGTCCTGCATCTTCGCGGTGCCCTGGCCCGCGGCCAGCACCTCCCTGAGCAGCACATAACCGACGGCAAGAGCAGCGAGGGCGACCACGGCGACGACGGCGACAACGCCGCGGTCACCACCGGAGAGCGCAGCCTCCGCAAGGTGGTACTGCCCGGACATCCATGTCCTCCTGTGACATCTGCCGATTTCTCCCGTCCGCTGACTACCCCGACGGGACGTGCTCACCACCACAAGTGGTGGGACGTCGGCGGAGTCTATGTGTAAGGAGGCACTCGTACGTGAGGCGTCCCCGGCCGTGTACGTTCCGTTATCTTCGGGTTATCGAACTCGGTATCGATCAAGACCAGGCCGGGGCGGAGTGTCGTGCCCGTGTGCTTAAGTCATGACGTGGGTGAGGTGCGAATCGAACGCGGGCGGCAGTTGCTTTCCCGTGTCCTCGCCGGGGTCGCGGCCGACGAGAACCCGTTGACCCACGCGGAGGACCTGCCCGAGCGACCACCCCGGTTCACCGAATGGCCTGGTTGGACGCCTGCGGAGGTGGTCGCCGCGTTTGGTTCACGTGGCGTGGAAAGGCCGTGGGCGCACCAGATCGAGGCCGCCGAACACGTGTGGAATTCGCGCAACGTCGTACTTTCGACGGGTACCGCTTCCGGGAAATCGTTGGCCTACCAACTTCCCGTGCTGTCCTCGTTCGCGGGCGACCGGCGCTGCACGGCGCTTTATCTGGCGCCCACGAAAGCCCTTGGCGCCGACCAGCTGCGCTCGGTGTGTGATCTAGATCTCCCCGACGTCCGTGCAGCGAGTTACGACGGCGACACCCCGATGCAGGAACGGGACTGGGTACGCGCGCACGCCCGGTGGGTGTTCACCAACCCCGACATGATCCACCGGGGCATCCTGCCGTCCCACGCGCGCTGGTCCCAGTTCTTCCGGCGGTTGCGGTACATCGTGGTCGACGAGGCGCACGCGTACCGAGGAGTGTTCGGTTCGCACGTCGCGCTGTTGCTCCGCCGGCTTCGCCGGGTGGCGGCGCATTACGGTTCGGACCCGATATTCATTGCGGCATCCGCAACCGTGTCCGATCCGGCGATCTCGGCGACACGACTCACCGGCGTCGAATGCGTTCCGGTGACCGAGGACGGCTCACCGCGCGGCGCACGGACCGTCGCACTGTGGGAACCGCCCTTGATGGACGAGATCAGAGGCGAGAACGGCGCGCCCGTCCGCCGGTCGGCCGGTGCGGAGACGGCGCGGATCCTGACCGACCTGGTGGTCGAAGGAGCACGCACGCTCGCCTTTGTGCGCTCTCGCCGCGGAGCCGAGCTGACCGCCTTGTCGGCGAGGCACGCTCTGTCCCAAGTGGACAGTACGTTGGCCGGGCGGGTGGCCGCGTACCGAGCCGGGTTCCTGCCGGAGGAACGCCGCGCACTGGAGAAGTCACTCGCCTCCGGTGAACTGCTCGGCGTGGCCAGCACCAACGCGCTGGAGCTCGGTGTGGACATCGCCGGGCTGGACGCGGTGGTGGTAGCCGGATACCCAGGCACCCTGTCGTCGTTCTGGCAACAAGCCGGGCGCGCGGGCCGAGCCGGGGACGGCTCGCTCGTGGTGTTCGTCGCGCGTGACGACCCCCTCGACACGTACTTGGTGCACAACCCGTCCGCGATGCTGCACCGGCCAATCGAGGCCACTGTGCTCGACCCGCTCAACCCCTATGTGCTCGCGCCGCATCTCGCGTGCGCCGCCTCCGAGTTACCGCTCACCGAGAAGGACCTGCCGCCGTTCGGCGGGGACACGGCACGCGAGGTGCTGCAGAACCTCGTGGCCGAACGGGTGCTGCGCAAGCGCCCCGCCGGCTGGTACTGGACCTCACGGGACCGGCCACACGGGCAGGTGGACATCCGCGGCTCTGGCGGCGAACAGATCATGGTGGTCGAGGCGGACACCGGGCGGATGCTCGGCACAGTCGACCCGGGTTCGGCGTGCACGAGCGTGCACCCTGGAGCGGTGTACCTGCATCAAGGCACGTCCTATGTGGTCGACGACCTCGACCTGGAGACCGGCCTCGCGCTCGTGCACCCGGAGGATCCGGAGTGGACCACCCAGCCGCGGGAAGTCGTGGACATCTCCGTGCTCAAAACGCTGACCAAGCAGGACTTCGGCGGTGTGTCGGTGTGCCTCGGGGACGTCGCGGTGACGTCACAGGTGGTCGCCTACCTGCGGCGGCTGCCGACCGGTGAGGTGCTCGACCAAGTGCCGCTCGACCTGCCGGAGCGGACGCTGGAAACCCGGGCGGTCTGGTACACCATCGCCGAGGACCTCCTGCGCGGCGCCGGGATCGAACGGGCCCGCACCGCCGGTTCGTTGCACGCGGCCGAGCACGCGGCGATCGGCCTGCTTCCCCTGCTGGCCACGTGCGACCGGTGGGACATCGGCGGCGTGTCCACGGCGATGCACCCCGACACCGGCGAAGCGACCGTGTTCGTGCACGACGGGCACCCGGGCGGCGCGGGGTTCGCGGACCGCGGCTTCCACTCGTTGTCCGCGTGGCTCACCGCGACCCGGACTGCCATCGCGTCCTGCGAGTGCCAGTCCGGCTGTCCGTCGTGTGTGCAGTCCCCCAAGTGCGGCAACGGAAACGAGCCGCTGGACAAGGCAGGCGCGATCCGCGTGCTGGACATCGTGCTGAAAGCCATCACCTGACGGCGGTGAAATCCGTTCGCCACGGCGCTGCCGCGCAACTAGCGTCCGTGCGGTGTCTGCCGTGTTGTCAGTGAATATGGGTGCTGGGATCGAACTGCCCGGCGTTGGGCTCACCGGTATCGACAAGCGGCCAGTGTCTGGTCCGGTCGAGGTACGCGCGCCCGGCCTGAAAGGGACAGGCGGCAGCGCCCTCGTCGGCGACGAGGTCTGCGACCTTCGGCACCACGGCGGGAACGACCAGGCGGTCTACGCCTACGCCCGCGAGGATCTCGAGGACTGGTCCACGTACCTCGAACGGCCGCTGACGCCTGGCTCGTTCGGCGAGAACCTCACCACGACCGGGCTGGACATCACCGGCGCGCTGATCGGCGAACGGTGGCAGATCGGTGACCAGGTGGTTCTGGAAGTCGCCACCGCCCGGGTTCCGTGCCGCACGTTCGCCACGTGGCTGGAGACGCGCGGCTGGGTCAGAACCTTCACCGCGAAGGCGGTTCCTGGGGCGTACCTGCGCGTGATCACGCCGGGGCGGCTCCGAGCGGGCGATCCGATTCGGATCGTGCACCGGCCGGACCACGACATCACGATCAACTTGGCCTTCCGCGCGCTCACCCGCGAACGTGACCTGCTGCCCCGGTTGCTCGTCGCGGACGCGCTGCCGGACGAGGAGCGGCAACTGGCGCTGCGCCGTCGACTGATCGAGCTGGACAAGGCCTGAAAAACGGCAATACGCAGGGGATGCCGGTTCCGTACGACATCCACTGCGTATTGCCTTTTCGCCGCCGAGCCAGTTGGCATGGCCTGCAACCGTTCGACGCGACTGCCGTCAGCGCGTCGACGCCGGGAGGCGAAGACGTCGACCGCCGCAGAATTCATCCCGGGGGCAGGATCGCCGAATGCGGCTGGTGGGGCCGCGTTCACCGGTGGCTGTCGCGGAACGGGAGGCCACATGCCATGTGCTGGTGCTCGGCAGGCCGCCAGGTCCCGGTCGTCGCTCCGGTGCGGGAAACCGGCGAATCGACCCTGGGACTCGGCAAACCTGTGTTCTCTCTTGAGTTGTGTCGTGCGTGGCGAGGTCTGTCAGTCGGCAGCTACGAGCTCGGACAGCGAGCTGATCCTGCTCGGCGTGGCCAGCGCGTCGGCGAGCGCTTCCTGCACGACGGCCGACTCCGGCAGACGCCAGCCGCACACCTCGGGCTTGACCCGCCAGTGCACGACACCGTGCTCGAAGGGGCTCGGGGGCAGCGGCACGTAGCTTCCGGCGCCGTGCAACGTGACCTGCTCGTCAGCGGCCAGCTCGCGGCGCAACGGACGACCGGTCTTGGTCAGGAACATCCAACGGCCCGCCGGGGTCGCGACGATCGGCACAGGCATGCCGTACGTGCGCAGGACGCCCGCGGCCTTGCGGCCGAGCGAGTCGTCGACCTCGATCGCGTCGAGCACAACGCCCGTGGCCACCAGCAGGCTGTAGGGACGCCCGGTCCACCACGCGGCGACCTGCTCCGGCTTGGTGCCGATGCGCTCCTGCCAGTCCCTGTGCACGGGAACCGGTCCGCTGTTCTCCGTGCCTTCACGGCCCGCCCACTGCGAGCCCGCCGGATAGGTGCCGGGCAGCACCGGCCACCCGTGCCACGCGAGACCCACCGCCTCCGCACGAAGTTCGATACGGAAGGCCCCGCGCCAACTATCCGACCAGTCTGTCTCCAACATCTTGGGTACTTGCCTCCTCGCCCGGCGGGCACCATCCGTGCCCTGCATATGACTAAACGGCACGACCGCCGTTCGTAGTAACTGCCTGTCGGCAACTGGTCGGTAATGAACGGCGAGTGAAACCGGCCCGACGTTCCAGCCGAACGTCAACCGGTCGGCGGTACCGCTCATCGAGCGAGCTCGACCCGCCCACCTTGCCGTTCATCGCTCTCGGACGACCGCTGCCCGTGGCAGGCCCACCGATTACTTCAGCCGGACTCATCTGCGACAACCGGTCCTGCAACGGCACGAGCGGTGATCCGCCCAAGACCGCTCACCGTCGCGGTGACCAAGACGTGAACCGCCTGACCGTTCATCCGGCACTCATCGAGCCGCATCCCCATCCGCTCGACGACCCACAACGCCTGGTCACATGCAATTTCCGCACCCCACGGCCAACTCGCGGCCGCAGCAAGGGCGGAGAGATCAGCGGCACTGCCAGCCCGATGCCGAGCGGAAGCGACAGCGCCGATCATGAACACGAACCCCAAGATCAGCATCAGAACCGCCACCGCGAACGCCACAACAACGGTCACCGCGCCGCTGTCAGCACCTTCTTCATGGCGCCGCGTTGTCGACGCCGTTCCTGCTGCACTCCATCGAAGCCTCCTCACACCACTCGTCACCTCCGTCCGTCCCTCCCGTACTGCTCACTGATGCTCTGGGCGCCTGCTCTGGGCGCCGTGGACTTCACAGCACCACGCGGCCCATCCCCTGCTCACGCTCGATGTTTCGCCGCTCCGCTGCATCGGGCCTGTCCTTCGCTGCCCGCCTTTCGCTGGACCTCTTTCGCGTCTCTCGTGCCGCTTGATGCCCGACCGCGCCGGGTGTCACCGCATCGCTCCTGTTCGCGCCACCTTTGGACTGGGTCTATGTCCCTGCGCGATGTGCTCTGCGGGGGTGCCGCCAGGAGATGTCCTGGCCTTCGTGGGACTCGGCGGCCCATCCCTTGTCCGTACTCCATTGGTGCCTTCACACGCCGTTCGGTGCCTCTGTTCCCTGCCTTGGCGCTCGTGGCCTTCGTGCCACCGTGCTGTCCGAGCCTTCTTGGACTCCATCTACGCCCCCGATGTTCTGCCGCACTGAACCCCCTGGTTTTCATCGCACCGTGCAGCCCGTCGCTTCCTCGCGCTGCTCTGAGCCTTGCCGCGGTACCTGCGTGAACATCGGCTTGTCTTCATCGCACCGCCCTGCCTGTGGTTTCCTCGCAGCTCGCTGTGTCTTCTCGGCTTCTTGTGTCTGCCACGTTGGGTCTCACTCTCTTTGGTCTTACTTGCTCCGTTGGCGCTATTGGCGCCGTCGACTCGGCGCCTCGTGCCTCGTGCCTTGGGCCTTGGGCCTTGGGCCTTGTCGGCTGCACCTCTCTCTTTATTGCGGTCGGCCGGGGCCTGAAGGTCTGCGGGTGGACGGCGCTGGCTGATGCCAGACCGTGTTCCGCCGGGGCTGGGTTCGGTGCGACGTGGTTTCGGTGCTCGGTCGGTCCGCCGCGGGTTTCGGTGCTCGACGCATTTCCTCCACGACGGCTTTCCGGCGCGACGGCTTTCCGGCGCGAAGCCATCCCCCGTGTGATGCCATCCCCTGCAAGACGGCTCGGTGGCTGGCGGCTGGGCTATTGTCGTTGGATTCGTCCGTCGGGCAGCGTGCGCCGGGCTGCCGGCTTCGCCTGTGGTGTCTTGGTGGGGGTTCAGCTTGGTGCGGGTGGGATTTCCGGACTGGTCATGTGGTGTCGGTTGTCTTGGCACGGTGGTTGGCCTCGGCTGGACCGTCCTCTCTAGCTAGGCAGTTGTTGGTGGCCCGGTGGCACTGGTGTCCGGCGGTTCCTGGTGCCGAGTGGCTGTTGAGGCCATTGGCTGCTCGTGCCCAGTGGCTATTGGGCCGGTGGTTGCTGGACCGGCGGTCGTTGGTGCGCAGTGGCTGTTCGTGCCTCGCAGTTGCTCGTGCCCAGCGGTTACCGAACCCGATGGTTTGTTGGTGTCGCAGTAGTTGGTTCCCGGCAGCTGCTTGTGCCCGCTGCTCGTGCCCCGTGGTTGCTGGGCCGATGGCTGTTGGGGTCGGCGGTAGTTGGTGGGCAGCGCCTATTGATGTCCGGCGGTACTGGTGTCCGGCGGTACTGGTGCCCAGAGGCTGCTCGCGCCTGGCGGCTACTGAGGTCTGGTGGTTGTTGGGGTCGGCAGCTGCTCGTGCCCGGCGGCCCTGGCCCGGTGTGCCCGGCGGTACCTCGTGCCCGCCAGTTGCTCGTGGGCGGCAGCTTTCGCCCGGTGGTTGCTCGTGCCCGGCAGCTGCTCGTGCCCGGGGCTGTTGGCGCTCGGTGGTTGTTGCGGCCGGTGGTTGTAGGGGTTGGCGGTAGGTGGAGTCGGTGGTCGTTGAGGTCGGCGGTCGTTGGGATCGGTGGTAGTTCGGGGCGAGTGGCCGTTGGGGTGGTGGGTGTTGCGGTCGGTGGTCCTTGGGGGCGGGTGGCTGTTGGGTCGGTAGGTGTTGGGAGCGGTGGGTGTTGGGGTTGGGGGCCTGGTGGTTCGGTGTCTGTTTGGGGTTCGGCTATTGCGAAGGCTTCTCCCGTGATGACCAGGTCGGGGAGGAGGCTGCCGATCGGTGTCAGGGCGACCTTGACGCTGATCTTGTCACCGTCTTTCTTGATCTGGAGGTTTGCGCCGGTTGGGGCGATCTTGGCGGCTGCTTCGTGGGCGAGGGTGTGGTCGTCTCGTGCGATGAGGCGGGCTGCTTCTCTGGCTGCGTCTACGCAGCGGAGGTGGGCGATCATTGCCATTACGCCTGCTACGGCGATGGCGAAGGCTGCCATGAGGGCGCCGAGGGCGATCGCCGCCTCGACAGTTACCGCTCCTGCATCTTTTGCGTCCGCTCCTGCGGCTGCGGCATCTTTGACGTCTGCGGCTCCTGCGACTGCGGCTGCGGCGTCGGTTGCTGTGGCTGTGGTTTCTGTTTCTATGGCACCTGCATTGCTTTCTTGATCAGGTCTGTGATCATTTCTTGAAGCCAGTCGCTGGTGATGAGCATGTAGACGAGGCCGCAGGCTGCACCGGCGATGAGGTAGAGCATCGCGTACTCGACTGTGACGGCGCCGCTGTCGTCGTGGAGGTCGGGCAGTCGGTGGGTTCGTTTGGTGGTCTGCACTGTGTGTTCCTTTCGGGTATCGGATCGGTGAGGTCATCCGCTCAATCCCAGGTGGCCGGCCAGGCCGGCGGCGACCGGCACGATGCCGAGGCAGACGAAGGCAGGCAGGAAGCAGAGCCCCAGGGGACCGGCGATCAGTACGCCTGCGCGTTGGGCGCGGCCTTCGGCGATGTCGTTCGCCGAGGCGCGAACTTCTGTGGCCAGTGTCGAGGCCACTGCCGCCAGTTCTGTCCCTGATCTGGCTGTCCGGCGTGCGCCGCGGGCCAGCGCCGCTGTCGCTGGTACGGCTGCCGTCGGTCGCCATGCGTCAGTGGCGTCCGCGCCGAGCGCCAGGAGGCCCGAGGTGGTTCGCAGGGCTTTGCCGCCGTCACCGGGCACTCGGTCGGCGATCACCCCCACCGCCTCGGCGACCGGCAGGCCTGCTCTCAGACATGCCGCGAGCAGGTCCCAGCTTGTGGCCAGGCGCAGGGGATCCGTTGCGGCGACCGGGGGCTTGAGCAGCCGCCGCACGGCGAACCAACCCGCTACCGCGACCGAGACCGCGATCACCCATGCGCCTAGCGCCACGGTGAAGGCGAGCAAAGCCGCCGCGGTGACGACCGGGATCACCTGTGTTCCAGGCAGCTTCCGTCTGGACCTGGCCGTCAGGGCGGCGAGCCTCAGCCTGGCCACGACCGCTCCCGGCATGACGATCAACGCGCCTGATGCAAGCACCAGCTCCCACGTGGGATGTGTCATGGCAGCGCCACCTGCCTCGTGAGCCGCCCGCTCCACAGGAAGCCCGCGCAGAGGAGGGCGACGCCCAGAACGAGGAGTGCTTGGCCTACGGCCGTGCCGGACAGCATCTGCAGGGGTCGCGCGCCGACTACTTGCCCCAGCGCTATCCCGACCAATGGCAGACCGGCCAGGACGAAGGCGCTCATCCTCGGGCCTGCCATCCTCGCGTGGACCTGACGTGCGAACCGGACGCGTTGATCGAGATCTCGGACTACCGCGGCCAGCACGTCTGCGAGCGGTAGGCCATGGCGCTGCGCCAGGGCCCACGCATGCGCAACGTCGGCGAACAGTGTTTCCCGCACTGCCCGTTCGACGTCACCGCCCATCCGCGCGGCTGCCGCGATGGCACGCATCGCCTCGGCACCACCTGGTGGTGCGTCGGCTGCCACTGTCTCCGCAGCGACGACCGGATGAGCGCCCGCCCTGAGCTCGCTCACCAGTGCACGCAGCGTTTCGGCGAGCTCCTCGACCGCCGTCGCCCGTTCGCGGAGTTGCCGACGCGACTGCCCGTACCGCCAGGCGACTGCACCGCTGATCGCTCCCGCGATCGCCCCGCCGACGCCCAGCAACGCCGCGCCCGCCAGACCACCGGCGAGTACCAGCAAGGCTGTGCTGGGTTTCGGCGGTCTCAGTACACGACTGGGTGATCCGGTCAGGGCGGTCAACCTTCTCGACGCTCTGACCGTCGGCCAGATCAGCAGAGCGGTGGCGAGGACAAGCACGGTCACGGTGTCCATGGCGGAACTACTCCCCTCTCGGTCAACGATTGCTCCAACAACGCCCGCCCATACAGCCGTTGGCCGGGCCGCCAGGCCGGAGTCACCGTCACGAACTCACCGACCCGTTGCAGGACACCGACTTCTGCGAGCCGCCGGAGGTCACCGTCTCGCCGCATGTACAAGATCACCCGCACTGCCGCTGCGAGCTGGCTGTGCAATGCGGACCGTCTCAGTCCGCCGAGGGCGGCCAACGCCTCGAATCTCGCGGGCACCTCGGCTGGTGAGTTCGCGTGCAGGGTTCCTGCGCTGCCGTCGTGCCCTGTGTTCAGCGCGGTGAGCATGTCCGCGACCTCCGCGCCACGAACTTCGCCGACGACCAGCCGATCGGGCCGCATGCGCAGCGCCTGCCGCACGAGGTCGCGCACTCCGACTCCGCCGGTGCCCTCGATGTTGGGCGGCCTCGCGACCAACCGGACGAACTGCGGGTGCTCAGGCGCCAGCTCCGCCGCGTCCTCGACGCACACGATCCTCTCGTGTTGCGGGACCGCGCCGAGCATCGCGCCGAGCAACGTCGTCTTCCCCGAGCCGGTCCCGCCGATGACGACGAAGGACAGCCGGGCGTCCACAATGGCTTGGATCAGCCGGGCACCTTCGGCTTCCACTGTGCCCGATCGACAGAGCGCGTCCACGGTGTGCGCGGCCGGTCTGAGCACTCGCAGGGAAAGACAGGTACCTGCTGGAGCGATGGGCGGGAGCACAGCGTGCATCCGGACACCACCGGGCAGCCAGGCGTCCACGAACGGCTGGGCATCATCGAGCCTGCGGCCCGCCGCGGCTGCCAGTCGTTGTGCCAGGCGCCGGACCGACTGTTCGTTCGCGAATCTGATCTCAGTCCTGCGCAGGCCGGCGCGCCCTTCCACCCAGACCTCGTGCGGTCCCGTGACGAGGACGTCGGTGGTGTCGGGATCACGCAGCAGCGGGTCCAGCGGCCCGGCGCCTTCCAGTTCCTGGCCGAGGACGCGCAACGCGTCCAGCACGTCCTTGTCTCCCGCCACGCCACCAGCTTCGTCCCGGATCGCGGCGGCGACGGAGGCGAAGGTGATTCCGTTGGCGGCGTTGATGACACGGCTGCGCACTCGTTCGACGAAGTCTGCTTTCACGACGCACCTCTTCCGGTGCGCGGCTCAGCCGGGACACTCCGCGGCGAGAACACCGTCGCGATTGGGCACTTGCCGCGGAACACATCGCCGCGTCGAGCCAGGGAGTGACGGTCCTCAACGGACAAGTCGAGGGCGCGGGAGATCCCCGGCATCATGAGGCCGCTCGCTCGTCGATGCCGAGGGTGAGCAGGGCTCGACGGGCGGCGCCGCTGAGCGGACCGCGCTTGGTGGTGAACTCGCCTCTTTCCAGGGCTGTGGCCAGGCCTCGTTGGTGGGGCATCCAGGACAGCAGGGGGAGGTTCACGGCCTCGGCCACGTCGTCGGCTGTCAGGCCACCCGGGGCTGGGCCGCGGACGAGGACCTTGGCAGAGGCGCCACGCTCTTTGAGCCGCTCTGCGACGAGCGCGGCCGAAGCACATGCCCTGAGTTCGGCGGGGACGACCACGATCGTGAGGTCCGCGAGGTCCAGCGCTGCGCTCGCCGACGCCGAGAGCTCTCGGGGCAGGTCACAGACAACCACGTCCCCACCGCGCCTGCCCGCCTCGATGACCGCTGTCACCGCGTCTGGTTCCGGGGCGAATCCCTTCCTCGCGCCCGAGACCACTCTCAGCCTTCCGCTGCCCGGCAGCGCGTCTCTCAACGACGAGGCCGCCACTCTGCCTTTCACGTTCATCTCGGGCCAGCGCAGACCTTTCTGGCTTTCCGCGCCCAGCACGAGATCGAGGCCACCTGCCAGCGGATCGCAGTCGACCAGCATCGCCCGGTGGCCCGCCTGGTCCGCAGCTCTGGCAACGGCCGCGGCGAACACGGACGCGCCCGCTCCACCGCGGCCGCCGACGACCGCCATCACCCGGCCGGGTGGTCCTGCCGGTCCTTCCGCGGCGTCGGCCATCGCGTCGGCCAGCCACGTGCCTGCCGCCGGCAGCTCGACGACTCGCTCGGCGCCGATCTCGACGGCGGCCTGCAACGTGGCGATCGTGCTGGTGTCAAGGGAAACGACGACGACTCTGTCCCGCCGCGGCAGGCGTTCGGCGAGGACGTGGCACACGCCGCCTGGATCGAGCAGGACGAGCGGCGCCTGGGACCACAGTGGTCTCGCGGCTGCCACATCGGGCACGCGCAGCAGATCGCAGCCCGCCGCGGCGGCAAGGCGCAGCAGTTCGTCGAGCACGGCCTCGTTGTCGGCCAGGACGAGCGGACGGTTCTCAGTCATCGCGGACCCCCGGATTCGGCTTTCGGGCTTGTGCCCGACGCTTTCCACGCTCTCGCTTGGCGGTTGGGGGTGCAATGGGAGCCGGGCGGGCTGTGGACAAGTGGGGTGCCTGTGGACAGGTCCCCCTGTTTCAGGGTTCTCCCGGGGTTTTTCTTGATTGTTTGTGGTATACGCGCGCGGATCATTCAACGCCGCAGGCAACCGGCGACGCACAACATTGGAACGTATCAACGCAATGCGGCCACAACCGCGACTTGTCTACAGTGGACTTGGGGTCGCCTTGGCACGTCGGGCCGAACGCTTTGCGTCACACCCCGGTGACGTTACGAACAGCCGATCACTGCGACCAAACCGCACGCACCGGGAAATTGTTGTGGTGCACCAAAACTTTCGGCGGCACCCCGATACTACGCGAACGTAGAATCCGGCGGCGCACGGGAATAGGGGCGCACAAGGGCTGCGATAAGGGACGACCCCCGCCAGGGGGGAGGGACGGGGGTCGTCGATAGGTTCAGTCCCGGGGGGTCGGACTGAACCGGCCCGGTGTCGAAGACCGGACGCCCTTACTGTATCTCCTTCCCACGCGCTCGTGGTCACGGATACAGCTTTTTATTGGTGTGTCTTATGCACACCGGCCATGCCCGGGTCCGTCAGACGGGGCATATGCTGGGCTTATGACCGATGCGACGAAGCGGGTCGCCGCGTTCTTCGACCTGGACAAGACGGTCATCGCCAAGTCGAGCACGCTGGCTTTCAGCCGCCCGTTCTTCCACGGCGGGCTGATCAACCGCCGTGCCGTGCTGAAGAGCGCGTACGCCCAGTTCGTCTTCATGCAATCCGGGGCGGACGCCGATCAAGTGGAACGGATGCGGGCACATATCACCGCACTGTGCGAGGGATGGGACATCGAACAGGTCCGTTCCATAGTCGAGGAGACGCTGCACGACATCGTCGACCCGTTGATCTACGCCGAGGCAGCCGAGCTGATCGCCGAGCACAAGGCCAAGGGACACGACGTCGTCGTCGTTTCCGCCTCGGGCGAGGAGATCGTGCGCCCGATCGCCCGCATGATCGGAGCGACCGACAGCGTCGGAACGCAGATGGTGGCCGACCAAGGCCGCTACACCGGCGAGATCGAGTTCTACTGCTACGGCGAGAACAAGGCCGTGGCGATGAAACAACTGGCCGCCGAACGGGACTACGACCTGTCAACCTGCTACGCCTACAGCGATTCGAGCACGGACATCCCCATGCTCGAGGTTGTGGGACATCCCGCGACCGTCAACCCGGACCGCGTGCTGAAGAAGCTGGCGACCGAGCGCGGATGGCCCGTGCTCACGTTCTCCAAGCCGGTGTCCCTGCGCTCGCGGATCCAGATGCCGTCCGGCACAACCGTGGCCATCACCGCCGCGAGCCTCGGAGTCGCCGCCGCGGCCGGGGCGACGTGGTACGGGATCCGGCGACGCAGGCGAAAGTAGCCAACCATGTGGGGGACACCGATAGCCCGGTCGGAGGTAGCGCAAGCCGCCACCTGCCCGCTACTGGTACACCGTTCGACACGCGGCGTGTTGATCTACCGCTTAAAGACTCTGTACCGGTGCACCCGTCCGTGCCCTTGAAGTGACCGCCCTCACTAGGTACAAAGTTAGTGCGGACCTCTGAACAGCCAGGGACCAAACGAAGAGAAGCTTGGTCCACCCTGACAGGGCTCCGTGCGCGGACTCCGGGCACCCACGCGCAGCGCGCCGCGGGAGGCTTGTCGTCAAGGGACTGCGTACCGGGACGCCGGGCGCCGAGGCCCAGTAAGTACGACGTGAGTTGCACGCTTGGTAACCCGAGACGTCCGCGCTCGGCGACGGCGGCCTGTGTTCGGTGCCTTTGGCACCTTCCCCAGGTCGCCTCGCTTTGTTATTGGGGGCCGACCCCCCAAACCCTCCACGGTGCGAGCTCCTCTTGACCCAGCGCTGGGCACTTTTCGTTTTTACCAGCGCCCTCGCTTCTCGTTCGACCGGCACTGGTTGGTTCTCGTTCGACCGGCTCCGGGTCGGCTTGTTCGACCCCTCGCTAGTGGGTTCTTGCTTGACCGGCACCGGTTGGACAGGGCTGGTTGGTTCTCGTTCGACCTGACTGTCTCTCGGTTGGGCAACACGCCCGGGGGCTTTGGGCGGGTAGTTTGGATCGGGGCAGGCCAGGTGGCCATAAGCCATAAACACCGCCGTTTGGCTCTTGGCTCCCCCGGGCGACGTGGGTAACTTACCGATTGAAGCGTCAACTCGGTAAGAATCTTACGCCTCCAGGGAGGCAGAGGTGTCACGTCGTTGGATTCCCCCGACTCTGGCTGCCGTCACGGCGTTGGCCACGGTCGCCACGCCCGCGTCGGCCGCGCCCGAAACGGACGCGATGTCGAGCTGGGCCAATGCCGCTCTGCGGCATCTGACTCTCGAGCAGAGGGTCGGGCAGCTGTTCGTCGCGACTGTCTGGGGCAAGTCCGCCGACGAAGCGCACCCCGAGAACAAGAAGCGCTACGGCGTGGACACACCTGCCCAGGTGGTGCAGCGCTACCACGTCGGCGGTGTCATCTACTTCAACAACGCCGGTACGGACAACGTCGACGACCCGGCGCAGCTCACGCGGTTCTCCAACGGCCTGCAGCGCGCGGCTCTCACGTCCGGCGCGCACATCCCGTTGCTGATCTCGATCGACCAGGAGGGCGGCAACGTCACCCGGGTTGTGTCCCCCGCCAGTGAATATCCGAGTGCCATGGCCGTCGGGGCCGGGCGCAAGCCGGAGGACGCCAAGCGGTTGGCCGCCATCAGCGGTCATGAGCTGCGCGCGATGGGCATCAACCACAACTTCGCGCCGGACGCGGACGTCAACTCGAACCCGCTCAACCCCGTGATCGCGGCCCGTTCCTTCTCGTCCGACCCGACGCTGGCCGGTGAGATGGTGTCCGCGCAGATCGCCGGGTACCAGCGTGCGGGCTGGCCGGGTGACACCGTTTCCGCCGCGGCCAAGCACTTCCCCGGGCACGGCGACGCCAAGGACGACAGCCACTACGGCCTGCCGCAGATCGACCGCACCGAGGACCAGTGGCGCAAGATCGACTTGCCGCCGTTCAAGGCCGCGATCGCGGCGGGTGTCGACTCGATCATGACCGCGCACATCACGGTGCCGAGCATCGACCCGTCCAAGGAACCGGCGACGCTGTCGAAGAAGTTCATGACCGACATCCTGCGCAACGAGCTGAAGTACGACGGTGTCATCGTCACCGACTCGCTCGCCATGGACGGTGTCCGCAAGATGCACCCGGACACCGAGATCCCGGTGCTCGCGCTGGAGGCGGGCGTCGACCAGATGCTGATGCCGCCGAGCCTGGACACCACGATCGGCGCGGTGATCGACGCCGTGCGCAGCGGCCGGATCAGCGAGGACCGCATCAACCAGAGCGTGCTGCGCATCCTCAAGCAGAAGTGGAAGCGGGGCGTCTTCCTCAAGCCGTTCGCCGACGAACGCGCTCTGCCGCGTGAGGTCGGTACGAAGCAGAACCTCGCCGAGGTCCAGCGGATCAGCGACCGCACGGTGACTGTGCTGCGCAACGACGCCAAGCTGCTGCCGGTCAAGACGCTGCCCGGCAAGGTCCTGGTCACCGGCTGGAACAACCCCGCGTTCCCCGGCAAGCCGGCCGAGCCGGTCGCCGCGCTGGCCAAGGAGCTGGGGGCGACCGCGTTGGCCACGGGCGCAGCGCCCACGACCGCTCAGATCGACCAGGCGGTCGCGGTCGCGAACGGTTCGGACCTCGTGATCGTGCTGACCAACGGCCTGCGCACGTCAGCGTCACAGCGTGCGCTGGTGTCCAGGCTGAAGGAGACCGGCAAGCCGGTGATCGCGGTGGCCTCGCAGGTGCCGTACGACCCTGCTTTCGTGGACGTTCCCACGTGGATCACCACGTACGCGTGGCGTGACGTGTCGATGGCCTCGCTGGCCAAGGTCATCACCGGCAAGGTCGCCCCGAAGGGCAAGCTGCCGGTGAACGTGCCGAACGCGGACTCCAGCGGTGTCCTGTTCCCGTTCGGGACGGGGCTGACGTGGTAAGCCGACGCAGCCTGCTGGCCGTGGCGCCCGCGGCGGTGGTCGCAGCCGCCGCTGGTCCGGCTGCGGCCCAAGAGGAGCAGCGTGGCCGTGGGGTCACGCCCGGTGCGGACCGCTTGGCTGAGCGGGGCTGGCGCGAGTTCGCCGGCCGCAAGGTCGGCGTGCTGACCAACCCGACGGGTGTTCTGCGGGACCGGACGCACATCGTGGATTCGCTCGTGGCCGCCGGAATGGCGCCTGTCGCCGTGTTCGGTCCGGAGCACGGATTCCGCGGCACGGCACAAGCCGGTGGTTCTGAGGGTAGTTATACCGACCCGCGGACCAAGGTCCCGGTGTATGACGCATACGGTGTTTCCACGGCGAAACTCGCGGAGATGTACCGCAAAGCCGGAGTGGACACGGTCGTTTTCGACATCGCCGATGTCGGCGCCCGCTTCTACACATATATATGGTCCATGTACACGGCCATGGCGGCCGCGGTCGAGACGGGCGCGTCGTTCGTGGTGCTGGATCGGCCGAACCCGGTCGGCGGCAAGGCGTTCGGTCCGATGCTCGACCCCGCGTTCGCGTCGGGTGTCGGCCGCAAGCCGATCGTCCAGCAGCACGGGATGAGCGCGGGTGAGCTGGCCAAGTTCTTCGACGCCGAGTTCCTGCCCGCCGACACCGGTGGCCGCAGGCTGTCCAAACTGGACGTGATCGCGGTCAGGGGCTGGCACAGGGACACGCTGTTCAGCCGGACCGGCCTGGACTGGGTGCCGCCGAGCCCGAACATGCCGACGCCGCAGACCGCGCTGGCCTACCCGGGCACGTGCCTGTTCGAGGGCACGGTGTTGTCCGAGGGCCGCGGTACGACCAGGCCGTTCGAGATGATCGGCATGCCGGACGTCGACTGGCGCTGGGCCGAGGAGCTCAACGGGCTGAACCTGCCCGGTGTGCGGTTCCGGGAGAACTACTTCGTGCCGACGTTCAACAAGTTCGTCGGCAAGACCTGCGGTGGTGTGCAGCTGCACGTGACCGACGAGCAGTCGTTCGACCCGATCCGCACGGCCGTGACCATGCTCGTGACCGCGAAGCGGCTGTATCCCGCGCTGTTCGCGTGGCGGCCGGACAACTTCGTCGACAAGCTCGCGGGCTCGGCCCGGTTGCGCACGATGATCGACGCCGGCGCCGGTGTCGCCGAGGTCATCGGGGCGTGGCAGGACGAGCTGGCGAAGTTCCGCCAGCTACGCCGGCAACACCTGATCTATTGGTGAGGTGACCCCAATGTTTCGTCGAACGGTGCTGGCGCTGACGATGGCCGGTGTGACAGCAGCCGGTGCGGTGTCAGCGGAGGCGCACGGCGGTGACTCGGGCCGGTTCGACCGGCCGAAGCAGGGTTTCGCCGCCCCGTGGACCCAGTTGCGTGACGGTACGCCCGAGCAGGCGGGGCTGGACCGCGCGCCGATCGAGGCGGCGCTCAAGCAGGTCGACGAGTGGACGCGGGCCAACCCGACCTCGCCGCCGGTGGCCAAGCCGCTGATGTCCGGCGTGGTCACGCTGCTCGCGCACGAGGGCGTCGTGGTCAGCCGGTCAGCATCCGGCTACGCGGTGCGGTATTCCGACGCCGCCGGGACGGAACTCCCTGTGGACCAGCGGGTTCCGATGCGTGACGACACGATTTTCGACATGGCTTCGATCAGCAAGCTGTTCACGTCGATCGCGGTGATGCAGCTGGCCGAGCAGGGCAAGGTCGACGTCGACGCGCCGGTTTCCCGCTACCTGCCCGAGTTCGGCGTGAACGGCAAGGCCGGGATCACGGTGAAGCAGCTGTTGATCCACACGTCCGGGCTGGTCGCGTTCATCCCGTTGTGGAGCATGTACCCGGACAAGGCCGCGCGGATCAAGGGCGTCATGGACATCGCGCCCAAGTACGCGCCGGGCTCGACGTACGAGTACTCAGATCTCAATCTGATCACGCTCGGCGTACTGGTCGAGCGTTTGACGGGGTCCACCTTGGACAACGTTGTCAGCAAAGGCATCACCGGGCCGCTCGGGATGACCGACACCGGGTACAACCCGCCTGCGTCCAAACTGGACAGGATCGCGGCGACCGAGTACCAGGCGGCGCCTGCGCGCGGAATCGTTCGGGGGCAAGTGCACGACGAGAACGCGTGGTCACTCGGTGGCGTCTCCGGGCACGCCGGGATCTTCTCGACCGCGCGTGACATGGCCGTGCTGGCCCAAAGTCTCATCAATGGCGGCATTTATGCCCACAAGCGGATCCTGGAGCAGGAGACCGTCCGGGCGATGCTGACCGACTACACGACGAACTTTCCCGGCAACGCACACGGTTTGGGCTTCGAACTGGACCGCAGGTTCTACATGGGAGGGCTCAGCGGCCCGGCGACCGCCGGCCACACCGGGTATACCGGCACGACTCTCGTGCTCGACCTGCAGTCGCGTTCCATCGCGATCCTGTTGTCCAACAGGGTTCACGTGTCCCGCAGCTGGGGATCCATCAACCCGGCCCGCGAGGCGCTCGCGACGGGGATGGCCAAAGCTTTGGCTGTCCGACCGCGACATGGCCGTGACGCCTGGTACACGGGGATCGGCAACCTGAGCACCGCCACACTGTCCACACGAGAGCTCCGGACACGGAGTACGACCATCCGGGTTACCTTCGACACCTTTGTCGACACAGAAATTTCCGACCACCTCGTTCTGGAGTCGAGCAGTGACGGCGTGTCGTGGCAAGCGGTCGACGTCACCGCGCGCGGGCCCGGCGCACCCGCGGGCCCGGCGCCGCATCTTTCCGGCGCAGGGCACCGGACCTGGTGGAATGTCCGTGCGGAAGTACCGACGTTCGACAAGATCTTCTTGCGGTGGCGGTTCAGTACGGACAGAACCCTCACCGGCCGCGGGGTGTTATTGGACAACATCAAAATCACCGAGGGTAGCCGAGTCCTTCTTGACGGTGAAAAACAACCAACCGCGCTCGTTTCACACGCATGGGATCGTCGAATCCGATGATAAAGTTTGTTAACGACACCCCCATTACCTGCGATTTCCCACGCAAGCCCCAGTGGTTGCAGGTTCAAGTTCCGGACACGTTTGGGTGTCGTTGCGTCAGGAGGTCTAGCCGTGACCTTGTCGGATCCCGTAACTGTTAGTAAGTTTCCCACGTGAGCACCGCAGAGATGATTGACGAACGCGCGGAGAACAGCCCGCTCGTACGCATCAGGTCGCTGCTGCCGGGTCTTGCCCGTGCGGAGCAGCGAGTCGCCAAAGTGGTGCTCGACAACCCGGCGTCGGTCGCGCGCCGGAGCATCACCGAAGTCGCCGACGCGGCAGGCACCAGCGAGACCACGGTCACCCGGTTCTGCAAGGCGATCGGCGTCGGCGGGTACCCCGAGCTGCGGATCGCGCTCGCCGCGGACACCGCTCGCACGGAGGCGCGCGCCGAGCGCGACCTCGGTGGTGAGATCAGCCCGGAGGACGACCTCGCACAGGTCGTCAGCAAGGTCACCTTCGCTGACGCCCGCGCGGTCGAGGAAACCGCCGACCAGCTGGAAATCGCCACACTGCAACAGGTCGTGGACGTGATCGCAGCCGCGGGCCGCGTCGACGTCTACGGTGTCGGCGCGAGCGCCTTCGTCGCGCTCGACCTGCAGCAGAAGCTGCATCGGATCGGCCGGGTGAGCTTCGCGTGGAACGACACGCACATCATGCTCACGTCGGCGGCGGTGCTCGGCTCGGGAGATGTCGCTGTCGGCATCTCGCACACCGGGGCCACCACCGACACAGTTGAAGCGCTGCGCACCGCGCGGCAACGAGGCGCCACAACCGTGGCGCTGACGAACTTCCCGCGCTCACCCATCACCGAAGTGGCCGATCTCGTGCTGACCACTGCGGCAAGGGAGACCACGTTCCGCTCCGGCGCGATGGCCAGCAGGATCGCCCAGTTGACGGTGATCGACTGCCTGTTCATCGGAGTGGCACAACGGCATCTGCCGACGGCGATGGGCGCACTGGAAGCCACGCGGGACGCGGTTGGTCCGCACCGGCTGGAAACCCGGCCGGACGGACGCCGAAAGACCCGCGACACCGGAAAATGAGAGCACCAGGACGGCGATGACGGTTCCCCAGCAAGCGGTCTACGTCGACTCTCCGACTGAGGGCCGAAACCCGAGAACCACCGAGCTGGACACGTTGCCCACGCTCGAGGTTCTGCGCGTCATCAACGCGGAGGACCGGCTCGTGCCGTCCGCCGTGGCGGAGGCGTTGCCGCAGCTGGCGGAAGCCGTCGACCTGGCAGCGGAGGCTCTGCGCCAGGGACACCGGGTGCACTACGTCGGAGCGGGTACGTCCGGGCGGTTGGCGAGCCTGGACGTGGCAGAGCTCGCGCCGACGTTCAACGCACCGGCCGACTGGTTCGTCGCCCACCACGCGGGCGGCACCAAGGCGTTGCGCACGGCCGTGGAGAACGCGGAGGACGACGCGGCTGCAGGGGCCGCGTTGCTGACGCGTGAGGCGGAGGCCGGGGATTTCGTCCTCGGCCTTACCGCGTCGGGGCGCACGCCGTTCGTGCTGGGAGCGCTTTCGGCGGCCAGGCGGCTCGGCGCCGGTACCGGGTTGGTTTCCAACAACCCGATGTCGGCGCGGACGGCCGATGTGGACGTGGTGATCGCGGTCGACACCGGCCCGGAAGCCATCTCCGGCTCGACGCGGATGAAGGCGGGCACGTCGCAGAAGCTCGTGCTGACCGCGTTCTCGACCGCGGTGATGGTGAAACTCGGGCGCACGTACTCGAACCTGATGGTGAGCATGCGCGCCACGAATGCCAAGCTGCGCGGCCGGACGTTGCGAATCCTGCGTGAGGCGACCGGTTACAGCCTCCAGGAGTGCGCGGAGGCGTTGACCTCCGCGAACGGTGACCTCAAGGTCGCGCTCGTGCACTTGCTGTCCGGCGCGGATTCCGAACGCGCCGCCAAGGCGCTGAGCGAGACCAACGGACACGTCCGCAACGCGTTGGACATGCTGGGCGCGGCGGCCCGGTAGGCGCTCAGCGCTTCTTCGGGTAGCAGGCGATCCCGTCGCCGTCGGTGTCGAGCCAGTCGGCGAACCCGGGTTCGCCCCGGCGAATCGGGCCTTTGCCTGCCGCTCGCACCTCGGAGCAGTTCTTGAAGGCCTTGGCCGGCGGGTCCGCGGGGCTGGACGACGGCGTCACGCTCGTCGACGTCGCCGCCCCGGTGCCCGCCTTCGTGGTGCCCACCTTCGTGGGTTGTGAAGGCAGGGACGTGACCGGCGGGTGTGGCGCAGGTGCATCCGCCGTGGTGACCGGCGGCCGTTCGGGCATCGTCGGAATGCTCGGCGCCGGGGCGATTGTGCGATCCGGTACGGCACAAGCACCCGCGACGGCGAGCGTCAGAACGACCGCGCAGATGATCCTCATCGAGAGCCTGACCCCGTTACCGGTTCGTCTCTCAGCGACCATCCGGCTATCTGTGAATTCCACACAGGCCGGTCAGGCGTTACCGCTGTCACACCATCGTGTGAACTCATCGTTCACAGCCGATTCCGTCTCCGTCGCGGTCGAGGTGTGACCCGTAACCCGGCTGGCCACGACGCACTGGTGCCGCGCCCGCGGCCTTGGCTGCCGCACAGTTCTTGTAGTACGCGGCTGCCGCCGGTGGCGGCGCGACGGGCTGCGGGGGCTTGGGCGGCGCGGGGTTCAGCGTCGCCTTCGTGGTCGTCTTCGGCGGTGGCGGTGGTGCCGGCTTGTTGACCTTGATGTAGATGACCGAGTCGGCTCGCGCAGCCGACCCGGCGCCGTCGACCGACGTGACGGTCCACGTCGGATCGGGCAGCACCTGCGTTCCGTCCGGGCTGACGTATCGCAGGATGGTCAGGCCGAGTGCCCGCAGGTCCTGGTCCACTTTGGCTGCGGTTTTGCCTGCCAGGTCAGCGGGGATCGACACGGACTGCACGACCGGCGTGATCGAGGTCATGGTGGTGGTCGTCGGGGTTGTTGTCGTCGTCGCCGGCGGCACAGCTTGGCCGACCGGCTCCACGATTCGCGCGGGAGTCGTTGTGGCACAGGCGCTTGCGAACAGCAGCAGCGCGACGGCGCAGAGGATCCTCATTGGGCAGCTCGAATCCGCCAGCCGGTTCGTCCTAAGTGACCATCCGGATGTGAGTGGATTCGCAATCACGTACTGAGCGTTAGCTGTGTCACACTATCGTGTGAACCCTCGTTGCTCTTTGGCCACGCGCGGGTGACAGACCGGTGTCAGCTCGTGGCTGAGTCCGCGATGGCCAGTGCTTCCTTCGCGCCGATCTGGAACGCCTCGCAGCACAGCAGGACCCACTCGCGTACGCCGTCCGGCTGGCCGCTCGCGAAGCCCTCGGCCGCCTCCCGGTAGCGCTCGGGGCGCCGTAGGTACGCCACCTCCGGCACGGTGAGGCCTTTCGGGTCGAGGCCCGTGCCGATGATCGTCATCCTGGCCGCCGCGCGGGCGACCACGCCGTCCGCGAGGCCGAACGGGGCGAGCGTCAGCAGTTCGCCGTGGACCACTGCCGCCAGGATCGGGCCGGGCGCCGCGGTCGCGCCGGTGACCAGGTTGGCCAGCAGGTCCAGGCGTCCGGACACGCCCTGGGCGTGGCGTGGGCGGCCGAGTCGTTCGTCTTCCGCGGCGGGGACCAGGTCGGCCGCTGCCAGCAGGTGCAACCGGGCCAGGGCTTGCAGGGGCGCGCGCTGCCAGACCGGCAGGAGCGGTCCGATCGCCTCGGCCACGCGCAGCGCGCCGGCCAATATGGGGTCGGCGACCTCGCCGTCCTCGGGGATCTCGGGGTTTCCGCCGTCCAGGTAGGCCGACGAGCGGGCGGCGCGCACGGACGCCTCGGCCGCTGTGGTCGGCCAGCCGCGGCGGTTGGCCGGGTGTTTGTGCACGGCGTCGACGCTCTCGCGCGCGGACTGCACTGCCTCGGCGATGCCCGGGAGGTCCAGCAGGGGGCCCAGCGGATCAGTCACGGGCAGACACTATCCCCGTCCGGCGGCCCGCCGACAGCCGCTCCGCGGACCAATCCGGCAGAATGGTCTGGACCTATTGGAGTCCCGCTCTGTTAATGCGCCGCGTGTCGCACTACGGTCACTGCCATCACGAGTCATCGCTTTTCGAGGAGGTCACACGGATGACCGAGCAGTCCCAGGGCCCCGCGCTGGACAACCTGCTCACCGAGAGCAGGACCTTCCCGCCGTCCGACGAGTTCGCCGCCGCCGCCAACGCGGGCCCGGACCTGTACGCGGCAGCCGACGCCGACCGGGAGGCCTTCTGGGCCACGCAGGCGGAGCGACTGCACTGGGACACCAAGTGGGACCAGGTCCTCGACTGGAGCGACGCACCCTTCGCGAAGTGGTTCGTCGGCGGCAAGCTCAACGTCGCCTACAACTGCGTCGACAGGCACGTCGAGTCCGGCCACGGTGAGCAGGTCGCCATCCACTGGGAGGGCGAGCCGGGCGACACCCGGACGATCACGTACAACGACCTGCTCACGCAGGTCAGCAAGACCGCGAACGCGCTGACGGAACTCGGCCTGCAGGCGGGCGACCGCGTCGCCATCTACATGCCGATGGTCCCCGAGGCGATCTTCTCGATGCTCGCCTGCGCCCGGCTCGGCCTGACCCACAGCGTGGTGTTCGGCGGCTTCTCCGCCGAAGCGCTGCGGTCCAGGATCGACGACGCCTCGGCCAAGCTCGTCATCACGACCGACGGCCAGTACCGCCGCGGCAAGCCGGCCGCGCTCAAGCCAGCCGTGGACGAGGCCGTCGCGCAGACGCCGACCATCGAGCACGTCCTCGTGGTCAAGCGCACCGACACCGAGGTCGAGTGGACAGAGGGTCGTGACATCTGGTGGAACGACCTGGTGGACAAGCAGTCCGGCCAGCACACGCCGGAGGCGTTCGACTCGGAGCACCCGCTGTACATCCTGTACACCAGCGGGACGACAGGGAAGCCGAAGGGCATCCTGCACACCTCGGGCGGCTACCTCACGCAGGCCTCGTACACGCACCACAACGTGTTCGACCTCAAGCCGGACACCGACGTCTACTGGTGCACAGCGGACATCGGCTGGGTAACCGGACACAGCTACATCTTGTACGGGCCGTTGTCCAACCGCGTGACGCAGGTGGTCTACGAGGGCACGCCGAACACCCCGCACGAGGGCCGCCACTGGGAGATCGTGCAGAAGTACAAGGTCTCCATCTACTACACCGCGCCGACCTTGATCCGCACGTTCATGAAGTGGGGCAAGGACATCCCGGCCAAGTACGACCTGTCGTCGCTGCGCGTGCTCGGCAGCGTCGGCGAGCCGATCAACCCGGAGGCGTGGATCTGGTACCGGGAGAACGTCGGCGCGGGACAGGCGCCGATCGTGGACACCTGGTGGCAGACGGAGACCGGCGCGATCATGATCTCGCCGCTGCCCGGCGTCACCGCGACCAAGCCGGGTTCGGCGCAGCGCGCGCTGCCTGGTGTCTCGGCGAAGGTCGTCGACGACCAGGGCAACGAGGTCCCGCACGGCGGTGGCGGCTACCTGGTGCTCGACAAGCCGTGGCCGTCGATGCTGCGTGGCATCTGGGGCGACAACGAGCGCTACCGCGACACGTACTGGTCCCGTTTCGCCGAGCAGGGCTTCTACTTCGCCGGTGACGGCGCCAAGTACGACAACGACGGCGACATCTGGCTGCTCGGCCGGGTCGACGACGTGATGAACGTGTCCGGGCACCGGATCTCCACGACTGAGGTGGAGTCCGCGCTGGTGTCACACCCGACCGTGGCCGAGGCCGCGGTGGTCGGCGCGACCGACCCGACCACCGGCCAGGGCATCGTCGCGTTCGTCATCCTGCGCGGTGACGCGGTCGACGGCGGCGAGGACGCGATCAAGGCGTTGCGCGACCACGTGGCCAAGGAGATCGGCCCGATCGCCAAGCCACGTCAGGTGATGGTCGTACCGGAGCTGCCGAAGACGCGGTCCGGCAAGATCATGCGCCGCTTGCTGCGTGACGTGGCGGAGAACCGTTCGATCGGTGACGTGACCACGCTCGCCGACTCGTCGGTGATGGACCTGATCTCCCAGGGCCTCAACAAGGGCAGCGAGGACTGATCCCCTGGTCAACCCTCGTGAGTGTTTGGTCCGGTTAGAACCGGCTTTTCCACTCACGAGGGTTGATCTGCGGGTTGACCAGTCGGTGAGTGCACTGGCGTCGGCTTCGCAACTTGCCAGGACACTCAACTCGTCTGGCACGCCTGGCAACGGGCGGGACCACCAGCCGGTTCGTCGATGGACTTGGCACGCGCACTATCGCGTCGCGTTGGGCAGCGGGCACTCGGTAGACCGCGAGGATGCTCGCGACGTCCTCTGCGCTGATGTGGCGCCTGCCGTTCTCGATCCGGCTCATCGTCGCCGGTGACCAGCCGAGCAACTCAGCCGCTTGTTCCAGTGACAGCCCGGTACGCTGGGCGCGGATCGACTTGAGCTGAGCACCTATGGCCCGATCTCTCGCCTGCGGCTGTTTCCGAATTCCCGACACGGTGACTCCACTTTTCCCCGCTGTGCGAGCACAAGCGGTTGGTGCGCAAGGGGGCCAGCGTGCCGCGAGTCATCGGAACCCGTCACTTGGAGTTCTGGAATATCAGACCATCAGCGGTTACCGAGCAGTGACTTCGGGTTCGTGTTTCACCGGGAAGTTCACCGACCGCGCGATGAAACACATCTCGTGCGCTTTAGTGTGCAGTTCTCGCGCGGTGTCGAGCGAACCGCCGCTGATCACGATCTTCGGCCGCAGCACGACTTCGGAGAACTGACCCGCGCCGTTCTTCTCCATCTCCATCCGGCCGACCGCGTCATCCACATAGGACTCCACGATCACGCCCGATGTCGCGCACAGGTGCAGGTACCAGAGCATGTGACAGTCCGACAGCGCCGCGACCAGGAACTGTTCCGGGTTCCAGCGCGCCGGGTCACCGCGGAACGCCGGGTCGGAGGTCGCCTCGATGTCCGGCCTGCCGTCCGCCGAGACCGTGTGGTCGCGGCTGAAGTCGCGGTAGCCGGACGTTCCGGTTCCTTTGTTGCCGGTCCAGGTGATGGTCACCGGGTATTCGTGCATCAGAACTTCCTGTTCGCCAGTACTGGAACGATCCTGCGGGCCTCCGCCACCTCTGCCGTGTCGATGTCGACGGTGAGCAGGCCGGGTTCCGCGCCGAGCTGGCCGCGGACCTCGCCGAGCGGTGACACCACTGTGCTGTAACCGATGCCGGTCGGGGCCTTGCCCGACGGCTCCTGCCCGATCGTCACGGGATCAGCCTGTCCACACGCGACTATCCACGTCGTGCTGTCCAGGGCCCTCGCACGGGCGAGCAGTTCCCACTGCTCGCGCTTGCCGGGGCCCGACCCCCATGACGCGGGAACGATCGTGATCGACGCGCCCTCGTCGGCGAGGCGTTGGAACAGGCCGGGGAAGCGGATGTCGTAACAGGTCGCGAAACCGATCGTCACCTCGTCCACTTCGGACACCACGATGCGCTCGCCCGGCGCGACCGTCGCCGACTCGGCGAACCCGAACGCGTCGAACAAGTGGATCTTGTCGTAGTACGTGTCGACACCACGACCTGTGATCAGCAGCGTGTTGGTGACCCTGCCGTCCGGGCTCGGCGTGAACATGCCCGCCACGATCAGCACGCCCGCCTGCTCGGCGATCGCGCGGACCTCGGTCGCCCACGGGCCGTCGAGCGGCTGCGCGATCGGGCCGAGCGGGATGCCGAACCGGGCCATGGTCGCCTCAGGGAACACCACCACCGACGCGTCGGCCACTTGCCCGACCGTGGTCCTGATGTGGTCGAGATTCCGCTCCGGATCGGTGTCCGCGGCGAACTGGCTCATCGCTACTCGCATCACGCATCACCTCGCACGGGTTTACCATAGCTCGTATACAACGTGTATGTAAGGAGTATTCATGCGCCTATCCGGCCGGGAGCGGGCGTACGACTTCGTCAAGAACCAGCTGCTCACCGACCCGCAGGTGCAGGGCACGTTCATCAACGAGCAGGTCGTGGCCGACCAGCTCGGCGTGTCGCGGACGCCCATCCGCGAGGCGCTGCTCATGCTCGCCGCGCAGCAGCTCGTCGAGCTCGTGCCCAAGCGCGGTGCGTACGTCGCGCCGATGTCCGGCCGGGAGCTCACCGAGCTGGTCGAGGCCCGCGGCGTGATCGAACGGCACGCCGCCGCGTTCGCGCACCACGAGGGGCCGGTCGCCGAGATGCGCGACGCGCTCGCCGCCCAGCACCTGCTGCGCTCGGCCGGGCAGGCCAGGGAGTTCATCGAGGCCGACACCCGGTTCCACGACGCGCTGGTGCGCTCGACCGGCAACGACATCCTGACCAAGACGTACGAAGGTCTGCGCGATCGGCAGAACCGGGCGGGCCGGATCGCGCTCGCCAACGTGCCCGGCCGCCAGGACGGCGTGCTCACCGAGCACTCCGCCATCCTCGCGGCCCTCGTCGAGCAGGACGTCGAGCGCGCACGGCAGGCCATCGACGTCCACCTGCGGGAAACGCTGCGGATCCAGCTCATGAGCTGACCGGGTCACGCCCGAGCGCCAGCCCGATCACCGTGACCACCGACGTCAGCACGATGTACCCGGCGATCGCGGGCCAGCTGCCCGTCCACGACAGCAACGCCGTGAACAGCAGCGGTGCCACCGCGCCGCCGATCACCCCGGCCAGCGTGTACGCCATCGAGCTGCCGGTGTAGCGCAGCCGCTCGGAGAACTGCTCGGTCACGAACGCCGCTTGTGGGCCGTACATCGCCGAGTGCAGCACCAGCGCGACGACCACGCCGAGGATCAGCAGGCCGACCGAGCCGCCGGAGATCATCGGGAAGAAGATCCACGGCCACACCGCGGCACCGATCGTGGCCACCAGGTAGAGCTTGCGCCGGTTGACCCGGTCGGACAGCGCGCCGAACGCCGGGATCAGCACGAGCTGCAACGCGGAGGAGATCAGCACGGCGGCCATGGCCCAGCCGCGTGAGACGTTCAGCTCACGCGTGGCGTAGGTCAGCACGAAAACCGTGAACAGCGCGTAGTGGACATCCGGGCAGACGCGGGCGAAGACGCCGGCGAGCAGGCCGCGCCGCTCGTCGCGGAAGACCTCGCTGATCGGCGCGCTCGGCCGGGCGCCCTTGGCCTCGATCGCCTTGAAGACCGGGGTTTCCTCGAGCCGGACGCGGATCCACAGCCCGAACGCGATCAGCACGGCCGAGAGCAGGAACGCCAGCCGCCAGCCCCAGCCGATGAACTCCTCCTCGGTCAGCAGCGCGCCGAGCAGCGCCAGGACCCCGTTGGCCATCAGGTTCCCGGCAGGCGGGCCGATCTGCGCCGCCGACGCCCAGAACCCGCGTTTGGCCTGGTCACCGAACTCGCTGGAGAGCAGCACCGCGCCGCCCCACTCGCCGCCGATACCCACGCCTTGGGCGAACCGCAACAGCACCAACAAAATTGCGGCGGTACTGCCGATTGTGGCGTAAGTTGGCAGCACTCCGATGAGGAACGTGGCAGTACCGGTCAGCACGAGGGTGATCACCAGGACTCGTTTGCGGCCGATCACGTCGCCGAGTCGGCCGAACACGAATCCGCCGAGCGGCCGGGCCACGTACCCGACCGCGTAAGTCGAGAACGCGAGCATCGTGCTGGCAAGAGGGTCATTGCCAGGGAAGAACAGCGGGCCGAAGATCGTCGCGGACGCCACGGAGTACGCAGCGAAGTCGTACCACTCCAACGAGGTGCCCGACAGGCTCGCGGTGAACGCGCGCCACAACGAGCGCCGGTCGGCAACTGTCGCAGAAGTCATGTCGCGCCTCCGGGAAGTTGTGGCATATCGTATGTATACAAGTCGTATACGCCAAGCATTCGGAGGTGCCGGTGCTGCACTTCAGCCTGCCTGACGGGCACCGGGTGGCCGTCGAGGTCCGCGCACTGCTCAACGCCGGGTTCGCCGGCCGCAGCCAGGACCACGTGGCCGAGCACGTCGCCGAACTCGTCGCGATGGGCATCCCGGCACCGACGAAGACGCCGTGCCTGTACCCGATCGCCCCGTTCCTGGCGTTGCAGTCCGGCGAGGTGTACGCCCAGCACAGCCGTACGTCCGGCGAAGCCGAATGGGCGCTCGTGATCACACGTGACGAAGTGCTGCTCACCGTCGCCTGCGACCACACCGACCGCGACCTCGAAGTGCACGGCGTCGCGTGGAGCAAACAGGCCGCGCCGGACATGCTCGGCCGCCAGGCGTGGCGGCTGGCCGACGTGGCCGACCGGACCGACGACCTGACGCTGACCGCGTGGGTGCGGTCGTCGGGCGAATGGACCGAGATCCAGTCGGGCACGTGCGCGGAATTACTCCCGCCGGAGTACTGGATCGACGTCTTGCACGCGCAGAAGCTGCACGCGCCGGGCACGGTCCTGCTTTCCGGCACCATTCCGATGAAGAAGGGCGTCGACCAGTTCGCCGACGCGTGGCGCGTGGAACTGGGCGACCCGCTCACCGGGCGCACCATCTCGACCGAATACCACGTCCGGCGCCTGCCGGATCCGATCGCATGAGTTAAGATCCCGTAAGGGAGCGCCGGGAAGCCTGGTCGGCAGCCAATCAGTGCTGTCGATTTTCAGGAGAGTCATGCGGCGCGTTCATGTCAGCGACTTCGCCAGGTACCTGCGGACCGAGACGGTCGGCGGGATCATCCTGCTCTGCGCGACAGCGGTCGCGCTGTTGCTGGCCAACTCCCCCGCCCGCGGCGTCTACCAGGCGGTTCGCGACTTCCACATCTGGGAGCTCTCGGTCGGCGACTGGGCCAAGGACGGCCTGCTCGCCGTGTTCTTCTTCGTCGCGGGCCTCGAGCTCAAACGCGAGCTCGTCGTGGGTGAGCTGTCCAAGTTCAAGGCCGCGATCCTGCCGGTGATCGGCGCGATCGGCGGCATGGTCGTCCCGATCGGAATCGCGCTCGCCGTCGGCTGGGGCGCGCCGGGAATCGAACAGGCGTGGGCCATTCCCGCGGCCACCGATATCGCCTTCGCGCTCGGTGTGCTGAGCATCACCGCTTCCGGGTTGCCGAGCAGCGCGCGTGTTTTCCTGCTCAGCCTCGCTGTCGTCGACGACCTCGGCGCGATCCTGATCATCGCGGTCCTGTTCACCGCGAAATTCAACCTGCTCGCCGCGGCGGCCGCGATCGTCCTGTGCGCGTTGTACGCCTATCTGCAGCACAGACGAATCCGGTCCCCGTGGCTGTACGTGCCGATCGCGCTCGGCACCTGGTTCGCCGTGCACGAGTCAGGCGTGCACGCCACCGTCGCGGGAGTCGCGCTCGGCCTGCTGACACGCGTCCGCAGGGACCCCTACGAGCGGAAATCGCCCGCGGTCCGGCTGGAACACCGGCTGCAACCGTGGTCGGCAGGGCTCGCCGTGCCCGTGTTCGCGCTGTTCGCGGCCGGTGTGCCGGTCTCGCCCAGCGCGCTCGGCCAGATGGCCGACGACCGGGTCGCGGTCGCCGTGATCGCCGGACTGCTGATCGGCAAGCTGCTCGGGATCTTCGGCGCCGCGTTCGCCGCGGTCCGCTTCAAGGTCGCCGTGCTGCCCAACGACCTCGGCTGGCGCGACATGGCGGCGGTGTCGATGCTCGGCGGTGTCGGGTTCACCGTCAGCCTCCTGATCGCCGATCTCGCGCTCGACGCGGACGCGGCGCAACGCGTCAAGGCCGCGGTCCTGATCGCGTCCGCGGCGGCGTCGTTGCTGGCTGCGGCGATGTTGGTGCGGCGCAGCCGGGCACACCGGGCCTCGTGACCACCCACGTGGCACGATGACCAGGTGACGAGTGCGCAGCAGAACGACCGTGCAGGCTCGGGACTGCCACAGGTCCCGTCGATCCCGTTGACCGAGGACCGGATCGGTCTGCCTCCTGGCGACCAGTCGATCGGGGCCCTGGTCAAGGACGCCACCACGCATCTGTCCACACTGGTCCGGGCCGAGATCGAACTCGCCAAGATCGAGATCTCCCGTGACGTCAAACGAGCTGTGCGAGGCAGCATCTTCTTCATCCTCGCCCTCGTGGTGCTGATGTTCAGCCTGTACTTCCCGTTCATCGCGCTGGCCGAGGGGCTGGCCGAGATCGGCCTGCAGCGCTGGGCGGGCTTCCTGATCACCTGGGCGGTGATGCTGCTGGTCGTCGGGCTGCTCGGATTCCTCGGCTACCGCAAGGTGCGGGGCATCAAGGGTCCGAAGAAGACGATCCAGTCGGCACAGGAGACGTTGGCCGCGCTCAAGCGCGACAGCGATGAGTCACCTTCCTGATCCGGCCACGGTCCGCGTCGACGGTCCATGGGCGCACCGCGACGTCCACGCCAACGGGATCAGGCTGCACGTCAGCGAGACCGGCGAGGGCCCGCTCGCGCTGATGCTGCACGGCTTCGGCGAGTTCTGGTGGAGCTGGCGGCACCAGCTCACCGCGCTGAGCGACGCCGGATTCCGCGCGGTCGCCGTCGACCTGCGCGGATACGGCGACTCGGACAAGCCCCCGCGCGGCTACGACGCCTGGACGCTCGCCGGTGACGTCGGCGGGCTGATCAAAGCGCTCGGCGAACGGAAAGCGCACGTCATCGGGCACGGCTGGGGCGGCATGCTGGCCTGGTCGGCGGCGGCGCTGCACCCCAGGCTGGTGCACTCGGTCGTCGCGATCGGCGCCGCGCACCCCCTCGCGCTGCGCCGCCAGATCCGCCGGACCGCGCTGCGCCGCAAAGCGAACAACCAGGCACGCGCAGTCGGAACGGTGTTTCGCGGCCAGATCCCGATGTACCCGGAACGCAAACTGGTCAAGGACGACGCGATCGCGCTCGAACACCTGATGCGCCGGTGGGCAGGGCCTCAATGGGCCGGGAGCGCGGACTTCACCGCGGCCGTCGAACGCTACAAACAAGCGATCCGGATCCGTGGCGTCGCGTTCTCCGCGATGGAGTACTACCGGTGGGCCGTGCGGTCCCAGATCCGCAGCGACGGCCGCCGCTTCAGCGAAGCGCTCGACAAGACGATCCCCGTCCCGTCACTGCGCGTCCACGGGGCCGACGACCCCCTGATCCTCCCGGCCACGGCGAAGGCGTCACAGCGTTGGCTCGAGAAGGACGCGCCTTTGCACGTGCTCGCCGGCATCGGGCACTACCCGCACGAGGAAGCGCCTGACAGCGTCAACAAAACCCTCAAGTCCTGGCTGTCGAACTTCTAGGCCGCGCAAGCCCCTGTGTCCACCCGGCGGCTCAGCCTCGGCGCCTGCTGCACCTCGTCGGAAACCTCCTTGGCGGTCAGCACGAAGCCGGTCTCGTCGTCGTCCACCGCGGCGCCGAACACGACACCGACCACCTGGCCGTTCGGGTCGACGAGCGGGCCACCGGAGTTACCGCTCTGCACCTTCGCGCGCACGGTGAACACGTCCCTGGTGACCGTGTTGGCGTCGTAGATGTCCGGGCCGCGCAGGTTGATCCGCTCCCTGACCCGCGCGGCCGAAGCCGTGTACGGACCGTCCAGCGGATAACCGAGCACGATCGTGGAATCCCCCTTGTTGGCGTCCTGCGGCGCGAACGGCAACGGCCTCGCCCGCAGATCCGGCACGGACAGGATCGCCACGTCCACCGACGGGTCGTAGAGCACGACACGGGCGTCGAGCTGGCCACCCTCGGTCTCCACCGACACCTGGTCGGTACCGGCGACCACGTGCGCGTTGGTCATCACGCGCTCCGGCGAGATCACGAAACCGGTGCCCTCCAGGGCACGCGAACAGGACTGCGCGCGGGCGTGGATCTTGAGCACGCTCGGCCGGACACGCTGGACCACCGGGCTGGACTGCAGCGCAGGGTCCGGCGGGCCGGTGTCCACGAGCGGGGTCTGCGAGAACGGCCCCATCACGTTGGGGAAACCGGAATCGTCGAGCAGCTTCTTCACGCCGTTGGGAAGCTTCTCGGCGCCCGGCGGCATGATGTCGTCGACGCCGCCGAGCACGACGGAGCCCCTGATCGCGTTGGCCAGACCGGGCAGCCCGGTGACCGTCGTCAACGGCACCGCGATGATCCACGCGACCACGAACACGACAACACCCTGCACGAGCGCGCCGAGGATGCTCTCGACCGGCGTGAGGTTGGGCGTCTTCATCTTGCGCCGCAAGGTTCTGCCGACCCACACCCCGGCTGTCTCACCCAGAGCGACCAGGAACACCACGATCGCGATGAAGAACGCGGCCCGGGTGGCGAAGTTGGTGAAGTTCTCCACGACGAGCGGGGCGACGATCGCGCCGAGCACCAGACCGGCGAACACGCCGAGAAGAGCGGGCAGAGCGATCACCACGCCCTGTCGCGCACCGGAAATCGCGGCCAGCACGACAAGCGCCAGCACCAGCACGTCGACCCAGTTCAAGCTTCACTCCTCTGGACGGCTTGACCGCCACGCTACGTCAAGTTCCCGCACATCGGTCGTGTCCCACGGCACTTCCCACCCGCCGATGGCCAGCACGACCGTCAGCAGCCCCGCGGTGAACCCCCAGACGAGCATCCCGGGCGCGGAGAAGGCGGGCCCGGTGAAGCCGGAGGGGTGGCGGACCATGAACCGGTTCGCCGGGTCCGCGAGGTGATCAAGGGGGATGCGGGCCACGGCGGCGGTCTCCGCCAAGTCGACCGCCCGCACGGGAGACGGCGTCTGCCAGTGCGCGACGACCGGCGTGACGAGAAACTTCGAAACCGGCACATACAACTCGGGCATAACGGCGACCGGCCGGACACCGCTGGGCAGGACACCGGTCTCCTCGACCGCCTCACGCATCGCCGTGCCGACCGGGAAGTCGTCGCCCTCGTCGACCTTGCCGCCGGGGAACGCGACCTGACCGGGATGCGAACCCAGGTCGTCCGAGCGCCGGGTCAGCAGCACATCCGGGCCGTTGGGGCCTTCACCGAGCAGGATCAACACGGCCGCGGGCCGTGCGATGACGTGGTCCGGCGGGGCGAGCCTGCGGAACATCTCCGCGTCCAGCTCACCGGTCGCGCCGACGAGCTTGGCCATCCAGTTCGGGACGTCGGCCGGGTCGACGAGCGGGCCGTGCGTCATCGGCCCACCGCCTTGCGTACATCCGCCACAGACTTGAAGACGGGCGGGTCGTTGACGAGGTTCACTTCGCCTTGCGCATTGATGAGATAGGACGACGGCATCCGCGGCGGGCGCAGCGCCTTCCACAGCGACTCGTCCTTGTCGAACAGCGCGGGCAGACGCACGTCCAAATCCCTCAGCAACGCGGTGCTGGCCGCCTGGTCGCTCTGCACGGCCAGCGTTACGACCGGGATCGCGCCCGGCTCGGCGGCGTACGCCGACAACACGGGCAATTCCTCGCGGCAGGGGGCGCACCACGTGCCCCAGACGTTCACCAGCACCGGCCCGGCAAACGCTTGCGCGACGTCCGTGACACCGCCGTCAGCCAGGCAGACCGCCTTGAGGCCCTGCATGGTCTCGACCGCCACGCCCTGGCGCGAACACGTCGGCAGGTTCGTCTTGATCGGCTGCGGAGACGGCGCGACAGCCTGCGGCGTGTCGTCACCCCGCGGCCACACCGCGACCGCACCAGCGACGACCAGGACCAGAGCGACGATCGCCCACCGGACCCGGACGCTCAACCGGCGGCCTTGCGCTTGGGCTTACCCGCCTGTTCCGCCAAGGCGAGCAGGTGCTCGGCCTCCACGCCCTTGACGAGCTTGGCGGCCTCCTCGAACCCGGTGGGCCCGGCCCCGTACGACGGGCAGTCCTTGGCCAGCAGACATGCGCCACACGCCGGTTTACGGGCGTGGCAGACGCGCCTGCCGTGGAAGATGATCCAGTGCGACGCCATCGTCCAGTCCTTGGGCGGCAACAACGCGCCAACCGCGTACTCGACCTTGACCGGGTCCTCCTCCGCAGTCCACTCCCACCGGCGCACGAGCCTGCCGAAGTGCGTGTCCACGGTCAGACCGGGCACGTCGAAGGCGTTCCCGAGGACGACGTTGGCGGTCTTGCGGCCGACACCGGGCAGCGTGACGAGCTGCTCCATGGTGTCCGGCACCTCGCCGTCGAACCGCTCGACCAGCGCGGCACCGAGGCCGATCAGAGCCGCGGCCTTGTTGCGGTAGAAACCGGTCGGCCGGACCATCTCCTCCATCTCGGTCCGGTCGGCACTCGCGTAGTCGGCGGCTGTCCGGTACTTCGCGAACAACGCCGGCGTGGTCAGGTTGACCCGGACATCGGTGGTCTGCGCGGACAGCACGACCGCGACGATCAGCTCAAGCGGGTTGGTGAAGTCGAGCTCGGCACGCGCGTCCGGATATGCCTCGGACAGCGAGCGCATCATCCGCCTGGCTCGTCGGACCAACCCCGTCGCCGGTTTGACCATCTGCCCGGGGGGCTGCTTGGTGGCGGGAGGCACGGGACTAGCCTACGGGCCGCCGAACAACGTCAACCGACCCCAGACGTCTTAGTCGATGTGCCCCCGACGCACAGCAAGCGAGGATCAAACTGATGGTGGCTGTCTGGTTCGTGTTCGTGGTGCCGCTCGTGATCATGCTGTTCGCCCTGTTCATGGAGCGCGTGGAGACACGGCTGCGCAACGGCGCCGTGCGAGAGGACGAGGTCACCCAGCTGCTCGAGGACGTCCGGCCGGACGAAGTCCGCGCACTCCAGGTCAGCGGCATCGGCCGCGCGCTCGAGCTCTTCCGCCTGCGCCGCCGGGGCGGACGCGCCGCGCGGACGAGGCAGCGCGTGCGCATGTGACTACTTACCGGTAGCGTGCGGCGTGCCCGGTAAGTACATCCGGGTGAACGTCCTACACTGCAGGTAGTGAAGACGGCGACGGTGTCTGGTTCGCCGTGTCTCGACAGGAGGGACGAGCGTGGACGAGACCCTGGCCAGGGCAGGCATCTTCCAGGGGGTTGAGCCAGCGGCAGCCGAGGCGCTCAGCCAGACGCTCGAGAACGTTGAGTTCCCCCGAGGTCATGTCATCTTCGCCGAGGGTGAGCCGGGCGACCGGCTGTACATCATCCTGTCCGGCAAAGTGAAGCTCGGCCGCAAGTCGCCGGACGGGCGGGAGAACCTGCTCGGCATCTTCGGGCCGTCGGACATGTTCGGCGAACTCTCGATCTTCGACCCGGGCCCGCGCACATCGACAGCGACGACCGTGACCGAAGTCCGAGCCGTGACGATGGGCCGCCCGGAACTGCGGCAGTGGATCGCGACCCGCCCGGAGATCGCGGAGCAGCTGCTGCGCGTGGTCGCCCGCAGGCTGCGCAGGACAAACGGCATGCTCGCCGACCTGATCTTCACCGACGTGCCCGGCCGCGTGGCGAAAGCCCTGCTCCAGCTGGCACAGCGGTTCGGCAGCCAGGAAGCGGGACTGCTGCGAGTCACACACGACCTGACGCAGGAAGAGATCGCCCAGTACGTCGGCGCATCCCGCGAAACCGTCAACAAGGCTCTCGCCGACTTCGCGCACCGCGGCTGGCTGCGGCTCGAAGGCAAGAGCGTGCTCATCCTCGACCCGGAGCGCCTCGCCCGCCGGGCTCGGTAACTCGTCCACTGTGCCCCGGGGCTTTGCCGCTCCGGGGCACAGTCGTGTCCGGGTTCGTCTCCTTGCTCGTCACGGTGCCGTTGCTTTCGCCTTGACCTGCCGGTCTCCGGCGGTCTCGTGTCGCCCTGCGGTCGCCTCGCCATACGCACTTGCTTGTTCTGCGTACTGGGTTCACCATGCCGCCCGGGCCTTGCCCTGCGTTCCGCGCCGTACCTCCGCGCGGCGCCCACAGTGCACTCACCTCACCTGCGACGGCACCCGCCTCGGCCTGCGATCGCCGCTCCACCCTGCGCCCGCTTGGCCCTCCGGTCGCCCCGCGATTCGATCGCCGTGCTCACTCGCCTCTCCGTGTGCCGTCGCCTTCGCCAGTGAACACCGCATCGCCAACCCTGCGAATGCCGCCTTGCGATTGATCGCTGTGCTCACTCGCCGTGTACTGCAAGCGCCGCCCGCCTTGTCCTGCGATCGTCGTTCCGCCTTGATTCGGCTGCGGTCCTCCGCATGGGTGATCTTCGAATCGCGGGTTCATCGGTGCACTCGTTTGTCCACAACCCGTCAGTAGCCCCTTTGACCAGGCCTTATCCCTTGTAGACTGGAGCAGGGACGCCCCCCGGGTTGGGTGGGGGACTGTTTGTATGGGTGTTAGGCGGGTTTCGAAGTTGGCTTGTTTGGTGGGTGGGTTTCGTGTTCTCGGGGTGAAAGACAAGGACGGTCCCTCGCCGGGTGGCAGACCTCTGGGCAGGAGGCACTCGGTCGGTTTTCTTTTGGCGCGTGCTTGGGATCTTGGGGTGTTTTTGGGCGTGGGTGCTCCTGCCCGTCGGCCTGCCCGGAGGGAACCAAGGCTTGTCAAGAGGTCCATTTGGCTTTTGTTGTTTGTTGCTCTGCGTAGGCGGACCTTCTGACAGTCCGTGGTTGGCTTTGCCCAGGCCGACGGGCAGGAGCAACCCCGAAGGCCACCTTTGCGCTTGCGCGCGAGCCGCTTTGGGGTTATTTGTCGCTTATGTCGGACGGGGCAACTCCTGCGCGCGTGCAGCCCTCGAGGGCAGATGAGAGCTCAATGCCATCAACTTGAGCCGGCTTGCTGCTCTCGCGCCTGGCACACGCGGCCGTGAAGTTCCTGGCAGGGACGTTGGGCACACAAAGGGCCGGGCGCTGCCCCCGACGCAGCGCACCGGCCCTTTGCATCGCGCGAGCCATCCCCCGACGGCTCGCGCTCCCCGCCCTCCGGGCGTCATGGCCCCGACCCTTCCGCCGGAGGGAGCTTTCACACCGCCCCGGAGTACCCGGTGCTTGGCGGTGAAATCCACCATCGCCCGAGGGACCCCCGCGGCTCAAGTCTTTTCACTCTGAAGGGACCCGGATGAGTCGTATTCGTTGTGCACGCCTGCTCAGAATTCACTTTCTGTTACGGAAACGTGATCAATCTGGGCTCGGCTGCATCAAATGGGCGATGGTGAGCAAACACACCGTCAGCTAGTGGTACCGGCGTACCATTCCATCGCATACTGGTACGTGTGTCCCACAACGTCTCTCTCGCTGACTACCGGGCCGCTCTGACCACTCCTGGCGCGCGCGGTCCGATGATCGCTGCCGTGTTCGCCCGCCTGCCGATCGCCATGGTCGGTTTCTCCATGCTCTTCTACGTCCAGCGGTCCACCGGTTCGTACGCCACTGCTGGCCTGGTGTCCGCTGGTGCGCTGGTTGGTGCCGCTATCGGTTCTGTGGTGCAGGGGCGGGTCATGGACCGTCTTGGGCCAAGTCGTCCGCTGCGGGTTACGGCCAGTGCGTTCGCTGTCTTCGTCACCATCGCGGTCATTGCCATCGAGTCTCACGCGAGCACCCCTGCCCTCCTTGCGTTCGCTTTCTTGGTTGGCTTGACGCAGCCGACCGTCGGCTCCGCGTCGAGGACGCTGTGGTCACGTTTGCTTCCCGCTGGTAGTACGCGTCAGGCCGCGTACAACTACGACGCCATCAGCATCGAGGTGTTCTTCATCCTCGGCCCTGGTTTGGCTGGGTTGCTCGCCGCGTTGCCGTGGGCGGGGACCGCTGTGCTTGTCAGCGCGAGCACGCAGACGATGGGCGCGTTCTGGTTCGCGCTCACCGGGACTGTCCGTGAGCAACGGCCGTTGGTGCAGACGGGGTCGAGCTTGCTCGGTCCGCTTGTCAGCCCGGGTATGCGTACGGTCATCCTCGCGGTCATGGGCTTCGGTGTGGTGATCGGCTTCGCCGAGGTGGCGGTTCCGGCTGCGGCGACCGCCGCTGGGCAGCAGGCCATGGGTGGTCTTCTGCTGAGCTTGTGGTCCATCAGCTCGGTGATCTTCGGTGTGTTGTACGGGATGCGTCCGTGGCCGCGGCAGATGCACCTGCGCCTGCCTGTGTTGCTCACCGGGTTCGCGCTGCTCATCACATTGTCGGCCATCCCGTCGTCGCTGTTCTGGCTCGGTGCGACGCTTCTGGTGGCGGGCACCATGATCACGCCGCAGTCGACGGCGCATTCGACCGCGCTCGAACAGGTCGCACCGCCGAACACGATGACCGAGGCGTTCGGCTGGATCATCACCGCGGTCACGCTCGGTCTCGCGCTCGGCCAGTCCGTCAGCGGTTACCTGGTCGAACACGTCAGCGTGTCGTCGGCGTTCCTCGCGGCGGCCGTCGCGGGTTTGATCTTCGCGGGACTGGTGTTCGTGTTCCGTGGCACGATCGCCGCAGGCGTGCCCGGCAGGAAAGCGGATCACGCACTCGCCAGTTACTAGGGAGAACGATGCGGCGGTTGATCATCGACACGGACCCGGGCGTTGACGACGCCTTCGCCATCGCGCTGGCAGCGCGGCACCCGGACGTCGACCTGCTCGCGCTGACCACGGTCGCGGGCAACATCGGCATCGAGCACACGACCCGCAACGCCTTGAACCTTCTGGCGTTGTGCGGCCGTGAGGACGTTCCCGTCGCCGTAGGTGCGCATCGGCCGTTCTCCCGGGCGGTACGCGGCGACGACGCCCACGGCAACGACGGCCTGGGCGGTCATGCGCACAACTTCGGCACGTCGTCCGCGAATCTCGACCCGCGTGACGCCGTGACGTTACTGGTCGACCTGCTCACCGCGGCCGAGGAGCCGGTCACGATCGTCCCCATCGGGCCGCTGACCAACATCGCGCTCCTGCTCGCCGCGCACCCGGGGATCAAGCCCAAGATCGAACGACTGGTGGTCATGGGCGGCGGTATCAACGGCGGCAACATCACACCGTCCGCCGAGTTCAACTTCTGGGTCGACCCCGAGGCTGCCCGGCGGGTCCTGGTCGAGGAGGACGTGCCGGTCACACTCGTCCCGCTGGACATCACCATGCGGGTCGCGGTCGGCGACGACTGGCTGGCCGAACTCGCCGCGGCCAACGACGTCGGCCGTGAGCTGACCGCGATGACACCGGGCTACCGGGCGTTCTACAAGAAGGACACCGGCAAGGACGACCTGATCGTCCACGACGCGATCGCGGTCGCCGAGGCGATCAGGCCGGGCATCCTGCGGACCACGCCGATGATGCTCGACGTCGACTGCACCGACGGGCCGGGCAGTGGCGCGACGATCGCCGATGTCCGCAACAAGGTCGACCCGCCGAACGGCCGCGTCGTCGATGTCGCCCTGGACGCCGACATCGAGGGGTTGCGCTCGTACATCCTCGACGAACTGTCCAGCCGGTACTAGCGGAAGAAGATCGGGTTCGTCAGCGCGACCATGGTGTCGCGTGTCGTGGGGGTGGGCTGTTCCCGGCGGATCTCGACGCGAACCCATTTGCTGTAACGGCTTTGCGTGGTCCACGAGACCGTCGCACCCTCGGCTGGGACGTAACCGCCCCACTGGGGACCGTGGTGGTCCAGGATCCGGATGTGCGTGTCGGGTGCGCCGCTTGCCTTGACCTCGATGGCGATCGGCGTGCCCGGCTCGGTCGGCAGCCGCTCTCCTACCCCCGCGGTCTGCCCGTCGACTGTCGCGGTGAAATCCAGCTGCACGGCCGACGACTCGGCGATCCAATTGCGCCCCTTGGCAAATCCTTGCATCAGCTGCGGGCCGGTCAACCCGTCGGCGAGAACGACGTTGTGCGGCAAGCCGATCGTGTCGTGGTGCATGTGTGAGTCGCTGTTGCCGACGGCCGGGATCCACCTGTCCGCCCGCAAAAGACCGTCCCATGCGATGACCGTGGCCTCGTCGTCGAGCGTCCAGGTTCCGTTCCACACTTCGACCAGGTCCGCGCGTTCGTAACCGAACTCCCATGTGCAGCCGATGCACGGGCCGAACGGGTGCGCGGCGACGACCAGCCCGCCGCACTCGTGCACCTCGTCGACGAACTTCTCCAGCTCACGCGGATCGCGGTAGCGCCAGTCGATCCACTTGCCCGCCGGGAGGTTCCAGGCCGGCCAGTGACCGGCCCGCGTGGTCACCTCCTCCCCGTTGAGGATCAACAGGTCCTCGGTCGCGTGGTCACCCCACTGCAGATGTGCGCTCGTCGTGTTGTGCTCGGTGGAGACGATGAAATCCAGGCCGGCCGCGCGGGCGTCCGCCACCAGTTCCCCGGGTGTGCGGCGGCCGTCCGAGTAGACCGTGTGCATGTGCCCGTCGCCTCTGTACCAGGCTCGGCCGCGGTCGGCTGCCGGTGCTGTCGCCGGGGCGGGGTTCGGCTGGAACGCGGGGCCGTCGGGTCCGAATCGGACAGTCACGTCGACTTCGAAGTCCATGCCCTGCGGGCAGATCGTGTACGGGGCGAGGACGATCTGCCACTCGCCGGGGTCGATCCGGCCGGGCAGGTAGCCGGGCGTGGCCTCGGTCGCGTTGATCGTGAACGCGTCCCGCGCACCGCCCGACCAGCCGCGGAACCGCTCGCCCGGCCCGAAGACGCCGATGTCCAGCGCGTTGCCCCGGACGCCGAACGGGACGTCCGGCCGGTCGTAGCGGTAGCGGACCTCGATCTCCCGCGCGCCTTGCGGCACGTCGACCGGCAGGTAGTGCCAGTCCGGAGCGCCCGGGTCGAAACTGCCCCTGATGGTCGAGGTCAGATCATCCATATCCCGCAACCTACCTGCGAAAACCCGAAACTGTCGGACAGGGGCGCTACGGTGCGGAGCATGGACCTGACAGCCACCACCACAGACCTGGCCAACGCGGCCGCCGAGGCAGTCCGCCTGCTGCCCGGCCGGACGCTTGACCCTGTGCTCGCCGGGCTGCTGCTGACCGCGTCGGAGGACTCCGTCGTCCTCGCGGGCAGCGACCGGGAACGCGCCGTCCGGCTGTCCTGTTCAGCCGCCGTGCACACGCCGGGTCGCGTGCTTGTGCCGGCCAAACCGCTTGCCGAGACGTTGCGGGCCTTGGACGTTCCCATGGTCCGTATCGCGGTGGAGGGCGCCCGGCTGGCGGTGCGAACGCCCACCGCGCGCTTCGCGTTGCCGCTTCTCGACGCGGATCTGCACCCGGGCGTACCGACCGCGCCGCCGCTGGCGGGCAAGGTCGATGGCGGGCAGTTCGTGTCCGCGTTGGGCACGGTCGCCGCGACTGCATCCCGTGATGAGGCATTACCGCTGTTCACCGGCGTCCGGGTCAGGGCGGACGGGGATCGGTTGGTGCTGGCCGCGACGGACCGGTACCGCATGGCCGTGGCTTCCCTGCCGTGGATCCCGGTCTCGCCGGACCTCGACGCCTTGATCCCGGCGACGCTGCTGGCCGAGGTCGCCAAGCAGGCGCGCGGTCAGGTGGCGCTGCATTCGGACGCCAACCGCGTCGGCGTGGCGTGGGACAACTCGGTGGTCACCACGGCGCTGCTGGATGGCTCGTTCCTGAGCGAGAGCAAGCTCGTGCTGTCCGCCGTGGACACGCATGTGGAGTTGGACGCGGATGCGCTGCTCGCCGCCGTGCGCCGGGTCGCGCTCTACGCCGACAGTCGTGGCGTGCTCAAGCTGGAGGTCGGGGACAACGAGATCCGGCTGCGCAGCGCCGACCAGCAGGCCGGTGAAGCGGAGGAAAACATCAAGGCGGACGTGTCCGACGGCCGGACGTCACCGTCGTTCCAGTCCAGATTCCTGATCGACGCGTTGAAGCCGTTCTCCGGTGGCCGGGTCCGCCTGGCCATCCAGCCCGGGATGCGGGCGACCGTCTTCAGCTCACCGGACCCCGAGGTGGTGATGGACCTGCGATACATGGTCGCGCCAATGCGTCCGCCCGCCACCTGAGGGGTACTGGATCCGAAACTGAATATCTGCCGACGTCGCGCCGCCCGCTCGGGGATGGCGGTGCGGCGCGACGCCGGTCAGCCGCCGCCAGTTCCCGTGCCGCCGCGCAGGTAGTCCAGCTGGGCGCGGACCGACCACTCGGCCGGTCCCCACAGGGACTCGTCCACATCCGCGTACACGACTTCCACGACCGCGCGGGGTGTGGCGTCCTCGCCGAGCTGGCGCAGCGCGAGGCGGACCTGGTCGAGCCGCTGCTCGCGATGCGTTAGGTACTCGCTGGCAACCGAGGCGAGGTCGGGGAGCTCCGCGCCGTGGCCGGGCAGCGCGATGACACCGGGGATGGTCTGGAGCAGCCGGAGCGTGTCCAGGTAGTGGCCCAGTGACGAGATCACGGTCGTACCGCGGCCGAGGATCGAGTCGCCGGTCAGCACGGCGTCACCGAGCTGCAGGCAGATCGAGTCGTCGGTGTGGCCGGGGGTGTGCAGGACGGTCATCTCCAGCCCGGACGCGGTGACGACGTCGCCGTGCGCCAACGCTTCGGCGTCGCGGCACAGCGTGCGGTCGAATGCGCGGATGGGGGCGCCGGTGCGTTCGGCGAGCCACGCTGCGCCTTCGACGTGGTCGGGGTGGTGGTGGGTGACCAGGATCAGGGACACCGGTCCGCAGTCCGCGACCCTGGTCAGGTGCGGGACGTCCTCGTAGCCGGGGTCGACCACGACGCAGTCCTCGGCGCCCGGGCCGCGCAGGATCCAGGTGTTCGTGCCGTCGAGCGTCATGTTGCCGGGGTTTTCCTCGAGCATCACCGATGCGGTCGGCGTGACCTCTCGCAGCACGCCGTACGCCGGATGCACCACGCTCACGGGTCCTCCCTCGCTTCTCAGCCCAGCGTGTCGTCTGGTCGTGCGTCCAGGTGGCCGACGGCTCGGTCGTACGCCGGGTCGCCGGGCAGGACCGGCCGCAGGACGCGGCCTTCCCTGATCACCTTGGGGATGATCTTGCTGATCGTCCGGTCGGCCGCCATCGCGGCGGCCACCGTCCGCTCTTCGCCGAGCTCGGTGAGCGTCATCCAGGTCGGCGGCAGCAACGCGCGCTCGCCCGCCTTCCACATGTCGATCGCCTGCGCGGGGCGGCGCCACTCGGCGTGGTCGGCCTCGGAGGTCGACCCGTCCGCGCGCTGGCCTTCCGGGAGCGCGGCGATGAAGAACTTGGTGTCGTAGCGCCGCGGCTCTTCAGCGGGCGTGACCCAGTTCGCCCACGGCCGCAGCAGGTCCGCGCGCAACACGAGCCGTGCGTCCGCCAGGAACTGCGCGAACGAGAACTCGCGATCCACCAGGGATTTCCGCGCGGGCGCGTACGGCGCCGTGTCGGAAACGACGCTGTCCTCGTCCGGCCCGGCCAGCAGCACGCCGGATTCTTCGAACGTCTCCCGCACTGCCGCGCACACAAGCGCCCTCGCCAACGGCACAGTGCAGGCGAACTTCTCCGCCCACCACTCCGGTTTCGGCCCGGTCCACGCGATGTCCGCGTCCGCGTCGCGTTTGTCGACGCCGCCACCAGGAAAAACGCTCATGCCGCCAGCGAATGCCATCCCCAGCACGCGGCGCAGCAGGAATGCCTCGATGCCTGCCGCGGTGTCGCGCAACAACACCACTGTCGCCGCGTCTTTCGGCGTCACCGGCGGGTCAGGAAACGTGTCCGGAACCATCGATTCCGGCAGAACCATCTCCTTCGGCAGTTCACGCACGCTTGCGAGCCTACGACCGGGACCGGCCTCAAGTCCCGTGACCCAGATCACCGGTCGATACTGGGCACGTGGACGAACAAGTGCGGGTTGGCCTGATCGGTGCCGGACAGTGGGCGGAGCGCGCGCACGCGCCAGGCCTGGCGAACCACCCCGGGGTGCACCTGACCTCGGTCTGGGCGCGCCGACGTGAAGCAGCCGACGCGATCGCCAACACCTACTGCATCGAGGCGGCCGCGTCGCCCGCCGACCTGTTCGACCAGGTCGACGCCGTCGCCTTCGCGGTCCCGCCCGCGGTGCAGGCCGAACTGGCCCTCGAAGCGGTCAAGGCGGGCAAGCACGTGATCCTGGAGAAACCAGTGGCCGCGACCGTCGACGAAGCCGAACGCCTGGCAGGCGCGATCGCCGACGCGGGAGTCGTCTCACTGGTGTCGCTGGTCCGCCGGTTCGCCCAGGAAACCAGGGACTGGCTGGCCGACCTGCACGAAACAGGTGGCTGGGTAGGCGGCAACGCGCAGTGGCTGTCAGGCGCGCTGCTCTCCCCCGACTACGCCGACTCCGCCTGGCGCCACGAAAGCGGCGCGCTGATGGACATCGGGCCGCACGTGATCGACCTGATGGACGCCGCCCTCGGCAAGGTGACCGACGTCGTCGGCGCCACCCGGGGCGAGCGCGACCTGTGGCACTTCATCCTGGCCCACGAAACCGGCGCGACGAGCACGATCACCATCTCGCTGAAGATGCCCCTGCGCCCGACCGTCGTCGACTTCAGCGCGTACGGCGACAACGGCTACCGCACCCTCCCCGGCCGCGAAACCCCATCAGACCAAGCCTTCACGATCCTCCTCGACGACTTCGTCGCCATGGTCCACAGCAGCACGACGACCCACCCGTGCGACGCCCAGCGAGGCCTCCACCTGCAACGCGTCATCGACGCCATCACCAAGGCAACCGACAAGAGCTAGGCCAACGACTTCCTGGGCCAGGAAGAGCGCATTCTGATCCCGACTCGCGGCCGGGATGTCACCGCGACCGATCGCCGCCGAGCTGGGTAACCAGCAGAGGTCGTCAAGGCAATCCGGCAACAACAAAGATCGCCGTGTTCACGCCAAAGCCCCAGAACAGTCCCCACCCAACCCGGGGGGCGTCCCTGCTCCAGTCTATCGGGGTTGGGGCTGGTCAAGGGGATTACTGGTCGGTTGTGGACAGGCGGATTTGCCGGCGGGATCATCGGCTCGGGAACGCCTGGATGGTGCTTGCGCAGCGGTGTGGACGAGACACCGTGCCCTGGTGACAGCAAACTCCCCGCGGGCTGCGTGGCCTGCGGGGAGTTCGGTTGAGGCTGTCAGGCGGTGGGTGGGAAGCGCGGTGGCTCCACTGTGCCGCCTGCCGTGGGCGGGACGCCGTTGATGACCCGCGGCGTCGACGGGCTCGACCACTTGGCTTCCGCGTCCGCGTGCCTGCCGGACTTGTCGGTCTGCCAGCTCAGCTTCTTGTTGCTCGACGCTGCTTCGGCTTGCTCGCGCTTGGCCAGTTCTTCCTGCAGCTGGCGCAGCAGGTCGCGTTCCTGGTCGTTGAGGTCGCTGTCCTCGAAGGTGTCCTTCGCCGACACCGGTGACGGGGTCGGCGTCGGCTTCTTCGGCAGGGTGACCGGTTCAGGCTCGTCGATCGGCGGCGTCACCTGGCGCAGGCCCGGCTGGTCGAAGTTGGGCCGCTCCGGTCTTGGTGTCGGCTCCGCCGGCACGTCGACGACCGGGTCGATGGCTGGGTCCGTCACCGGGTCGAGCACGGTGGTCGTCTCTTTCGGCGACGGTTCCGGGGCTTTTCCCGCCGGTGCCGCCGACGGTTCCATCTCCGGGATCCAGCTGCTGGTGCTGGGCTGCGGCTCGTCCGTGGCGGTCGGCTTGACCGGCGCCGCTTCTTCCTTCCACGTCTCGCGCTGCTGGCCCCATGTCCGCCGGGGCGGTTCGGCTGCCACGGGCTGCTCGTCGGGGGCCCCGTCGAACGACACGCGGCGGGCCTGCTGCATGCCTTGCCGGTGGTACTCCGTCAACGGCGAGTTGTCCCGCAGCACCTCGACCGCCGCGCGGATCCCGGCACGGCGCAGTGCGTGCTCGATCCGGTACGCCGTCGCGGGCGGGAAGCCCCTTGGTCCGATCTCGACGAGGACGATCCGGTGCGGCACCGGCCCGGCTACCGCGCCCGCCGGCGTCGTCCGCCAGACGCACCACAGCGCGCGCACGTCCGGGAGCACTTCCAGCACGCGGTGCACGGCTTCGCTCACACCCGCCTCGGCCCCGCCTATCTGCGAGTCCACGAGCCCCGGGTGGAACCTGTGCACCGGCGGGCGCGCCCTGCCGTCATCGACCTTCAGCTGCTGGATCAGGGTCGTGTCGCAGTTCGCCTCGGCGAACATCGCGTCCAAGTCCCTGCGCTCGACGGGCGACAACGGGATCCGCCCCGCCACCAGGCAGCCGCCGATCAGTTCCAGCGAACGGTCCAGTTCCGCCGATGCCAGCAGCTCGCGGGCGTCGGTCAGGGCGTCGTCGTCCAACCGGCCCGCGAGGCCCAGCAAGAGATCATGGACACGGATCGGGAGCGCAACGCGGTCGGCGACCTGGGTCACGACTTCACTCCATTCCGGCTGTCGAGCGGGGACGTCAGCTCGGGACCAGATGGCCCCCTTCTGCCGCCCCCATGGCCAACGGCACCGACGCAGCCAGTGCCGCCTGGTGGTACCGAGGCAGCAGGATGCCCCTCGGGATCACCTCGACGCTCGGCTCGTGCTCCCCGAGCGCCCGCAGTACCCGCTGTAGCTCGCCTGCGAGCCGAGCGGGCTGCGTGGTCGCGGTCACCAGGACGACGCGATTCGCCGCACCACCACCCGTTCGTGGCAGCCGCCATGTGCCGCGGACCTCACCGATGTCAGTGCGGTCGCGGACAATCGCCCCGAGGACTACGCCCGCGGAGTCACCCATGCTCACCCATTCGGGCGACTCCGACGTGAATGTGTAGTCGACCTCAGCGATTTCGTCTACCCATGGCAGCGCATTCAACCGCTCCGGATCGGCTCCCGCGGGCCGCAGCGCGTTCGTGAGCAGGCGTGATTCCTCGGCTGTGAGTCCGACACGCTCCCGCAGAAGAGTGAGCGGCAACGTGCGCGCGAGTGCGGTCACGGCTCCCGCGGCGAGCCAGTCGCGGAACCGCCAGAGCTGGCGGTCGGGCAGTCGGCCGGCGAGCCGCAGCAACAGCTCGTGGCAGTCCGACTCGGCGTAGCTGTCCATGCGCTCTCCCTCTCAGCTGGCGGGGCTCAGCCCACCTCGAAGATCACCTCGACCTCGACGGGCGCGCCGAGCGGCAGCTCGGCAACCCCGACGGCGGCCCTGGCGTGCCTGCCCGCGTCCCCGAACACCTCGCCGAACAGCTCCGAGGCGCCGTTGATCACGGCGGGGATCGCGGTGAACCCCTCCGCGGCGGCGACGAAACCGCCGACCTTGACCACGCGGACCACGGCGTCGATCCCGACGAGGCTGTGCACGGCGGCGAGTGCGTTCAACGCGCACGTCCGAGCGTGCGCCTTGCCCTCCTCCGGGCTGATCTCGGCGCCGACCTTGCCGGTCGCGGCGAGAGCGCCCTCGATGAAGGGCAGCTGGCCGGAGACGTAGACGTGCGCGCCCGACTGCGTCGCGGGCACGTATGCGGCCAACGGCGCGGCGACGGTGGGCAACTGGATGCCCAGCTCGGCGAGCTTCGCCGACCACGTCGTCATGACTTGGGCCGCTTCAGGAAGGCGACGAGCTGCTCACCGGTCGGGCCCGGCTGCACGGAGACGAGTTCCCAGCCGTCCTCACCCCACTGGTCGAGGATCTGTTTCGTGGCGTGCGTCAGCAGCGGAACGGTCGCGTACTCCCACTTCGTCATGAGCCGGAGACTATCCCGTGTCGCTTCGTGATCGTCTCCGACGGCCGGGTAGCGTCGAGAAATGGAGACGTGGCGAGTCATCGCGGGCGTGCTGATCGGCTTCGGCGGATTGATACTCGTGCTGCTCGCGATGGCACAGACACGTGATCGCAAGGGCGCGACGAACTCGACCGTCGCCCTCGCCGGAGCCATCTCGTTCACAGTTGTCACGTTGCTCTGCGTGTTGTCACTGACCGTGTTGCCCGGTGCGGTTGTCTGGGGCATCGTCGCCGCCGTCGGAGTGGTCAACACAGTGCTCTTGCTCACGAGCTGACACGTGGCGGGCGCACGCGGTTGATCCGACATTTACGCTGGACCGGTGACCACCCCTGTCGTTGGTTGGACCGATCACGTGGCCAGAGCCAGGCTGCACGTGGTGACAGGCAAGGGCGGGACGGGAAAGACCACCGTGGCCGCCGCGCTCGCGATCGCGCTGGCGACCGGTGGCAAACGAGTTCTGCTCGCCGAGGTCGAGGGCCGCCAGGGCATCGCCCAGCTCTTCGACACGCAGCCGCTGCCCTACGAGGAGCAGCGCATCGCGTCCGCGCCGGGCGGCGGCGAGGTCCGCGCGCTGCACGTGGACGCCGAGGCGGCGCTGCTGGACTACCTGTCGATGTTCTACAACCTCGGCCTCGCCGGCCGGACGCTGCGCCGGATGGGCGCGATCGACTTCGCCACGACCCTCGCGCCGGGCCTCCGGGACGTGCTGCTGACCGGCAAGATCAAGGAGACGGTCGGGCGCACCGGCGACAACGGGCGGCACGTGTACGACGCGGTCGTCCTCGACGCGCCGCCGACCGGCCGGATCGTGAAGTTCCTCGACGTCACCAGGGCCATGGCCGACCTGGCGAAGGTCGGCCCGATCAAGGGCCAGAGCGAGGGCGTGGTCCGGTTGCTGCACTCCGACGACACCGCGGTGCACCTGGTCACGCTGCTGGAGGAGATGCCCGTCCGGGAGACGCTCGATGCCGTCGCCGAGCTGGACGGCGCCGATCTGCGGCCGGGTGCCGCGATCGTGAACCGGGTTCGCCCGCCGCGGCTGCCCGCCAGGTCGGTCACGCCCGCCGCGGACGGGCGGGTCGACGCGTCACGCGTCCGGACAGGTCTGGTCGCGGCCGGGCTCGATCTGGCCGAGGACGTCGTCGACGGCCTGGTGGCCGAGACGGTCGAGCACGCGATCCGCGTGCAGACCGAGAGCGCCGCGCGCGAGCAGCTGGCCGAGAGCGACCTGCCGGCACTGGAGCTGCCGGACCTGACCGACGGGATCGATGTGGCCGCGTTGTACGAACTGGCGGAGATCATGGTCGAACAGGGGGTCAGGTGACACCGGCCCTGAAGACCGACGAGCTGATCGACGACCCGTCGACCAGGGTGATCGTGTGCTGCGGCTCGGGTGGCGTCGGCAAGACCACCACGGCGGCAGCGCTGGCGGTCCGCGCCGCCGAACGCGGCCGCCGGACCGTCGTGCTGACGATCGACCCGGCGCGCAGGCTCGCGCAGGCGCTCGGCCTGCCCGAGCTGGGCAACCAGCCGCGCAAGGTGGAGGTCGACGGTTTCGAGCCCGCCGGTGAGCTCTCGGCGATGATGCTGGACATGCGTCGCACGTTCGACGACATGGTGCACTCGCACGCCGGGCCGCAGAAGGCGAAGGAAGTCCTGACCAACCCGTTCTACCGGACCATCTCCAGCTCGTTCTCCGGCACGCAGGAGTACATGGCGATGGAGAAGCTCGGCCAGCTGGCGGCGGACGGCGAGTGGGATCTGATCATCGTCGACACCCCGCCGAGCCGGTCCGCCCTGGACTTCCTGGACGCGCCGCAGCGGCTGTCGACCGCGCTGGACGGCCGGATGATCAAGCTGCTGGCCGGTCCGGCCAAAGCGGGCGGCTGGGGTCTGCGCAAGATCGTCGGCGCCGGGTTCTCGCTGTTCGCCAAGGCCGTGTCGACGATCGTCGGCGGGCAACTGCTGGCCGACGCGTCCGCGTTCGTGCAGGCGTTCGACAGCATGTTCGGTGGCTTCCGTGAGCGCGCGACGCGCACGTACGAGCTGCTCAGGTCCGGCGGGACGGCGTTCCTCGTGGTCGCGGCTCCCGAGCCGGACGCGCTGCGTGAGGCCAGCTACTTCGTGGAGCGGCTGGCCGGTGAGTCGATGCCGCTGGCGGGCCTTGTGGTCAACCGGACACACCCGGTACTGGCCGACCTGCCCGGCGCGAAAGCCCTCGCCGCCGCGGAGACGCTCGAGCGCAGCGGCGACTCACCGCTGGCCGCGGCGGTGCTGCGGCTGCACGCCGACCGCGTCTCGATCGCCGGCCGGGAGCGCCGCCTGGTCGCCCGGTTCACCAAGGCGCACCAGGGCGTGCCGGTGACCCGCGTGCCCGCCATGCCATCGGACGTGCATGACTTGGCGGGCCTGCGACAGATCGGCGAACAGCTCAGCGCGGGCTGAGCGGTCAGCCGACTCGGGCGTCTTCCTCGGGTGCGTGCTCGCGGCGTGCGTTGTCCAGCAGCTCACGCCACGAATTCACGTCGGGCCTGCGGCGCAGCAGTGCACGCCGTTCCCGCTCGGTCATCCCACCCCAGACACCGAACTCGATCCGGTTGTCGAGCGCTTCGGCGAGGCATTCGGTTCGCACCGGGCACGCCACGCACACCAGTTTCGCTTTGCGCTGCTCCGCGCCGCGCACGAAGAGCTCATCCGGATCATCACCACGACATGCCGCGTTGACGCGCCAGTCCTGTGGTTTGTTGGGTTGCTGATACATCTCCCCCAGCTCCTACCGTCGTGTCCATTGCCCGAAGCCCCCCGGCTCCAGCTGCCTGTCGTGACAAGATTGACGACGTTCGAACGCCCCCGGTTCCACCCCACTTTCGTTGACTATCTCGCACACGGGCGCTCAGAAGTCAATGCGATTGACGTAGCGTAGCCAGCGGCTCGAACGGGCTAATGGGTACCCTGACCTTCGTGCGCTTCACGAACGGTGTGTTCAAGATGCTCAGCCTCTGCCTGCTGGCCGGGGTACTGCTGGCGGGGATGCTGTTTCCCGTGGTCGGGGCGCTCGGCGTGGCCTCCAACCGGGCCAGCGACACCATCGACAGCGCGCAGGCGGAAATGGTCGAGGTGCCACCGGCCTTGATCAGCAAGATGACCGCGGCCGACGGCAGGCAGATCGCCACGCTGTACGACCAGTTCCGCATCCCGGTATCGGCCGCCCAGATCGCGCCGGTCATGCGCGAGGCGTTGATGTCGATCGAGGACCGGCGGTTCTACGAACACCACGGCGTGGACTGGAAAGGCACATTCCGTGCCGCGTTGAGCACGAGCGGTGGCAACCAGCAGGGTGGTTCGACGCTCACCCAGCAATACGTGAAGAACTATTTGATCAACGTCGTCTACCGGAACAACAAGAGCGAGCAGGCCAAGGCGCAGGAGCCGACAATCGCGCGAAAGCTGCGCGAGGCGCGGATCGCGCTGCAGCTCGAGCAGAAGATGTCCAAGGAAGACATCATCACCGGTTACCTGAACGTCGTGGAATTTTCCAACTCGATCTACGGCATCGGCGCGGCGGCGCAGACGTACTTCGGCACCACGGCGGACAAGCTGACCCTGCCGCAGGCCGCGATGCTCGCCGGGATGGTGCAGAACCCGACGTTGTTCAACCCGTGGCAGCGCGGCCCGCAGGCGCTCAACCGCCGCAACGTCGTGATCGACACGATGATCGAGACCGGCAGGCTGAGCAGGGCGGACGGCGAGGCGGCGAAGCAGACCCCGCTCGGCGTGGTGGCCGAGCCCCTCAAGCCCGCGAAGAACTGCAACGGCGCGGGCCCTGAGGCCGGGTTCTTCTGCCAGTACGTGGTCGAGTACCTGGAGAAGCTCGGTTTCACCCAGGAGCAGCTGTCCATCGGCGGCTACACGATCAAGACCAGCCTCGACCTGAACGCGACGTCGCTGGCCAAGCAGGCCGCGATGGCCCAGGTCCCCAAGACGGTCGACGGCATCGCCAACGTGATGGCGATCGTCAAGCCCGGCAAGGAGAAACACCAGGTCGTCGCCCTGGTGTCCAACCGGGACTACGGGCCGGACGCGTCGAAGGGGCAGACGCAGTTCCCGCAGCCGTACGGGATCGAGAACAAGTTCGGCACCGGCTCGATCTACAAGATCTTCACCGCGGCGGCCGCCCTGGAAAAGGGCATGGGCATCAACTCGATCATCGACACGCCCGGCAACTACACGTCGCGGCTGTTCACCGGCGGCAGCGAGAAGAGCTGCCCGCGGACCGAGAAGCCCAACGACGGCAACACGCGCTGGTACTGCCTCGGCAACGCCGGGGACAACTACCCCGAGCGGATGACGCTGCAGCAGGGCCTCGCGACGTCGCCGAACACCGGGTTCGTGAAGCTGGAGGAGATGCTCGGCAGCACCGACCCGGTGGTGGACATGCTGGTCCGCCTCGGCATGCGCGAGACGATGGCGTCCAACATGAGCGGCAAGCCCGCCAAGCCCGGTGAGGAGACCCAGGCGCAGCACTTCCGCAGCAAGCCGGGCTACCCCGGCAACGCGTCGCTGACGCTCGGCCCGAGCCCGATGAGCCCGCTGGAGCTGGCGAACGTGGCCGCGACGCTGATGAGCGGCGGCGTGTGGTGCCCGCCGTCGCCGATCGTGGAGATCATCGACCGCAACGGCAACCCGGTCGACGTGAAGGGCAAGGAGCAGCCCTGCGAGCAGGCGGTGGCCGAGCCGCTGGCCAACACCCTCGTGACCGGCCTGAGCAAGGACGACCTGCCCGGTGGCACGGCGAGCGCCGCGGCGAGGGCCAACGGCTGGACCCGGCCGATGATGGGCAAGACCGGCACGACGCAGGACTACAAGTCGGCGGGCTTCGTCGGTGCGGTGCCGCAGTACGCGGCGGCCGCGCTGACCTTCGCCGACGGCAACCGCCCGCGCCCGATCAACGTCAGCAGCAACCCGCCGCGGCTGTCCGACCACGGCAACATCTTCGGCGGGACGATCCCGGCCCGTACCTGGTTCGCGGCGATGAAACCGTTGCTGGCCAGCGAACCCGAGATCCCCCTGCCCCCGACGGACCCGAGGTACGTCGACGGCGGCCCGGAGACGAAGGTGCCGGACGTGGTCGGCAAAACCCAAGAGGAAGCGACGAACATCCTGCAAGGCGCGGGCTACCAGGTGAGTGTCGTCCAACGCGACGACAGCAGGCGCAAGGGCACAGTCGTGAACCAGACGCCACGCGGCACCAAGCTGCCCGGCGGCACGATCACGCTGTACGTGTCCACAGGAGTGCCGCCACAGCAGCACGAGATCCCGTCCACCCCGGCGACCCCCGGCGGCACCCCCACCGGCGCCCCACCAAGCGGAGGCGGCGGCCAAGGGCCCGGCGGTCCGGGCGGCGACCCCGGCGGCGGCTAGCGCAAGACGTGAACCAGAAAGCCCACAGGCTCCCGAGCCTGTGGGCTTTCTGTTGTCCGCACCACCGAGGATCCGGCGGTCTGCAGGAGCTAGCCGGCGAGGCGTGCCTTGACGGCGGTGGCGACCCGGCCGCCCTCGGCCCGGCCCGCGACCTTGGCGTTGGCGGCCTTCATGACCAGGCCCATCTGCTTCGGGGACAGCTCGCCGCCGACCTGCGCGCTGACTTCCGAGACAGCCTGGTCGACCAAAGCAGCGAGATCGTCGTCGGACAGCTGAGCAGGCAGGTACTCCGCGATCACGTCGGCCTCGGCACGCTCAGCCGCGGCCTGGTCGGCCCGGCCGGCGGAGTCGAACGCCTCCGCGGCCTCCTTGCGCTTCTTGGCTTCACGGGTGAGCACGCGCTGGACGTCCTCGTCGGTCAGCTCGCGCGCCTGCTTGCCGGACACCTCTTCGGTGCTCACAGCGGCGAGCACCATGCGCAAGGTGCCCAGGCGTGCGGTGTCCTTGGCCTTCAGCGCGACAACCATGTCGGACTTCAACTTGTCCTTCAGCTCAGCCATGGTGGAAACGTTACCGTCGGCATGCAACTCGGATACGGCTGCCACCACGGCACGCGGCGCCCGTACCCTCGAAGAGTGAGCACGTTGGGTCGAATCGCGATGGCAACGACAGCAGCAGGAGCGGCGGCGGTCGCATACGGGGCTGGGATCGAGCGACGGCGCTGGACACTGCGCCAAGCCACCCTGCCGGTCCTCGGCGAAGGTGCCCGGCCACTGCGGATCCTGCACATCTCGGACATCCACATGCTGCCGGGGCAGAAATCCAAGCAGCGCTGGATCGCCGCCCTCGACGCGCTCGAACCCGACCTGGTCGTCAACACCGGCGACAACCTCGCGCACAAACAGGCCGTGCCCGCCGTCGTCCGCGCACTCGGACCGCTGATGAAGCGGCCGGGCATCTTCATCTTCGGCAGCAACGACTACTTCGCCCCGAAGCCGAAAAACCCGGCACGGTACCTGTTGCCCAGCGCGAAGAAGAAGCGCATCCACGGCATCACCCTGCCCTGGCGAGACCTCCGCGCCGCCATGATCGAACAAGGCTGGCACGACCTGACCCACGTCCGCCGGATAGTGAGCGCCGACGGCAGGAACATCGCGGTAGCGGGCGTGGACGACCCCCACCTCCGCCGCGACCGCTACAACGAGATCGCAGGCCGCCCAGACCCGACAGCAGCGCTCCGCCTGGGCATCACCCACTCCCCGGAGCCGCGCGTCCTCGACGCCTTCGCCAACGACGGCTACGACCTCGTCCTCGCCGGACACACCCACGGCGGACAACTCCGCATCCCCGGCTACGGCGCGATCGTCACCAACTGTGACCTGGACCGCTCCCGAGCCCGAGGAGCCTCCCGCTGGGGAAGCCACATGTGGCTGCACGTGTCAGCAGGACTCGGCACGTCCCCCTACGCCCCAGTCCGCTTCGCCTGCCCACCCGAAGCAAGCCTGTTGACCCTCGTACCCAGGGCAAACGGCGGAGAAGCAGCGAAAACCAATACCCGCTTCGGAACCCGAGCAGACGTCCGCTAGAGTATCCGAAGCAAGACAAGCCGGGGTGTGGCGCAGCTTGGTAGCGCGCTTCGTTCGGGACGAAGAGGTCGTGGGTTCGAATCCCGCCACCCCGACGCAGGTCAGAGGCCCTGTCTTCCATGTGGAAGATAGGGCCTCTTTCATTGTCGGGAGAATCTGGGGAGAAAATAGCCTCGCTGTATGAGGCCTGCACACCCGCCGCGGCTTCGCCCTGGCCCAGCGCCTGGAGATCCCCCCCCCCCAAAAAAAAAACACGGGGCCTGGCTCAACATCGCCGCAATCGAGTTGTCCGTGCTGTCGCGGCAATGCCTCGACCGTCGCATCAACGATCTCGACACTGGCAGTTCACCACCGACAACGCACGCACCAAACTCCGCCACCTATACCCCCAGAGTTAGACACGACAATCTACTAGCTGTGGTGTCCCAGGACGTTGGTTACACGAAGTTGATCGTGAGTTGGACCGGGTAGAGATCAACCGGTTCGGGTGGCCGGTTGACGGTGATTCGGAACGTGCTGTCCGCGGTGCGGGAGACGGGTGGCTTGTTGCCGAGTGCGGCATGCGGGCGCTGGTGGTTGTAGTAGTTCAGGAACTCCGCCAGCGCGGCCAGTCGCTCAGTTTCGCTGGTGTAGTCGCGGACGTAGGCCCATTCGCGGGCCAGGGTGCCGTTGAACCTCTCCACTTTCCCGTTGGTTCGCGGTGTGTAGGGCCTAGTCCGCTTGTGCGTGGTGTTGGTCGCGGCCAGTGCTGTGGCCCAGGCGCGGGAGCGGTAGCACGAGCCGTTGTCGGTGAGCGCGCGGCGGATCGGATGGACGCCGTGTTCGGCGAAGAATGCGACTGAGCGCAGCCAGAAGCTGGCGGCGGTGGTGCCACGTTCGTTGTCCTGGGCTTCGGTGTAGGCCAGCCGGGAGTAGTCATCCAGGGCCGTGTGCAGGTACAGGTAGCCGACCCGGCCAGTGCCTTGCCCTGCGCGTTTCGAGGCACGGGCTGCGTCACTGTCGCGGCCATGCATGCGCCACCCGCCGCCGTTGGGGATGCGGCCGAGCTTCTTGACGTCGACGTGCACCAGGTCCCCGGCGGCGTCGCGCTCGTATCGGATGACCTTGCGCATCTGCTCGCCGGTGGGCGGATCCAGGTCCCTCAGCCGGGACAGGCCACGCCGGACCAGGACCCGGTGCACCGTGGAAGTCGCCACCGTGATGCCGTGCACGCGGCAGAGGACGTCGGCGATGCGGACCGGACCGTGCTTGGTCTGCCGACGTACTGCCTCGATCAGGTCGGCTATCTCTTCCGATGTCGCCGCCGGCGAGTTGGCCGGCCGGGACGGGCGATCGAGCAGTCCGGCGTCGCCCTCGGCCTGCCAGCGGGCGTACCACTTCGCAAGACACCGCCGGGAGACGTGCGCTTCGGCAGCGACATGCGCGATTGGGCGGCCAGCATCGATACGGACGCAGAGCCGGCGTCGACCTTCCGGCGTCAACGGCGCATTGTGGTGAGCCAAGAACAACTCCCTGGTGAGGAATCCGGTCAGAGCGAACCGGGCGGCTCAGTGTGCCGGGGAGCTGCGACAGTTTTGTGACGCGTGGCCGGGGTTTCGTGACACCTGGTTCAGGTGGCCGAACGGCGGCGCCGTTGTCGAGTTGCGCGAGCGCGGCAGGCATCCGAACAGGTAGTCCGTGGCCGGCCGGTGACGCGTTGGTCTATCGGGCGAGAGCAGACGCGGCAGTGCCGTGCTTTGCGGGCCTCCTGCTGACCATGGACATCGGGCCGGTCCTGTGGCTGGTCGCCGAACGGTGTGCCGATCAGCCACAACGTGCGGCCGATGTGCGTGGGGTGAGCGTCGGTGCGCTTCCGGCTGGGCCGGTCCCATCCGGCGTGTGGAGCGCGGTGACCGACCAGGTGCAGGCCAGCAGCTCGGAGACTGGCGCCGGACTCGCCGTCTTGCGTGTAGGTGATCATGCGGTGGGCGCCCATCGCGCGGCACACCCGCCAGGCCGCGCCGTAGAGCGCGGAGTTCGCGTTGCGGGTGCCATCCCGTGCAGGACCGCGTGACTTCCAGGGTGTCGCCATCGTCGTACAGGCGGGCCACTGGTCGCCCAACCACGGCGACTCCGACGAGCCGCCCGGTCTCGGCGTCGCACACGCCGATGGAGAACTTGTGTCCTGCTGGCGGCCGGTGGTGACGGTGGTGGGTGGCGATGAACTGGGCAGCCTGCCGGAGTGTGATCACTTTCGTTCGCAGCCGTGGGCCTCGAACACCGCGCGCGTGAGGCGTGGTGACTGGTGAGATCCCGACTGGATCAATGGCATTGTCCGACGCGGTGAACCCGTCAAGCAGAAGTTGCTCAGCCATCAAATCCCCTGGTAAAAGGTGGCTATCCACCCACGATAATAGCATCCCGGATGGGTGGATAGCCACCGTGTGACAATGATGGAATGCCGAGCCAGCATCAATTTCCGGCCGCTATTTACCGGGCCGATCCCGCCCTCTACGAGCGCGCCAAGGCCGCCGTCGCCGAGGTCGACTCGAACCTGAACGCCCACATCGTGGCATTCCTGCACTGGCTCGTACGAGACACGGACGATCTGCCCTCACGTCCCGATCATCGCGTAACCAATGTCAGGGGATAGCACAACTAGCGTAGAGAAGCCGATACTTCCTCGCGTGCGATTTTCAAAAACCTCATATCCGCATATGGGTTGGGCCTTTGTCTCACCATCGAAATCGCGGCATCAACGGCTCGGTCGCTGCCGACGATATACACCTCGTTCAATGGTTCCGTCACGGCAAACATCGCTTTGACGGCGTTGCCAACTAGCAGTTCGCAAGCTTGTTCGCGGTCGGCGGGATGCCTCCGCGTTTCCGCTCCAGGTTGTGCCTCAGCTGTGCATCCCTGGGCCGTCACTTCCGAAAGTGCTTCGTCGACCTTGTTTACCGTGGCGAGAAGCTTCGGGTATGCAGCTGCCCGCCGATCACGAACTTCCTTCGCTTTGTCCTCTGAGATTTGTTTCGCCTGCACGTCGTGGTTGCTTTTCGTCTGCTGGAACGGACCAAAAGAACCAGCGAAAAGCGTCGCAATGACAGCAGCGACGGAGATTGTTGAATTCAATACGATCCGTGATAATCTTGTCTTTCTCGAAGATTTTGCGGGTGAGGTCGACGCGTCCTCAGTTGCGAGTGGTTGTTCTTGATCCACATGTGCTCCAGTGCCAGGGATATGGCTGCGAGATGAGTCTGCCGCACATAGTAACCAAAGAAGGTCACAGCTCGGCCCGCCTGCCCCCGTTCGGGAAGAACCCGAGGAGAGAAAGGGAGAGCGGCGGATGTCCGTATCCCAAGGCCACCAACTTTTCGAAACAGCCGTCCGCTGCGGCTGTGCGCGCCCACTCGACCACGTGTGCCACCGGCCGCACCGGCGGGTACGGCGCATTTCTACAGGAAGCCCTCGCCAAGGCGGATTACAGCGATCGCAGCAGCTCGTCGAGCGCGGTTACTGGAGAGGATGGGCACATCGCCCTGCGAGCATCCAGCGCTGCTTCCCACTCGGCCGTCAGACCAGCCAGCAGCGCCATTCGCATCTCGTGCGTGATGTGGTCGTATCGAGCCTGCACGGTGCCGTCCAAGTGCCCCATACGCTCGTCCATCAGCTTGGGCGGTGTGCCGAGGCCACGCATCCGAGTCTTGTGTGTGTGCCTCAGACCGTGGGGCGTGAGCCCCGGCCCGATCCGGGTCCAGCACGTGTTGGCTCGACCAGCGGCGTTGCGACCGCGGACTGGTACACCTGGCCATGGCTCCCCGAGCAGGGGAACCGGACGTGCATCGTGTGGTGCCTTCTTCGGGTACCAGCCTGTTGCGGCTGGGTGAAACAGCCATGTAGCGAACCCGTTTCGGCGCCAATGGGCAGCAGGTTCGCCTGATGGGGCGCTACGGACGTAGCCAAGCCGGGTGATTGCTTCCTTGACCTGGACCTGCGTGGCCTGTGCGACGACGTCAGGCCGGTTGAGAAAGGTCGAGACTGTTGCAGCTGAGACGCCCGCCAGGCGGGCGACGTCGACCAGTTTCGCGCCGGGACGGTGAGCGGCCCTGTTCGCCGGTTGTAGGCCACGGAACACGTACGTAAGGCTGTGACATGAACACGGGCTTGGGGTGATTCGTGCGGTGTGGTCCGAGACGAGCCGCCAGAGAAACTCGGGGCTGTCGATCGTCCGGTAGCTGTCGTCCTTTGGTGGACAACGGACCAGTTCCCCGGTGTCCAGTTCGTACAGTTGCCACTCCACCCGGATCGACTCAGGCCGGACGAACCCAGTTTCGAGTCCTACGACCTCGCCCCACCGCATTCCGGTGTATCCCATCAAGGTGATGGCCACGAACTCGTCATCTCGGCCCGACAGGATGGCCGCACGTTCGGCGATCAGCAGCAGACCCAGCGGATCGGTGATCACCTTTTCTGGGCTTCGATGCCGAGATCGGCCAGCGCGTTTACCACGACCCCTTCGTTTCGTCGCGGGATTGCTGTCGATCAGCTCCTCGTCGTAGGCATCTTCCAAGATGAGGTGGAGAGTCGCCCTCCACGTCTTGACGCTGGACAACGCGTACCCAGCGGCTTTTTCCTCCTTCTCCCACGCGTTGATGTCCGTGCGCGAAATCTCGTCGAGCATCTTGTCCTGGAAGGTTGGTAGCAAGTGCTCTTCAATGTGTCGACGGTAGTTCTGCATCGTGGAAGCGGCGAGGTCCTGCGATGCGTACCAGTCGGATGCGTACGCTCCAAAGGACATCTGGCTGGGGGTGGCGGCCTGCCGTCTCTGGTCGCGCACCTTGGCTTCTTCGTTGTTGGCGGCTTTTTCGGCTTCGCGTTTGGTCCGGAACCGAATGGTTTCGCCTGCTGCGTCTTGGACCGTGCCGTACTTGCCTGGCGCGATCTTGTACCGCGCTCGGTAGTAGGTGCCGCGGTGTTCGGCATAGCCCATGTGTCACGTCCCCCTTGGTGTGCGAGTGCCCGCCGTCTGTTGGTGGAGACGGCGGGCACGGGGTTTGATGTTGGTCGTGTTAGCTGGTGGTTTGGCGCCGTCGGCGGGGTGGGCGTGCCGTCAACCGGGGGGTGTGTCCCTGGGGCGTGTTCGTGCGGCGACGTTGTGGCTGGTTGGCCAGCGGGGTGGGCGGTTCGCCGGTCGGGCGGCGCTCGAACAGCGCTTTGATCTCGGTGACGTGCTCGGAGGTGAAGCGGTAGGCACCGATCCAGATGTAGGGGATGCGTTCTCTGCGGGCTTGTTCTTTGACCCACCAGGTTGAGCAGCGCAGCATCGCGGCGACCTCCGCGGGCAGGTATAGCGGTTCCTCGGTGGGTTGAGGGGTGGGCATCGCGCTCTCCCGTTCTGGCCGCCGGACGGCACCACGTTGATCAGTCACCGTGTGTGAGCGTCCGGGATGGTCGTCGTGAGGTGGTGCTGGGTTCTGCTCCCCCTCCGGTTACAGCCTCTCGGCTGTGGCTGTAACCGGAGGGGGCGAGGGGCGTTTTGACCCCGCAAACCCCGCAAAACCATGGTTGACCTGCATGAACAGTTGCGGGGTTTGGTGTGGGTCTGCGGGGTTTGAAACCCCGCAACTGCGGGGTTTGCGGGGTTTGGCCGTCCTGTCGTGTTGTCAAACCCCGCAGGTGTTTCCGCTGGTTGTTGCCCTGTTGCGGGGTTTGCGGGGTTTGCGGGGTCAAATCCGGGGGGTCGGTGTTCAGGCGGGTTGGTGGTGCACCCAGAAGTGGTTGATTTTGGTGTGGGAGTCGATCTCGGCTCGTAGCACAACGTCACCACGCCAACGTCCCTTTTGTCCGGACAAGCGTTTGCCGAGTGCTCGTGGTGTGAGGGGTTGGCCCCGGCTGGTGGTGGGGAAGGTGCCTTGCCAGGGGTCGTTGCCGAATGGGTCGAGTTCGGCGGTTTGGCGTAGCTCGGCGGCGGTCAGGCGGGTGTCGCCGTGCAGGGTGCGCCAGCGCAGCAGGAACGCCCGCCACTCGCCGCCCTCTTCGTCGAGTTCCCGGCCCGCGTCGGCGTTGGCGAGGAAGCCGGGGATGCCGTGGTGTTCGAGGAATCCTCCGACGTAGCGGGCCCAGCGGGTGAACTGCCGCATCTCCGGTACGGCGTCGCTGAGGGGTGCGCCGTGTGCGGTCCAGTCCAGGATCAAGGTCAGGACGTGGCGCAGGACCTCGGCGCGGTTGGCTGGGTCGAGAATCCAGGAGTCGAGGTTGGGGATGGTGAAGCCGGTGCGGGCTTCGGGCCGGGGGCAGTTGGGGTCCAGGCGGACCCAGACGGTGCGGGAGGCCATGTCACCACCGGTGTGGATGTTGTTGCCGGTGGCCAGCCAGAGCCGGTCGTTGTCGTACACCGCGGCTGAATTGGTGCCCAGTCGGCGGTCGGCCCAGGTGCGTTCGGTGACCAGCCGGGCCAGCACGGCCGAGTTGACGGTGTGGCCTTCGACCAGGTTGTCGAACACGACCGCGCCCACACTGTCGGCGAGCACGGTCGTAATGGACTTGCGCAGCTCCTCTTCGCTGTCGGTCCAAGTCAGCACGCGTTGTCCGACCAGCAGGCCGACGCAGCTGGTCAGGATGGTTTTACCGGATCCGGGCATGGTGGCGTCCACGATCGCGAACGGCGACAGCGCGCGGGTGAACGGCCGGATGATCGGCGTGATCAACAATGCGATGTAGTTGGCGCGGTCGGCTTCCTCGCGCCAGGGGAAGTCGGCGAGGAACTTGTCCAGCAGAAACCGGTGAGCGTCGTTGACCTGCTCGGTGGTGGGTGTCTCGGGAACGGGCTGCAGGGGTGTCGCGGTGGTGGTGAGGTAGAAGCCGGTGGCCGGGTCGTAGCCGGGGACCTGCAACAGGGTGCCGTTCGGGCGCAGCACGGGGGTGGAGATGATCCGCCGCAAGGGCGGCAGGCCGGGCCACGCCTGCCGGGCGAGGACTGCGGCGAGGACTTCCCGCTTGGGTGATTCCTCGCCTTTGTCGCTGATCACGGTGGTGTGTTCGGCCAGCAGACTGGCCAGCAGCGGCGGGCGCAGAACTGACACCGTGAGTGGCAGTGCGACGTCCTCGTCGCCGGATGTCACGTCCCCCGAGCCGGAGACGGCTTCGATCACGACCGGGGCGCCGTCGGTGACGTAGGTGTCCGGGATGACGCGAGTATCAAGCGCGCCGGTGAGTGCCCGGATGGTTTCCGGGTCGGCCCCCACTCGGATGGTGGGCCGGTCAGCCTGACTGGGCTGGTCGCCGGTGGGGACGGGGTGCAGGTGCCGGTCGTCCTTGGGGTGAGCGCCGGTCATGGCGACCTGCCTTTCGCTGTCAGAACGACGTGATCATGCGGCTGCCTCGGGGGCGTCAAGGACTGCGCGTAGCCGGTCGCCGATCCAGGTCCCGACCTGGGGTGAGACGGCGTTGCCGAAGCCGTCGACCTGATCGCGGGCACTGCCCCATACGACGAAGTCGCCGTGGTGGCCGGGGAAGTCCACATCGAACCCACAGCCGCGGCCGACCTCGTGGGCGGCGAGCATGCGGAAGTAGCAGTCCTCCAAGGACAGCTCCGTAAGGGCGGCCCGCCATTCGGCGATCGCGGCCGGGCCGGTTTGGATCGGCGTGCTCCAGCCGGAAAACAGTGCGGCTTGGTTGGCGGCTGACGCGACGAGCGTGCCGAGCGGGTCGCTGACGGGGTGGGCCCGGTAGGGGGCCTCGTCGATCGCACCGTTGTTCTTGATGGTTCCGGCGGCGGTGAGCAGGCCGGGGGTCTGGTCGGAGGTCACGGTCGGCATCGGTTCGGTGTGCACGGTCGGCACGGTGTTCTTGCGGAAGGGGAGGACACCGGTGGACAGGACGCCGAGGGTTTCGGATCCGCCTTGGGTGGGCAGTGGTTCGTGCGCACCGCGCGGAGCGCCTTGGTAGTTGTTCACCGCCGCGAGCAGCACGGCCTTCTCGTGTGTGGCGGTGACGGTGTCCATCGGCCGTGACAGGTGTTGGCCGTCGCCGTTGTGCCGGTGCGCGGCGAGCACCTGGCCTGTCAGCGCGACGGGAGGGGCGAGCAGCTCGATCGTGTTGGTCGCGGTCTGCGCCCAGAGTGGCTGGCCGAGCTCGCGTGTCCGGCAGGCCGATCCGGGACGTTCGAACGTGTTGCCTGCCGCGGTCATCACCGCGCCGGTGGACAGGATCGCGGTTTCCTGCTGGCTGGTCTGGGTCGACATCGGCTGCCAGGGATGCCGCTCGGACCCGTGGACGCTTTTGACCGGCATCAGAACGGCGGGGAACTGGGCGAACCGCTGGCGACAACGTTCCGCCCTCGCCATCGTGGCGTCCGACAATGGCCGTGTGCGCTCTCCGATCCGGGTGCCCAGGCTGGTGAGGTCCAGCGCGTGCAGTGACGGCGTGGCCGCCGGGTAGACCTCGGTGCGGCAGCGGGGGCAGCGGTAGGTGTACTGCTTGCCGTACTGCACCCGCCCGGTCGGGGGGACTCCGGTCTTCCACGACCACACGCTGTCCACGATCCGCTGGCAGCGCCCGCCGCACCAGGCTGCGGGCCGGTGCTCGAGGTCCGGGGCCGGGAGCCGCTTGTCCCAGAACGCGGCGTAATAGCGGTCACGGGATTGCGGTACGCCGAAGAACATCGAGTTCAGGTACAAGATCTTGTGGTTGTAGCCGAGGTTGTTGAACTGTTTGAGCCACCACCGGTAGGTCGAGCCGTCGCCGACCTTCGGGCGGCCGGGAATGGCCGGGCCCCACGAGACGAACTCGGTCGTGCACTCGACCAGGATCAGCCGCGGGCGGTGCTGGGCGGCGTAGTGCAGCACGCAGTTGGCGGTGGCCCGGTCACGTTCGCTGCGGGTGACCCGCGCCTCGAACTCCGGGTCCTCCAGCTCGAACAGGGCCAAACCCTGCTCGTAGGCCTTGATCGTATTGGCCTGTGAGTGGTTCACGCAGCTCACGCCCGCGACGAGCAGGTCGGCCGCGGGCAGATCCCGGGCGGAGTGGTAGTCGGACGAGTCGGGGTCGACCAGGTCGGCGATCCAGTGCTCGGCGGCGGGATGGTTGGCTTCGTGGACCTCGACTTTGTAGGCGTTGTGGTTGGCGGCCATGATCGTGGTGAATCCGGCCCGCTCGATGCCCCGGGTCAGGCCACCGAATCCGGAGAACAGGTCCACCGCGACGAGGTCGTCGTGCCGGAATCGGCGCCGTCGAGCGGCTGGTCTGTGAGTGGCCGCGCGGCTCGTCTTCTTCTTGTCTCTGCCCATGCGGTTGGTGCGCTCCTATTTGCCTCAGTGTCGCAACCTGGTCGTTTCGGCTGGCTCTGTTGTCCCTTTCGGACCATCAGGTCGTCACGTCCCCTTGCGCGGTAAGGGATGCCTGCTTCTAGAGGACGCGCAGGGCGGCGATGGCCTCGTCCGCTTGGTCACGTCCCCGTGTCAGGACGCTGGTTTCCCGCTCGAAGGTGTGCTGGCGTTGCTGGTTGCGTCCGGTGTGCCGTCCGCCGATCCAGCCGCCCAGACCGGAGGTGATCGATGTCCGATGACGGTCCCTGCTGGCATTAGCCATTCCCACGCCATGGCGGTCTCCTCAGTGTGCGTGTCTGTCTATAGGCGACTTCGGTGATAGGCCTCGTGCGGTCGGCCGGATGTCACGTCCCCCGGCGAGCAGGTGGCGGTAGACGCGTTCACAGAAGCGCCACCACGCGACCGTGGGTTGCCAGTCGGGCACTGGTTCGGGTGCCAGCACGGTGGTCCAGGTGGTCGTTGATCCGATGGCGACGCCGATGCCGTACCACGCGGCTGCGGCGAGCAGGTCGTCGTCGTCGCCGGGAAGCTCGCGCAGGACGAGCATCCGGGGGAGGTAGGCGCCGAATTCCGAGACGTCAGCCAAGCCGTGCTGCCAGCGCGACGCGTGCACCACAGCCAGGATCGGTGTGAGCACGGGGACCAGTAGCCGGGTCACGGTGGTCGGCGTCGTGTGAACGACACCGGTGGGTGCGCGGCGCAGTACGCGCAGATCCGGCCGGGCGATCGCTCTTACCGGGATGGCCGCAGCGATCGGCAGGTCGGTGAGGACGTCAAGCAATTCCAGCGCGTCCACATGAGGCAGGCCAGCAAGCCTGCCTGCGTTCGTGCTCGGCGTGGTGGATGCGGTGCACGATGTCGGCGGTGGTGCCGAACATTCGCACCATCGTGACCTCGGTGTCGGCGAGGTTGCGGGTTGTTTCGTGCGCCATCGGCTAGGGTCCGTCCGTCTCTGGGGCGAACGTCACGTCCCTCTGTCTGGCAGGGTTTCTGTGAACTGGATGTCGTCGGCTTCGTCTGGTGTGTGGTACTCGCGGCCCCATTGCGTCCATTGCGAGGGCGGGACGTGGCACCACACGCGGGCGCGCATAGCTGCCGCGACAGGTGATTCCGGCCTGTCGGTGCGCCCGGTCCACTCGGTAGTGGGCGCGTAGCATCGCGGCGCGCCGTCCGGCACGACAGGTCGCACCGCAGACGGCGGCTGGACCGCCGGGCGGCCAGCCAGTCGCGGTAGGTGTACCAGCGCGCGTCGCGGGGGCCACCGCGCAGAGCGACCAGGTCGCTTTCCGGGGTGTGCCAGGCGAATTCGTACCGGTGGTCGGTGGTGGTCATGAGAGGTCACGTCCCCCTTTGTGTGGCTGGGCTTGCGGCGGGCGGCACGCGTGGTCTCGCTTGTCCCGTACGCAGCCCGTTGGTGATCTGGCGCCGGATCTCGTAGTCGGTGCAGGCGCAGTCGGTGGTGAGCAGGTGCCGGGCGGCGGCGTACAGCTCGGCGAACGCGTCCGCCCACGCCAAGGTGCCGCCGGCGACGAGCTGGCCGAGATTCCCGGCGGCGCTGAACAGGGTCTTGGAATGGCTGCCCGTTGCGGCTGTCGCGACGCGGGCGCACTCGCCACGCACGGCGGCGGCGGTGTAGGCCGCCAAGCGTGCCGAGGAGCGTGGCGGGGGTGCTGTGGTGTGCACGACCGGTGAGGGCGTCAGCAGCCGCGTGAGCCACGCGGGAAGCGTCAGTTCGGCCCGGTCGTGCACGAGCCGGTACTCGCCGTCCGGGGTGATCGAGCCGGGCGCGACGATGTACCCACCCCACGCCCGGGTGTCGATCCGCCAGCCCAGCCCTTTGCCTTGCTCTCCTTCGGTGTTACGCAGGCGGACCCCGGCCGGCGCGGTGTAGACGAGGTGCATGCCCCCGCGGGCGGTGTGAACCATGCGGGTATCTGGGAATGGTTGGCCGTAATCAGCGCAGATCGCGGCGAAGTGATCCAGCCCGTCGCGGACCCCCTTGTGGTTGCAGCCCTCGCCGGGGCGATCGGTGGGCGACTTGGGCTGGTCGAGGTCGATCACCACCCGCCCGCTGGGCCCAGTGGCAGCGCCGACGTTGCACCCGCGGTAGCGGCTGCTGGTCCAGTACCAGCGCACCTCGTCGGGATCGGTCAGGCCCCGTTGTTCCCAGCCCTTATGTCCGTCGTGACAGACCCCGGTACGTGGGCACGGTCGTTCCGGTGGACTGTCGCCGTGTAGCGCGGGTTTCTTGGTACCTGGTCGAAGAGGGAACACCCGCCAACCTCGGGTGACCGCTGCTACGGCAGCGTCCAGCAACCGGCGTTCGACGGTATCCATGTGCACACTCCTGTCAGAGGCGGTGCGGATAGGAGATCGCTGCTTGGACGTTCGCATCGACGACCTACCGAAAACGGAATCCGCCACTCCGGATTCAGTTCGGACAGAATGCAGACGACTTCACGTAGATCTGAAGTTTGGGCATAGGCGATGCGATGCTCGTGACGCGGGAAGACAGAAAACAAGAAAACAAGATAGTAAGACAACATGTGCCAAGAAAGCCCAGGTTGATCACTGGGCGCGTCAAGTAACAGGGAGTGATTTCGACAAGTCAAGTATCAACGCAGGTCACGACACCCATCAGGTGCCGAGAGCGGACACCTCACCGAGGGGTTAGACCGGCCATTTGCGAGCGCTAGGGCGTGTTTATGGACGCTACCTGCGACTATGTCAAACAATGGTGCCCACGTCGCTTGTCGTCCCCGTCAACCTGTACCGTTCACGCATCCGGCGACCGCCGGTCCCCTTGATCCCACCCTTCTGGGCAATCGGCGCAGCGGGGTGACGGCAAAGGCTCTGCATATCAACACAGGTAGGAGAAACATGGATCAGTGGATAGGCCGCCTTGTGTGGCTGATCGCTGACTTGCTCAGCGGCCCGAGCAATGAGAGCCCGGACGACTACGTCGACCGGGCTCTCACAAGGACGCTCCGTCGTGTCGCTAAGTGGCTCCTGAGGTCCAAGTAGCAAGTTAGAAGCATCGTGGCCCTGATCGTCGGCGTGGCAACGTCGATGACCAGGGCCACACCATACTTGACTCACCGAAGTCAAGCATCGCCATGGCGACCGGACCATGGGAGACCGATCGCTACGGCGCATCGTGGTGTCCCCGGTGTGCCGCGGGCGCGGAGTGCCTCCGCGTCACACCGGAGTGCTTGTGCGGTGTCGTACCGAAACGGCGTGGGTAATGCGCACGGTCACCATCCGTAGAAATCGACCGGGGCGGCGGCGTGAGCGGTAGCGCATACGGGACAGGTCCAGTGCGCCCGGTCGTGTCGCCTCCAGCCCAGCGCCAGCGCGTCCCGCGCGGTAGCTCTACGGTCTGGGTAGCGCATCTCGTACACGCCACCGTCTTCGTCGTTCTCGGCCAGCACCGCGGGCGACCGGTCACCCAGAATGTTGGTGTCGCACAAGGGTGCGGCGCAGGTCAGCCGCCAGGTTGCGGCCGGTTCGCGGGTGATGGTGGTGATGCCGCCGTACAAGGGTGCGGTGGTCTCGGCGAGGGTGTGGTAGTCGGTGAGCCAGTCGACCAGGCTGGTCCAGGTGTCCTCGCGGTGGTCACCGCCGTCGGCGAAGTGGACAGACCAGGCCGGGCGCGCGTGCGTCCAGCTGTCACGTCCCCACCAGGTGGGAATGCCCTCGTCCCAGGCGAACAACACCCGATCGCGGATGTCGCCGACGACACGGCCGAGTCCGCGCGCCGTATCGGCCAGCACCCGCCCGGACTCGGTCCAGTCGGTTGCGGTGTCGGCGAGCAGTCTGACGGCCTCCCGCGCGTATACCAGCGGCACGGCGTAGGGGCCGACGTGGTAGCCGGTCCCGGTGTGGATCACCGACCACAGCCCGGTGTAGCGCCGGACGGCGGTGTCGGTGTGCGGCGTGATGACCAGCCCGGCGGCGGGGGTGGCCTCCCCCGGTAGCGCGATCGCGGGTCGGTCGGCGTAGACGACCGTGGCGGGCAGCCAACCCGCCGTGGCTGCCAGGGTGTCAGTGGTCATGAGGTGTCACGTCCCCTCGGTCAGCTGGTACGGCGTGCGTCAGTCGCTGTCGTGGTCGGTCCACACAGCACAACCGTTGTGTCCGGTGTGGACGTTGACGTCACCAGAGATGAGTCGCGCCTGGATCGCGGTCATCCCGCCGTAGGCGACGACGTTGGCCTGCCCACCTCGGCGCGGTGTTTGTTGTTCGCCCCGCGTCCGGCCGTGCCGGGCCTGCGCCGCCGTTGTGTGGTCTGGCTCAGTGCCTGCAGTATCTCGACCGCGGGACCGGAGGTGACCGCCTCGCCTTTCTCGTTGATCGGCCCGGTGTAGCCGGACTCCCGCAGGTCGAAGAACTTCGTGTCGGCCTCGGTTTCCGGCTTGCCGCCCGGGTTGCGGGACCGTCGGGGCCGTTCCGGCTGGCCCTGGGGTGTCACGTCCCCGGTCTGGGAGCGCTTCGCTCGACGTTCGCTCGTCGGAGTGCGCGTGGGGTTCGGCGGGGTGGCCGAGGTGTTCGCGGCAGCCGGATCCGTGCTGGTGTCCAGGTCGAACTCCGCGTCGAACGCGATGAGGTGCTTGGGTTCGCCGCCGATCATGATGGCCGCGTCGTGGTCGGCGTCGGTCAGCACTTTGCGGTTCGAGTCCGGGGCCAAGTAGATCGCCTGGGACCTCATCATCGCGAGCAGGACCTTGTCCACTTCGCTCTTGTCGGCACCGGTGAGCTTGGCGCGGACTCGGGCCAGGCGGATCCATTCCTGCTTCTTGACCGCCAGGTCGCGGTACGCCGCATAGATTCGCGCTTGGAGGTCCGGTGTGGGGGCGTCGGGTTCCACCGGTGTCACGTCCCTTTCCGGGGCTGGGGTGTCGTGGGTGTGGGCTTGCCGGACGGCGTCCATGGCGGCCTCGGCGGTGGCGAGTTTCTGGTGGGCGGCGGCGACTTTCCTCGGGTCGCCGCCGCTGAGCGCCTTGTCCAGGGCTTTGCGGGCACGCGAGAGGCGTTGGCGTGCGTTGACGTGGGCTTTGGTGGTGGAGACGCCGTTGCCGGGGCACCGGCGTCCTCCCGCACGACACATCGGGGTGTCACGTCCCCTCGATGACGTGCCGCAGCGTGCGCAGCGCGTCGGCGAGGATCCTGTCGTGGTCGAACGCCAGGTCGCGTTCGGTGAACGCGAACAGCACCGGGACCCATTCGGCGGCGTGGGCGTCGTCTCCCGCCTGGGGTGGGATCGTCTCGCCGAGCATGGCGGCGTACGCGGTGCTGACCACCGGTCCGCGCGGGTCACGTCCCTGGGTGTCGTACCGTCCGACCTGGACGAGGTCGGGCGGGCTGGCCAGGCCGGTTTCCTCGGTCAGCTCGCGGCGTGCGGCGTCCTCGGCGCTCTCGCCCGGGTCGAGGTAGCCGCCGGGCAACGCCCAGTGGCCCGGGAACGCGTCGCTGTCGGCCGCGCGCTGGATCAGCAGCACCCGCAGGACCCGGTCGGCGCCGCGGGCGAACAGCACGATGTCGGCGGTGTGGGCGGGGGACGCGGTGGACGGGGACATGGTCATCGAACCTCCTCAGTAGTGGGAGCGGTAACAGCGGTGGTGACAGGGAGTAAGCGCGCAGGATGGGACGCCCTCGGTGTCACGTCCCCCGGGGAGGGAGGCGACGCCGGGGGGCGAGTGGGGGTGGTTTCGCCGGTTCGCGGCCAGGTGGCAGGGATGCCTCCCCGCCTCCCTTGTGGAGGGTTTCCGCAGGTAACGGAGGGGGAGGCGGCGCGGGGGAGGCGGGTGGGGAGAACTCCCCACCTCCCCCGCGCGTGGTTAGGGTGCCGGGTCGCCTTCGTCCTCGGCCCACTCGCCAAGGTCGTCACGCCGGGTGAGCGCTTCGGTGATGAGGTCGGCCTTGACGTGCATCGTGCCGTGGTACTTGTACGGGGCGGCGTCGTGCTTGGTCAGGAACGCGGTGAGCTTCTCGAAGGTCCAGTCGGCGTACCAGCGATCCCGTTCGGTCAGGCGTTGCAGCACTTCCTGGGTCAGCATCCGGCGCTGGTCGCCCAGCACCGTGGCGATGTCGGCGAGCGGGTCACGCTCGTGCGCGGTGGGCAGCGCCGCGGGGGTGACGGTGATCTGGGCCTGTTCGAGCAGCTGCATGGCCCGCTGGGTGACGCGGTGCGCGTCGGCCTGCGGGACGTAGAAACAGCGCAGCAGCCCGGGTTTCGCCATGAACCCGCGCGCCATGCAGGTGCCGACATCGCCGTCGCCTTCCTCGGTCTTGGGCTCGAGCCCGACCGCGGACACGCCCGCCTTGTAGGAGCCGGTGCCCAGCACGGCGTCGTTGGCGATCTGGTCCCCGATGGCGTAGCACGCCTTGTTGGTGACGATGCTGATGATCTTGCGGGGCAGCGCGTCTTTTGACGGCTCAGGCGTGATGAACACCAGCGTCATGGCGTACTTGCGGGACGCGCTGAGCACCTTGGACGTGACCTCGATCGCGGCCTTGCCGTGCTCGCCGATGAAGAAGTTCTGGCATTCGTCGATGATCACCAGCCGGGGACGCAGCCGGGCGTCGCGGGCGGCCAGTTCACGGGTGACGAACCGTTCATCATGCTCGCGCAACGCCTTGCCGCGCACGTCAAGCTCGTCGTAGAGCTCGCGCATCAGCGCCATGCAGGCGTTGACCGTGTCGTCGCCGCCGCCAGTGACCAGCGACCGCAGCCGTGGGCGCATCGGCTCGTAGTCGGCGTTCTCGGCCATCACCACGATGTCGATGTCCACCAGCGGGTCCAGCATCGACCCGAGCACGAGGTTGATGGCCAGGGTGGACTTCCCGCTGCCCATCACCCCGCCCATCACGTAGTTCGCGCCCGACAACCGGCCCCGCACCACGTCACCGCGGATGGTCACCCCGACCGGGACGCCGGCGAAGTAGTCGCAGGTGGCGCGGTCCAGGTCGGCCAGCAGCGGCCAGGGGTCGACCGGCCCGGACAACGCGCCGGGTTTGGCCACCCACAGGTCCAGCACGCTGGGCTGAGGCTCGGTCGGCCAGACCTCGATCGGGTAGCGCATCAGGTTGTGCGCCAGCATCGACTTGCGCTTGACGATCTCCTCCACCGGGCTGGAGGGCGGGAGGTCGATCTGGGCCCGCCAGCCCTTGCCGTCGATCGTGGGTGGTTGCCGGAACCGCAGCCGCCAGCCTTCCTTGAGCGCCTGGTTGAAGCCCCGGATGTTGAGGTTGCGCAGGGCGTTGACGATGGTGCCCTCGTCGGGCAACTGGTCCATCACGTCCCCGCCGCCGCTGTCGGCGGCCGGCCCGCCGGACAGCCAGGCCGGTTGTGTGGCGGTGTGGGCTCGGCCCAGATACCACAGGTAGGCGACGCCCGCGCCGGTGACGGCGCTGACCAGCAGGATCCCGTAGGCGGTGACGAACCAGACCAGCCACGCGATCGCGTCGATCATGGTGTTGATCGGGCCGATCACCTCGCTGATGTCCTTGTGCGCGATCGCCAGGACCACACCGAGAGCCAGCAGCAGCCCGGTCAGTCCGAACCCGGCCACGACAGCGGCTTTGACCAGCCGCGCCGGGGACGTGACCCAGTCCATCACCCGTTGGTGGCGCCGCTGTTTCTCGGCGACATCGCGCGCTTCCCACTCCAGCAGCAGGTCCCGGTCGCCTGCGGCCTCGGCCGCGCGCATCATCCGTTCGTAGCGGCCCACGCCGCGGGTGTCACGCCATCGCTGGGCCGCCACGCCAGCCCCGGCGATCGGGTAGTACGCGTTGCGAGCCAGCGCTTTGCCGACTGTGCGGGTGCGCCGGTGGGTGGCCGCAGTGCGCGCCACCTGCAACACCACTGTCACATCCTGCCGGTAGGCCGCCAACCGTTGCAGGGCCTGGTCTTTCTGGCTGGGTCGCCGCCGCTGGTACTCCTGCTCGGAGATCACCTCGGCGTCCAGCACCCGCCCGGTCACGTCCCCGGCGTGCCCGTCCTGGTCGTGGTGGGGCAGATAGTGCACGGCGGCCAGCCGGTCAGTCCGGTCATCGTGTTCATCGGTCATGATCCCGGTCCTTTCCAGCCAGCTGATCGGTGTTCTCTCCGCTCAACAGCGGTGTCGGCGGTGTCTCGCCGCCAGCCGAACGGTGTCGGCGGGTGAGCTGGATCTCGTGACCAGCCCACCCGGCGCCCACGACCGCGGCCAGTGCCGCCCACCAGCCGTCCACGGTGACGGCCAGCACGGTCGGCACCCCGACAGCGGTCAGTTCCAGTACGTGCCACCCCACCCAGGCCACCGCGTGGGTGGCCCGCAGCTGCCTCGTGGCGGCCGGTACGGCGCCCGCAGTCGTGCTGGTGGTGGTGTCGGCGACCGCCGGGGGCGGGCCGGGCTCACCGGCGCCGGGCCCACGGTGAGAGTCGTTGTGTCGCATCGTGTTGTCCGTGGTCACCGTGATGCCACCTCCCTTATGTGTTGTGCCGCAACGGGTCCCGCCACTTCTCGCCCGGACGCGGCGGGGACGTGACAGCGGCGGTGACCAGACGGTCCACACCGGACATCCCCATCTCCAGCAGCCGCGCCAGCACCAGCAGGGGCCACCGCGCCAGGTGCAGCGCCAAGAACACCAGCAACGCCAGCACGAGCTTGGCCAGCGTCCACACCCCGAACCGGTTGACCACCTCGGTCGCGGACATCACGTCACCGCCCCGACCGGACTGTTGCCCTCGCCGTTGCCGTACAGCGCGCGGGTCACCGCGATCGCCGTCTGCGCCCGCACGCGCAGGAACCGTTGGATGTCCGTGCGCGTCGGCTCACCCGGCAATACGCCGGACTCGATCGCGTCCCGGACCTTGGCCACGAGCGCCGGAACACGCCGGGCGACCCGGTTGGGAACGTCTCCACCAGCCGTCGCTTCCGGCGAGTGTGGCGGCGTTGACGCTGTTCCCGAGGTGTTCCGTGCCTCTGGTGACGGGCCACTGGCCAGGTACCGCTCGATCTGTGTGATCAAGGACTCGGCAGCCGGGTCACCGCTCACCGACCCGCGCCGAGTCATCTGGGGAACGATCACGGGAACAAGCCGTGCGCGGCCCGACCATGATCGGGACAACCGGACCAGGCCCGGCTCGACGACCAGCCGGGTGGTGCCGTCCGGCGCCAGATCGGCCACCGCGCGGCGGACCGCGGTCGCCCGGACCGCCGTCACCCGGCGTTGCGCCAGCCGCTGAACCCGCGCGGCGTCCCGTTCGTCACGGGTCGGGCGCGGGCCGGGCGGGCGGGCGGTGGTCATCTGGTGCACCACGACACCGCCGACCGACACCAGCGCCATCACCACGCCCCGGGTGAAACTGCCCTCGTGCCCGGTGTAGCCGTGCAGGAAGTTCACGCCGGCGCCGGCCACGCAACTGGCCCACAATCCCACCAGCAGCCAGGCGACCGGTTTGCCCGCCCGCCGCGCCAGGGTCACCGCGAAGGCAAACGCCCACATGCTGCCCTCGGTGAACCCGGGCAGCAGAACCCCACCGAACGGGAAGATCTCCATGCCGTACGCGGCCATCGCGGGCCACGCCAGGACCGCCGGGATCACGATCACCGGTACGAACAACAGATCCATCGTGTGCCGTGCCACCCAGCCGGTGATCCCCGACCAGAAGGCCTTCCGCCGGTTACGGGCCGCGGTACGCCGTGCGCGTTGGCGGCTGTCGGCTTCGGCGGTGTCCCTGCGGTCCTGCTCACGCATCGCCACCCGCGCCGCCAGCTGCTGAGCGGCCAGGGCGGCGTGATCCGCGCGGCGTTGGTCACGCCATTCCATGAGTCGTCACCTCCCTTTCCGGGGTCAGAAATGCAAGCCGAGGTCGGGCCCGTGTGAGCGCAACCAGGTCTCGACCCGCTCGCGCGGGTCCGACCAGGATGTGGCCGGGTCGGCGTGGAACGCGCGCGCGATCGTCGCCGCCACGCCCTGGCCGGTGATGTGGAACGGGAACATCGTCTGGGCTTCACCATCCAGGTACACCGGCGCCCACCGGCTCAGGTCGAAGACGATTCCCGTGTCGCCGCTGGGTTCGATCGCCGGGCAGACACCGAGTCTGTGTCCGATGTGGACGAACGGCGCGGGCATGACGACAACAGTGCCGTCACCCAGGGTCACGGATGCGGAGAGGTCCGTGACGGCCACGCCGTCAGGATGGGTGTGCAGTTGATAGCCGACCATTCTGACGAAGGACATGGTGTCTCCCAAGCGAATGAGATGCATGTGGCCGTCATTGAGGACGGTCACGCGTAGTGGGTGTCACGTCCCCGGGCGGGGCACCGCACGCCCGGGGGAAGGTCAGTAGTGGATGCCGTGGCGCGCCAGCCACGGCTTGGGGTCGACCCGGGCTTGCCGGTCACCGCCGGGCCATACCTCGAAGTGCAGGTGTGGCCCGGTGGACTGGCCGCGGGAACCGACGGTGGCGATCTGCTCCCCCGCCGCCACCCGGGCGCCCCGGGCACGGTCCATCGTGTGCATGTGCCCGTAGACCGTGACGGTCCCGTCCTCGTGCCGCAGGCGCATCCACAGGCCGTACCCCCTGGCCGGTTCGGCCTCGATCACGGTGCCGCCGGCGACCGCGCGGATCGGGGTGCCGGTCGGCGCGGCGATGTCGATGCCGTAGTGCGTGCCGCCCGCTCGCGCGCCGAACCCGGAACTGAGCCTGCCCTCGACCGGCTTCACGAACCCGTTACCGTCGCTGGGGGCTGGGCTCGTCGTGCTGGTCGACTGGTGGGCCACGACTGTCGCGACAACGGCCACGAGCAGGACGCTACCGGCGCCGGATGTGTTGCGATGCCGGGCCATCAGCCATCACCCGGCTGGCACGCGCAGGTCTCTCCCGCCACGTGCCGGTCCGGGGTCGTCCATACGAGGCAGGCGAGGATGTGGGGGCTGTTGAGCGTGGTGGCGGGATCGGGCGGGGCACCACGCGGCGCGGTGTCTAGCATGGTGTTCTCCTGCCTGCGTCGCAGTGTGCGGGTGCGGGTGTGTGGGAGACCCGGCCCGGCGGGGGTCTTCTTGGCAGAGGGTCCGCCGGGCCGGGGTGGCCTCACTTGAGAGTGAACGGCGCGTTCGAGCTGGACTTCCGGCCGCCGATCCCGAACCCGCACAGCAGCGCCAGGACAGCGGACACGGTGGCGATCATGTATTCGCCCATGTCCACGGCCTGGGCCGCGATGATCAGCAACGCGATGAACAGGAAACCGAAGACGATGTTCTTCACCATGACTAACCTCCGTGATTGTTGTTTTCCTGCAGCGTTTTCCACCCCGTGCGCCGCCCGGGTGAGCCGCGTCGCGGGGTGGACATCTGTGGTGCTTAATCAATCCGTGCGCGCGCAGGCCGTGGTCAGGCCTGGGGGCAGCGGGGACCTTGGACGGCGGTGACGATGGCCCTCGCGGTCTTCTCGTGCCGCGCGTACGCGTTCGGGAAACCGGACCGCTGCACGGCTTGCGCGGCGGTGGTCACGCTCATCTGCTGCCAGCCGCGCACACCGCGCAGCCGCTCGTAGAACTTCATGGCCGCGTACCGGGGGGACGTGACCTGGGGCGGGGACCCCCAGCCCATGCTCGGCCGCTGCTGGAACAGACCCAGCGAGTCCCGGTCACCGTAGGAGAGGTTGCGCAGCCCGGACTCCTGTTGGGCGGTCGCCACCGCCACGACCCAGCCCCGTTGCGGGATGCCCATCTCCCGTCCGACCGCCACGATCGTCGCGGCGTTGGCCAGCTGCTCGCCGGTGTACCCCGGCACGACACACGCCGTGTCGGCAGCGACGGTGGCATCGGTGTCCAGTCCGGACAGATACCCCACCAGGGCGACGCCGGCGAGCATCGCGCCCGCTTTCGTCAGCACGGACATCAGATCACCGCCGTGCACATCGCGGTGACCAGCAGCCACCACCAGTGCCAGGACTGGTCCAGCGCGTACGCGCCGGTGCCCAGGTGCGGGTTGTCGTCCCGGCCCGGCCGTGGCGCGCCGAATTCGAGCATCTCGCCCTTGCCGACCCGTCGGGCCAGCCACGCCAACGGCACACGGCGGTCCACGACGTAGTGCGTGACCGCGCTGACCAGCTGGCCGGCGAGGAACCCGCCCCAGGTGACCGTCAAATCGAACAGCCACCACAGCAGACCCGTCAACCCAGCGGTCACGGCGGTGTAGGTGGTCACATGCCCGGCGCACGCGCGGCGACCACTCCAGCCGGGATCGCCCTTACGGGCGGCCTGGCGCGGAGTCTGCGCCCAGTGGTCGGCGACGTGGTGAGCCACCAGCAACGCCGGCAACACCACCGCGAACGCCTCTGCTGCCGGATTCACTACGCAGCCGCCAACCGGCGGCCCGGCGCCACAGCGGCACCGCTGGTGGGCGCGGTGGGAGGCGAGTGCCCCTGTCCCGGGCACGTCGAGCGCCAGGTGCCGCAATGCACCCGCACCGGGCGCCCGTCACCCCACTGCGCGAGCACCGTCATCAACCCGCAGCCATACCGGCACTTGCGGGCGGTTCCGTCCGGATCGGTGAACCTCATCTCCGTGTCCTTTCTCGACACCCCGCGTACGGTGCGCACACCGACAACAGGGGCGCATCGGGGCTAGCGGTGCTGCTCCAACACGCTGGCCAGCACCGGGTTGAGCAGGTGACACATCGCCAGCACGCTGCCCCGCGCGGCGTCCACCGTCGGGATCCCGCTCTCGTACACCGGGTCCATCACGTCCCCCGCCGTGACCGGCACCCGCACCAACAGAGACGGCAACACCGTCAACCGACCCGCATCCCTCGGGTCCTCGAACCCGCCCCACACCGAGTCCTCACGCCAACCCAGGGCCCGATACCGGTACTGCGCGGGCAGCGGCCACAGGTTGGGCATCGCGACGACCACCTCGATCGCCAACCGGTACTCCTCGTCCCAGCGCGGCACCGCGGACTGGATCCGGGGATGCGCCAGCACATACGGCGGCGACATGATCGGCGACTGCGCGATCTCCCACGCCGCCGCCGCGAACGCCAACCGATCCGCGGTCAGACAGTCGTCAAAGTCCAGGAACAACTTCCGCTTCTGCGCCAGGTACGCCCCGTACCGGGACACACCATCCGACGCCTCATCGCGGTCGTAACGCTCGTTCAGCCCGAACGGCCGAGTGACAGTCATCCTTGACCTCCCAAAGACTTGTGCAGGACGGGAAAGAACCTCGATCACGCGACACCCCGGGAAAGGCAACGCGCACAACGTCACACGCACGAGGACAACCACACCCGCGCGAAGAAGAACGGGAGACCCGCGACTAGCGCGGGGTAGGGGATAACACGGAACCACCGCGCTGTCCCCTACCCCGTCGTGGCGCGCTGGTCAGTACGAGCGCGGTGTCAGCGTCCGCACCTGCCGCAATACACGCGCACCCGGCCGCGCGACAGCTGCTCGATCACCATGTGCTCGTCACAGTTGTGACTCATGACATGCCCCCTTTCAGGTCACTGTTTTCCGTCAACCGGCCGAGGCCACGACCGGCGCATTGAAACCACCCCGGACACGGGGCGGCGCACACAGCGCACGCCCGGCGACTCACGCCGCCTCCCGCCGCTGACTCGCAGACCCGTGCGCCCGGCGCGCGATCCGCGCATCCCGACGCGCACGGGCCGACCCGTCCACATAGGCCGTCGTCGGCTCCGCCCGCGGCTCGCGGAGCGCCGCGAACTCGGCCGCCAGGCGCGGGTCGCTGATCACGTGGTGGAATTCGGGATCCAACGGCGTGAGCGACACCCCGTACAGATCGAGATCACCGAGGCCAGCCAGATCCAGCATGAGCGACTCGTCATCGGTGTACATGAGGGCATCAACTCCTTGGCAACAACAGGGAAGTAGTGGCGGGACCGTTGATCCCCGAACACTCCACAACCCACCCCGAACACACGAAGCCAGAGCGGGCTGTGGAGGATCGGCACCCAACGGTCAAGATGAGTGCTGAAAGACGTCTTTCACTGGTCGGACTGAGTCTTCGACCGGTGTCCTAGGGTCACGGCACGGAAGTGAATCGGCTACCCCGAACACCCTCACGTTTTACGGCCGTAGATCCAGACACAGCCGCTTGGGGCGACATGAGGACGCGTTTATGTAGCTACCTAAAGGCAGCGTTATTTCACGCAGCGAGTGCGTCGACACGGCGATTTACCCGTCAGCTCCCGACAGCATCGGGCTACATCAGGTACGCCAAACACACTGGTCCTAGCACTAAGGACGACCGCCTAAAGTCGCGTGAACGACATTTCACTCGAACAACTTGTTTTATGTCCAGCTCGGCCTTGCAGCTCGGTCGGTCTTTGTGTTCGGTCCGTCTTCTCATCGATTCGTCGGTACCGACACGACAGACGTTACCCCCCTAAACATATGTACGCAAGGGGGGTCGACAACAGAGCCTTCCGTCACCCGTATGGACGCGACTAGGCTTGGATAGTCCCCTTGACAGAACGGAGCAGCCGATGACAGACGCAGAGGGTGTGGCCGCGATCAGCGACCCGATCGAACGAGCCCAAAGGGCTGGAGCGTTGATCGACGAGCACCAGGAAGCCGTAGCGGGCCTGTCCAAGCTTCGACGGGATGCGCTCGAAGAGGCCTTGGCCACTGGGATGACCCAGACGGAGATCGCCAGCCGTCTTGATATGACGAGGGGGCGCGTCTCCCAACTGCTCCAGGCTGGCCTGAAGGCCGAGCGAGCGTTTTACGGGGCCGGCGCATTGACCGTCGCCATCGGCGCGAAGCGGGAAGCCAACCGCAAGGATCCGAGCGACGTTTTGTCTGCGGAGTCATTCACGGCGTTCGAACTGCTCAGCGAGTCCGCCAGACGCGTCGGCTTCGACGCGACGTACGAGGTCGTCCCCGCTCCCGGCAACGTGCACCTCAACCGCCCGAACCTCATCGTGCTCACGAACCCCCGCCTCTTGCCGTTTCTGAGCCAGGTCATGGAAGCGGATCCCCACATCCGGTACGTCCAGGACACCGACGGCGGGTGGTACCTAGTCGACATCACGACCGGGAAGGAGTACCGCTCACCTCGCGATAGGGGGCTATCGGCCGACTACGGGTACGTAGGGCGTCTCCCTCGCCCTGATGGCAAGGGCACGTTTCTCTACCTCGCAGGCACACACGCCCCCGGCACCCTCGGCGCCGCGCAGTACGTAGTTGGCAATCTCGGACAACTGTACCGCGAGCTAAAGAATCGCCGGTTCTCCACAATCGTGAAGTACGAATTCGACCCTGCTAGCCAACTCACAATGCGGAAGGTCGAACCTGTCACCCCGTTGTACCGTCACGAGGGCGCATAGTGGCAAATTCACTCGGCAGGACGTACGCAGTGACGGCCATTGTGTCATCCAACGGACTCGGTCATCTACGGCGCACCATCGCGGTCTTGGATCATGTTTCGACCTTGGTCGATACTCAGATTTCCCTGGTGTGCAACCAGTCCCATTGGGAGCGACTGAATGACACATGGCCGGTCGCAGCTCGACTGGCTGAGCACGCCACGGTCACACCCACCACCGTCGGTCCACTTTGGTCCACCGAATCCGAGGAGATCGCGCGCTCACTGCGAAGTTGGCCTGACAATATTGCTCGCCTGACCAGCGACCACCCTGCCGACTTAGTGATCAGCGACAACCTCGCTGGTGTCTTACAGGTCCGTCCGGAGGCAGTTCTTATGGGATCCTTTCTATGGTCGAGCGTACTTTCTAATCCTCTTCTGTTGACAGTTCCAGAGATCGGGGCGTTCGTCGAGCACGAACGGACCCTGTTGGCCAACCACCGACCCCCGATGTTGTGCGTAGCCGATGTGGCGATGCCGGACGTGCTCGACCAAACCACAGCGGTGCCGCTGCCATGGATGTGTCAGCCACACAACGGAATAACGCGCAACACTCTCAGAGAGCATCTTCCTGTCGTAGGAGTGGCTGTCGGTGCGACTGCCGCGATCGTGGAGGCCATGTGCCCCATGGTTCAACGTCTCGCACGATGCAGGGGCTTCAACCTCGCGGTGGATCCACAACTTGCCGCCTGCGTCCCGGAGGCTGGCGTACTGTTTCGCGACATTCCACTGCAGGACTTGGACGTAGTGGTATGCCGACCGGGGATGGGCACACTGACCGATTGCGTCGGACTGCGTCTGCCAATGATCACCTTGCGGGAACATGGGAACTCCGAGATGGACCACCTGACGACACGAATGGAACAGCTTGTCGGCGCACCATCATTCGACATCTACAGCGACGACGGTGACAGCTTGACCACCATGGTGAGGGACATGGTCGTACCTCACCGACACGCTGCAATGCGCACTGCCTTGGGGCGCCTCAAGACCGGCGGAATCCAGGGCGCAGCTGATTGGCTTGTCCGACGCCTGACTAAGTCCACATGACAGGGGCATCACGGCGTCTTGCGAACTGGTCCTGCATCTATCGTCACGTACCCCAGTGACTGACCTCAACCCGGGGCTGGACGACGTTTGCGTTGTGCAATCTGTTCGGTCAGGTCCTTGTACGGCGCGTCGTCCAATTCGGCCCGGTCCGGCCGGGGCGGTGTGGTATATAGCGCCCAGTAGTAGTCAGCCCGTGGCGAAGTCTTGTCGTCGCACGCTAGGCAGGTGATCTTCAGGTAGGACTCCAACTCCAGAGCCCGGTAACCCACCACATGTAGCGAGTGCTCGCCACTGAAGCAGGTCGCGGGCAGCACACCGACCCGTGCGCCAAGGTTGTCGGTGCGATACACAACATCGCCGTGAGGTCGCCACTTCGACCCCACGGGATCCCCAGACAAGACCATGATCGGAGCATAGCTGTAGTCGAACACAGGTTCGACACGCGTGCGGTGGCGCGGTGTCCCTGACTGGGCGGGGTGCGCGAAAGTAGAAGCGTGAATGACGACCGTCTTGCCCCTCGGGTAACGGACCTGACCGAGTTGGAGCAACGCCTGGTCGAGGCCGCGCGCCGCGGCGAGCAGGCGGTGCTTGACACCGCCGACCTGCTGCCGCGGAGCGACTTGCGGCGGCGGTTCTATCTCCGCAATCCGAGCTCAGCGTGGCAGTGGGCCGCAGAGCTTTGCGCTTCGTGCGAAGACTCCGCAGGCCTCCACCTGCGCGAACGAGGTGAAGGGCTGATCTTGTTCTGTCCCGACAGTGTCCTGTCACCACAGACCGGTTCTGCTCAACGGCGGAGGCGAAGAGGCCCTGCCTCCTGCGCCCCGCCAGTCACCCGTGCAGGCGACGACGCCTTCGTGCGCTTCTGTCAGTCTGATTGAGCATTGCTGTCCGGAACCGGAGCGGGAGCCGCAGACGACATGACGGCACACGATGACTTCTTCCAGAAGAAGCAGGCAGCAGCCGTGCTCAAACACGGGATTCTCACTCGGTATCCGCCGGTGTTTGCCACGATGACCGGGTCGACAAGCACTGGCGGCCGTGTCGTTTACCTGGACGGTTATGCGGGCCCGGGTCGTTATGAGCCAGAGCCGGGGGAAGCTATCGGCTCGCCGGGCTCGCCGCTGCTAGCCGTACAGAATGCAAGCAACGTTGCGAAATGGTCGCGAGACCTTCATTGTATCTTCATCGAGCGCGACGCCGCATATGCGAGCAACCTCCGCCAAGTGCTGTCAGAGGAGGCGCCGGCGACCCTGAAATACGAGGTGATGCATGGTGACGTCGAACACTGCCTCGACGATGCACTCAGCCTTACAGGAGACTCACCTCTGCTCGCCTTTTTAGATCCGTTCGGCACCGCTCTCCCTTATCAACAAATGGTCGACAAGCTCATGAATCGCGGCGACCTAAAGACGGAGGTGCTACTGAACTTGAATCTTGAAATGGTTTGGCGAATCGGCGGTTTCCTGTCCGGTGAAGAAACCGATGACGAACGTACAACTTCCGGCCGATCAGCAACGCTGGAGCGAGTTGACAACTTCCTAGGCGGTCGGTGGTGGCGCGACAGCTTTCGACAGGCTCGAGTCTCCGGGTCTCGTGGGTCCGCAGCTGCAGCGGCACGGAAAGTCGCCTCAGAATTCTGTCAGGTAGTTGAAACAACAACAGGGTTCCGATCCTTCGCCGTTCCCATCAGTCGGCGACCCGGTCATCCGCCGCTATTCCTGATGATCCTGTTCTACCGGCACCCAGCAGCGCCTTACCAATTCAATTGTGCCGTATCCGGCGCGAACGGCGATTGGCGATCGCACTTCCGACAGATCGATCTGGCGGAAGAACTTGCCAAGCAACAGACGCAGCCGGACCTGTTTGGCAGCGAATTCATAGTCGATGTTTCTGAAAAGGATGCAAGGACGGTTGAGCAGCGGCTTGAAACGGAATGGACCGACGTTGTGACGGCCAATATTCGACAGCTAATTGCCCAACAGTCGACGGTATCTGTCCAAAGTCAATTCGACGAGATATATGGCACAACTCTGGGACTGGCGCGTGAAAAGCATGTGCGCCGCGCTTGGGACCGGCTAGCTGACGAGAACGTCGTTCAGCCACGTAACACGACCAAGAAGCTGCGCAAACTCACGATTGTCCGGGCGGGATACGTCGTTATGCCGTAGCTGCTACCGGCATCTCATTCCAAATCCGGCCGTCAAGTTCACGCCCCCCCGACTTAGGCGTGCGTCCACCCCACTGCTTATGGAAGAACGGCACTTGCTCTTGCTGGCATGCGTCCCTGATGTCCCGCACCCAGGCAGGATCCACAGGCCGTGCATCTGGTCCGGACTCGCCACCCGTGATTACCCATCCAATACCGTTCAACTCAAGGCCCGTCAGCGGGCCTAGCAGTGGTTCGCAAGACAAGAAGCGAACCGCTGCCGGCACCCCACGGAGCTCATCGATGCGGCCAAGCTGGGAGGAGTTTTCCACGCTGACGCCCATCCACAGGTTGGGCGGCCAGTCGAGTTGATCAGCCAACTTGCGCAGCCGGGAGGCTCTCTTGGTGAGTACTTGATATGTGTGCTGCGGTGTGTCGGCGATCACCTCGAACACCCGCCGGACAAAGCTCACCGGAACCTTGGCGTGGAAGAGATCGCTCATGGAGTTGACGAAGACGACGCGTGGATTGCGCCAGCGGTACGGCTGCCTAAGGGTGGCTTCGTGTAGGGAAACTCCGAAACCGGGTCCCGATGTCCGTGGATCACCGTCTGCTTGATACTTCTCAGCGCCCATCGCCTTGAGCCGCTTGGCCAATGTCAACGCGTAGCAGTTGTCGCAGCCAGCCGAGACACGGTCACAACCGGTCGTCGGATTCCACGTCGCCTCAGTCCACTCAATCGCGGATCGGTCGCTCATAATCCACCTCTCGTCACGCTACATCTTACGAGATGTCCGTAATGGGTAAGCCGTATCATGGGTGTGTGTCGGAAGATCGTTTGACTAGGCTCAGGGAGCTCTCCCAGGCCGCCTTCGGTCAGCGGTACCGGCTCGAACTGATGCTCGCGGTTGCTGACTCAAGCGACGGGATCGTCTGTCTGACCGATCTCGGGCGAACGTTGGACGTGACGGTCAGCAACCTGCAGCAGCCGCTTAAGGCTCTAGTAGCGGTCGGTCTACTAACGCCCCTGCCGCGGAACGACTCGCGGCGGCGGTTCTATCTCCGCAATCCGAGCTCAGCGTGGCAGTGGGCCGCAGAGCTTTGCGCTTCGTGCGAAGACTCCGCAGGCCGCGGGAGCGAACGTGACCAGGCACATGCGTTGCCAGATCGCGCCGATTCGGACGGATAATCACGCCGCAGGAGTGACTGCGGAGACCGGCACGACAGCCTAAACACCGCGAGCTGCCACGCATAGCTAGCGGCACGTGTCACGTCCCCATGCTGCCCACGCCGTGGAGCCCGGATCGACGCGCTTCTCAGGACGGCGAGTTTGCCGCCCCTTGTCGCTCATGCCGGGGTGGGGGCGACCGGCATCGACTCACGACAGCCCCTCGCGGGAGAAATCTGGGAGAAGACTCTCCAATCCACGTGCCCAGACGCCTCCACGAACCAACGCACACCGACGCCGCTAACCTGCCCTTTCTCCACCCGGCCAAGGTCACAGCCGACGGTGGACTGTATTCGGGACGAAGAGGTCGTGGGTTCGAATCCCGCCACCCCGACTCGGCTTCGGGCGCCCTTTGGTCGGTTTTCAACCTTCCCTGGGGCGCCTCGTTTTTTCTTTGGGGGGCCGAGCCCCCCCAGGCCCCCCACGGTGCTTGTTCCTTTTGAACCAGCGCTGGGTGCGATGCGCTTGGACCAACCCGGGCGCCGGAGGCGCCCCCGTGAGGAGCGCCGGAGGCGCTTCGAGCGGTGACTCCCGTGTGAAAGCGCCGGAGGCGCTTCGAGCGGTGACTCCCGGTGCGAGGGGTGCCGGAGGCGTTCGTTGAGTGGTGACTATTGCGACTTCGAGGTGCGGGGCCCTGCGCTGGGCCGCCACTGCCACCAGCACCACCACCGCCACCGGTACCAACACCGCCACCGGCACCACCTCCGCAGTGGGGGCGGTAGTGGGTGAGGTCCGCCTGCCCGAAGAGGCACAGCGGCAGCGATACGGACCTCACCCATCCCCACAAGCGCGCCAGCGCACACACCCCCTTCGTGTTCCCTCTCTCCCGTATGGCCTGGGCGCAGCCCAACCACACGTGTCCAGGGGTCCGCCCACCCACACCAACCCCAAACGCAAACCACACGGGCCCCTGGACGCGTGTGGTTGCCTCCGGCAGGCCATACGGGAGAGAAGGGGACACGCCCCCACCTCTCTCGGAGGCCAGCCCGCCGACGAGGCACACCCCCAGAGAAACCAGGCAGCGAGGGGCACACACCGGAAACCAGGGAAGAGCACAAAGTCCATACGTGGCACGAGTTTTCCCAGAAAGAATAATCCGAAAGAGTGAAGGTTGAGGGTTCAACTCACTTTGGGTAACGAGGAGGTTGATCAACGCGAGTAGACCACGAACGTCCGACTCGGGGCGTTCAGCTGGCGGAAGGACCCGGTATGAGTAGCCTCTCCACGCACAGCCCCAGCTTCCGGCCGCACGCCGTCCGAACCGTTACCGTGGGATTTTTCGTCTGCCTGCTCATTCTTCTCGGCTTTCTTGTTCCATTTTGGATCGTTCTGGTCGTCGGGTTCGGGCTTGTCTGCGCCGGCCGGGGTGTCTCGGCGTTGCGGGCGGCTTCGCGGAAGGTTGATCAGATCCTCGCCGAGGAGCTTCCTCCCAATGGCCGTGCCGGTTGATTACCGGGTGTCATTGATTCGGTGGGTCAACGGAATCAGTCCGGGGATGAGGCAGGATCGATGCTGTGACGAAGCATCCCGCAGCAGAGGAGCCGGAGCACCTGTTCACCGACGCGGACGAGGACGCGCGGTGGCGGGCCAGATTCCGTGCTGCCCGAGTCAGCCTGCCCGAATGGGCCCGTGACGCGCCCGACCGCAACGTGTACACCTCCAACGCCAGCGGGGTGTGGGAGACATATGCGTGGGATCGGCTGACGGGCAACCACCGGCAGGTCACCGACCGCCCCAACGGCACGTACAACTCCACTATCAGCCCCGACGGCGAGCACATCTGGTGGTTCGCCGACACCGACGGCGACGAGTTCGGCAGCTGGGTGGTCGAGCCGTTCGCCGGGCGGCCGGTCGACGCCGATCCGTCGCCCGCGATCCCCGAAGTGCCGCGGGGTTACCCCGCCGGGGTGGAGATCGGGCAGTCGATCAACGTGATCGGCATCTCCAACGACGACGGCACCACGATCGTCGTCGCCAGAGACGGCAGGCCTGGTCAGGTCATCTACGCCAACGAGCACGACGCGGGTGTGGCAGCGCTGTCGCGTGACGAGCAGTACCTCGCCATCGCCCACTCCGAGCACGGCGACAACCGGCACACGGCCCTGCGTGTGGTCACCACGGGCGGCGAAGCGGTCGCCGACAGGTGGGACGGCAAGGGCAAAGGCCTTGACGCCATCGGGTTCAGCCCGGTTGCCGGTGATCAACGACTTCTCGTGCTGCACGAGCGGCACGGTCGTGAGGAACTGCTGATCTGGGACGTCGTCGCGGACACCGAGACCGAGATCCGGCTCGAACTGCCGGGCGAGCTGTCCGCCGCGTGGTACCCCGATGGCCGGTCGCTGCTTGTCAGCCATACGCACCAAGCACGCAACACGTTGCACCGTTACGAGATCGAGTCCGACTCGCTCTCGCTTTTGGACACTCCGGCCGGGACAGTCGGTTCGGCAGGAGTACGCCCGGACGGGACGATCGAGTACTCCTGGTCGTCGGCTGCCGAGCCGCCGATGATCCGCGCACTGCACGTGGACGGCACCGACCGTGTCCTGTTGACGCCGCCAGGCGACAGGGCCCCGGGGTCGGTCAATCTCACGGATGCCTTCGTGCCAAGCGAAGGCGGCGATGTGCACGCGCTGATCGCGCGGCCGGGCAACGCGCCGGATGGCCCGTTGCCGACGGTCTTCAGCCTCCACGGCGGGCCGCACTCGGCGGACGAGGACAGGTTCTCCGCGTACCGCGCGGCGTGGGTCGACGCCGGTTTCGCCGTGGTGCACGTGAACTACCGCGGCTCGACGGGTTACGGCTCCGCGTGGCGCGACGCCATCGAAGGCCGTCCTGGCCTGACCGAACTCGCGGATGTCGCGGCCGTGCACAAGTGGGCAGTCAGCACTGGGCTCGCTGATCCGGACAGGTGTGTCGTCGCGGGCGCTTCGTGGGGTGGCTACCTCAGCCTGCTCGCCGCAGGGGTCCAGCCGGACAAGTGGGCCGCGGTGGTCGGCGGTGTGCCCGTGGCGGACTACCTGGCCGCGTACGAGGACGAGATGGAGCCGTTGCGGGCGTTCGACCGTGCGCTGTTCGGCGGTTCACCGGAGGAGCTGCCGGACCTGTACAAGGAATGCTCGCCGATGACGTACG